>JAGAAW010000108.1 GCA_017615055.1 Fibrobacter sp.
AAGTCTTCTTGCGGCGGACACGGGTAGCCTGCTTCTTATCTTCAAAAGCCATTATTCAGCCTCCCCTTCTTCTGCGTCAACCGGGATGATTTCCTCGGTAGACTGAGCCATGTCCTTGTTGTAGACGATTTCGCTCATCGGATAATCAGCGAGAGTCATCCAGCGAAGGACGTTTTCGTTAAGCTTGAGAGCGGCTTCCATAGCGGCGACCACAGCGGCTTCTGCCTTGTAGTAGAAGATCACGTAGTAACCGTGCTGGCGCTTGTTGATGGTGTAGGCGAGCTTGCGCTTGCCCCAGTCGTCACGGCGGAGAATTTCGCCGTTGCCGTCGGTGATGCTCTTGCCAATCGTCTCGACTTCGGCATTGATAGCGTCGTCAGAGATCATAGCGTCGATGATCACCATCGTTTCGTATTGTCTCATAATGAGTCCCTTTGGTCTATCGCCCGGGTACCGACATTGGCTCCGGGAGGGTTCCGATTATAAAATCGGTGAGCCAAATATAGAAAACGGGGACTTTTTGTCAATTCCGGCGGAAAATATACATGCCCGGAGCCGCTTTTTCGGGTGCGGACCGCCCCTTGAGGTCGAACCTGACCCTTTTGGAGGGGAAAACGCCCACGGCGGAATGGGGTCTACGGACGCCGGTCGTCCCGCCAAAGCTGCCATCGGGGTCAATTTCGCGGATACTCACGTACTTGTATTCGGCCTGGACCACGTTATTCTGGTTGCCGTCGGTACGCATCAGGGCGATCCCGCCACCCCGGATGATCGGCGCGAGGGCATCCTCCACGCCATTGTAGTCCTTGCAGCCATCAATCGTCTTGGCACCGCCCGAGGCACCCGGCCAATCCGAGCCATCATCCCACGCCTCGCCCACCTTTTCCCATTTAGCCTTGGCAGGTTCACCATTCGAGGTCGAGTCGATGTAGAGTTCAAGCATTACAGAATAAGGAGGAATCCCCGGCAAATCGGTCTGGTTCTCTACGTTGAACACAATGAACTTCATGCCGATCCAGCGGCCGAACGGGAGCTTGGCGCCACCCCACAGCGGGGCCTGCCTGCCTATCACCCCCTCGCTCTGGTAGTAGCTGCCGGGGTGTTTCCATTCCTTCTCGAAATCCCACTTGCCGTCGTGCCTGAAGCGCGCGTAATACGTGCTCGCATCGCAATTGTTGCCGCCACTCGACCCGTGCCCGAGCGCGCCGCTGCGTACGCCCATCACCATGCCGCCCCAGTCGGGTCCGCCTTCGGAAGATTCTCCCCGGCGGTAGTAGGCGGTAAATTCCACATCGCGGAAGAACTGCTTCTTTGCCGCCCATTCCGTCTGACTGTTGATATGGAAACGCGGCTCCGCAGACATCATCTGCATCACGCCCTTGCCATCTATCTTGAAATAGGGGGATGCATCGCCCCCGCTGCGGTTGTCCGTCCATTCCAGCGGGTCATCCGGGTCTCCATCCCAGTCAATATTGCGCGCATTGCCATTGTCCCAATGTGCCGAATTCCATTCCACCGTTCCCGATAATGTCGGGAAGAACTTCTCTATGCCGAAGGTATCGCGCGGTGATTCCCCGGCAAAAGCAAGCGGGCCCGCCAAGAGCGAAACCGCAACGACACTGTACAAAGATTTCATAAAACCCATAAAACACACCTCACTATACAAGAATATATGTTTTTTTTTGAAGAAAAAACTATTTTTCGGCACATGAAAACATCCGACAGGATTATAGGCTACTTTTCGCTCCTGGCGCTCCTCGCCCTCTTTGCGGGCATCGCCTACGAAATGGTCGTGGCACACGAGCACGTGACCTACAAGGCATACGTCGATTTTGACGAGCTCGGCTCGCTGCAGCCCGAAGACCCGGTCGTGATCCGGGGCTACACGGTGGGCACCATCGGGAAGGTCACCTGGATGGGCGACCGCGCCCGTGTCGAAATCAAGTTCGACGAACCGATTACGCTCCGCGAAGGCACGCAGTTCAACAACGTGAACTACGCACTCATGGGCCAGCGCAGGCTCGAAATTGTCCCGAACAAAAAGGGCAAGGCTCTCCCGCCGGATTATATCCACCAGGGGAACTTCGAGCCGGGCATCGCCGAGGCGCTGCGTTACATGGAAGACGTGAACGCCCAGATTACTAACGTGCGCGAAGTGATAATGCTCATTACCGAGGGAGACTCCTCCCACAGATCGGCACAGGAAATCTACGAGAACGTGATGGGCTCCATCGAGGGCATCCTCGAAAGCGCCGACAAGACCGTCGACCGCCTGAACCCCGCCATCAATGGCATCATCAAGCAGATTAACGATGCGGGCAACACGGTTGCCAGCATGGCAGACCAGGTAGACACGACGGTCAAGGCAACCACCGACGCCCTGAACGCGAAAATCAGCGAAGCAGAAAATGTCATCAAGTCCATCTCCGAGGGAACCGAGAAGGCAGAAAAGATGATTGCCGACATCGAGAACTCGCCTGCCATGAACAAGCTTATCAACTCGCGCGAAATCGTAGACAAGGTTGCCGACCTGACCGACAAGTTGAACAAGCTCATTGCCGCCATCGACACGAAGGGCATCAAGATGTACGACGAGAACGGCAAGGAAGTCAAGCTGTTCACGTTCAAGAACACGAACCTTATCGGCAAGACGGCTCGCGAGAAGGCGAAGATCCGCGCGGAAAAGGGTGAAAAGCTCCCCGACTCGGAAGAAGTCGAAGGCGAATAAACAAGCATAAAAGCCGCGGCACATGGAAATATCTCAACTTCCGGGACTCGGCCCCAAGCGCGCAGAAGCTCTCCACAAGGCGGGGCTCAATTCCGTCGCCGACCTGCTCTACAACATACCGCGCACGTATCTTGACCACACGAAGGTCACCCCCATCGGGCAATGCCGTGCAGGCGACAAGGTGGTGCTTATCGGCACCATCAAGCGTGCAGGTGTCGTGCGCGGGAGAAGGTCCCGGTTTATGGCGACGCTCACCGACGGCACGGGCGAGATACAACTGCTGTTTTTCCAGGGCACGAGTTACTGGGCAAGGCGCATCAAGAACGATACGCGCTGGTGTGTCTCGGGTGCGGTCGGTGAATACCGCGGGCTCCAGATGACACACCCCGACATGCAGCCCTTCGATGACGACGAGGAATTCACCGGGGCGATCCTCCCGGTGTACCCCATCAGCGAGGCTTGCCGCGAAGCCCGCATGGAGCAGAAGTTCTTCCGCAAGCTGTACAAGACCATCTTCAACTTTCCGGGGCTTACGCTACCCGGGCTATGCCCGAGGGTGCTCACTGATTACCTAAAGTTTAAACCCGTGATGGAGAACCTGCGCACGCTCCACCTACCCCACGAGTTCCCCGCGATATACAAGGCCAAACGCGAACTCAAGGTCCTCGAGCTCCTGCCGTTCTGCCTGCGCATGGTCAAGCGGCGCGAGAACCAGAAGCTGCGCGGGCACGAGCGGCAGATTGACCTCGGGACGGTAATGGCCGCGAAGGCAAGCCTACCGTTCTCTCTTACCCGCGGGCAGGAAGAAGCCCTGGATACGATTGTCGCAGGACTGAACGGAAAAAAACAGTTCCATGCGCTCTTGCAGGGCGACGTCGGTTGCGGAAAGACCGTCGTCGCGATGCTCGCGATGATGGCCGTATGCGGCGTCGCCGGCAGCGGGATGCGCGAGCAGTGCGCTCTAATGGTACCCACAGATATTCTCGCACGGCAACACTACAAGAGCCTCAAGCCGTTCTTTGACGCCGCAGGCCTAAACGTGCGCCTGCTGGTAGGCGCCACCCCCGCCGCCGAAAAGAAGGTGATTCTCGGGGAACTCCAGATGGGGCTTGCCGATATCGTCATCGGCACGCATGCTCTCTTCAGCAAGGACGTGGTGTTTTCGCGTCTCGGGTTCGTTGTCATCGACGAGCAGCACCGCTTTGGCGTGGGCCAGCGCGAAGCATTACTCGCGAAGGGCGACTACCCCGACATGCTCGTGATGAGCGCGACGCCGATTCCGCGTAGCCTCGCCATGACACTCTACGGCGACCTGAAGGTCGTGAGCATCAAGGAAAAGCCCGCGGGCCGCAAGCCCATCAAGACGCGCCTCGTGAACGCCAGCAAGCGCGAGGACATGAAGAAGTTTATCTGCAAGGAAGCTGCCACCGGAAACCTGTGCTACTGGATTGCTAGCCGCGTCGGGAGTGACGATGCTTCGGCAAGCTCAGCAACCGGCGACAACAGTGCAAGAACCGTCGATGAGATTGTCGAGGAACTTCGCGCATATGTCGCAGGGCCTGGCAACATCGCTCTAGGCGCCACTTCGGGCCAAGCTGGGGCATTAAACGGCGCCGCGCTGAAGGTCGCGGGCGTGCACGGCCAGATGGACGAAAACGAGCGGGACCAAATCATCGCGCAGTTCGCCGCCGGAAAGATACACATCCTTGTGGCAACGACCGTAATCGAGGTGGGCGTGAACGTGCCCGCAGCAAACCTGATGGTCATCGATCAGCCCGACAGGTTCGGGCTCGCGCAACTGCACCAGTTGCGCGGCCGCGTGGGCCGCGGCGATCGAGAAGCATGGTGTTTCTTGATGATACCCGAGGGCGACACTGCCGATACCAGCATGGAACGCCTATCGCAGTTCTCGCAGACAGAGGACGGCTTCGAAATTGCGGAACTCGACCTGCAGAACCGCGGAGCAGGCAACCTCGAGGGTAACGAGCAAAGCGGCGCCTGGGTGTTCCGCTGGTTTGACTGGATTGCCGACCAGGAACTCATCAGTCAGACGCTTGAAACCGCCGAGCATATTCTGCATGACAAGGAATCCTTCGACGATACCGCATGCGAACAGATACAGGCGTGGTACGGCGAGAAGGAATTCACGAACGAAGACGGCGTGCACTAAATTAAATTCGTAAACGTGCCAAGTACGAGTGCCAAAAGGGCTATGTTCAGGAAGAACATGGCACGGCGCACAATCATGAAGAACACCGCCTGCCAGTGAAGCAGGTGATCGGTCGGGGCAACAAGTTCCTTGAACGCAAGGTAAATGTTGAGGATCCCGGTCAGCACCATCATCAATGCACCCGCAAAGTAGCCTTCGCTCCAGACCATCACGGTGACAATGATTCCCGCTATAATCGCGAAGAAACCGATGATGAGTTCCACGCGCAAGATCATGTTCTTTATCTGGCGTAACGTGGCGCGGGTCTTGTTTTCCTGTTCTTCCATATTCTCAAATATATAAAAGGTACTTAACCTGTTAAAAAAGCCTTAGAGCGAGTACGCGGTCGTGATGGAGAAATGAGGGTCACCCTTGCGCGAACCGTTCAGCGGGATGCTCACATCGAGCTTGTTAATCAACTTGCTAATCGACTTTGTCTGCACGAATCGGGCACCGAAGCCCACCACGTAGATAAGGTCCTTGCGCCTGATATCCGAAATCTCCCAGGCCGTCTCGCCCACGCTTGCATAGCCAACAAACACAGGCACCAGCGTAAAGACTTCAAAGTCCGGGAACCAGCGCTGTTCCAAACTACCATATACACGAGCCTGACCCGTATAGAACCCGGTCGGGAACCCGACAAAGCCGTCCGTACCGCCGAGCGAAAGCTGGTAGCCGAAACGCGCCTCGTCATAGAAGTCCACAAGCCCGGTAAGTGCCGTAGAGAACCTGTTGTTCGGGTGGAATATGTACTCGCCCCTGACTCGTCCGTACAAGTCGCGCACTTCGCCGTGGTCCAGGTAGAAGTTGCTGTACGAATTGATGGTCAAGTAGTGCATGCCTGCACCTAGGTAAATATTGAGCCAGAAGTCAAGACGTATATCGTTGTCGTGGGCACCAATCTGCTCGTAGTTCTTGGAAAGTTGGGCCTTCGCCGTCCAGCCCTTGTCTACATCCTCTGTCCACTTCACGTTATGGAAGTTGCGGAGTTTCTCGTAGCGCAGGTCCGAATACATGATATAGGCACCCAGACGGGAATCCTTGCGTTCAGGCAACCACTCGTTCACTGCTGTTGCGGAATCTATCGCGTAGGCCCGATCGCCATCCGTAAACAGGTAACGAACCAGTTCGCCCTCGTCCGCCGTAAGCCTGCGGTAGTCGTATGTCGCCCCAAGGTAGAACTTGCGCTGCGTGCCCCCGAAGGAACGGCTCACCCTAAAGCTCAGCGAGTCGCTGATAAAACCCTTCACCTTCATGAGTTCCACGGCCTCGTCGCCGTTATAGAGCTGGAGCGAATCGAGCGGCTTGTCGGTAGCATAGGGAGATGCGCCCGGAGGCAAGTCGCCACTGCCGTACACGTAGTAGTAGCTTTCGTTCTTGAGACCCGCAAGCGTGTAGGCCCACTGGTTCACGCTCCTGCTGAGGAACGGCACATACATCGTCCAGCTTGCGAGGTAACCGTCAGTATTGTAACTGTAGAGGAAATCCAAGTGGTTGTAGCGGAATATAAAGTGCGGTGCACCGTATTCCACCTGCCACATGTCGCGGAACTCGTTATGCCCGAAATAGAACCCGAGCAGTTGCCCCAGCCCGAGGAAGTTGCTCTCTTGCACGCCGACACCCCACACCAGGTTCTTGTACTTCCATTCGCGGCCACCGAACCCGAAACTTATCGGCAAAGTCAAGGTCCAGTTGTCGCTCGTGTGCACGTTCACCACATTCAGCCCACTGTCCTGCTCCACCGTGATGGAGGCATCGCTCAGGAACTTCTGTTCGCGCAGGAACCGCTCCGATTCGAGCATCAGGTCGAGATTCACCATCTGACCTTCGTTAAAAAGGAGCAACTTGCGGACGGTATGCTCGCGGGTCTCGATATGCACCCAGTTCAGGATGTCGTACACGAGCTTATCATACTTGGTATGTACCTTCGAGTCATCGAAGGCATCTCCGATATCGTAGTTTATCTTGTCCACACGAAAGAGTGCAGAAGAATCACGAGACGGGCTTACAACCGATGAGTCAAGGGATTCTGCAACAGACTGATTTACAGCAGAGGAATCCGGTTCGGCAAACGCCGACACCACAAGGACAAGCGCAAAAAAATAGACGCAGAACGATTTAGCACTAAAAACCATAAAAACAAAGTAAATATACAAAAAAGCGGGGCAAACGCTCCTTGCACAAAGCAATCCCGTTTGCTAGATTTGTTCGCGGGTAGCGGATGACCGCCGGCAGCAATGCTGGAGGAAAGTCCGGGCACCATAGGGCAGGATGCTGGATAACGTCCAGGCGCGGTAACGCGACAGACAGTGCAACAGAAAGCAAACCGCCAGGTTCGGGCGCAAGTTCGGACAAGGTAAGGGTGAAACGGCGAGGTAAGAGCTCACCGCATTCCTGGTGACAGGGATGGCATGGTAAACCTCATCCGGTGCAAGACCAAGCAGGTCTCCGTCCGCAAGGACCAGTCGCTGCCCGCGGCTGTTGGATTCCGGGTAGGTCGCTTGAGGCGGTCGGTAACGATTCGTCCAGAGAGATGGTCATCGCCCCGTAAGGGGTACAGAACCCGGCTTATAGTTGCCCTAAAATGAAGGCCTCCGCTAACTGCGGGGGCCTTCTCCTTAAGCGACCGTTCGTTCGACATTTCTCGTATTAAAACCTACGGTTTCTCACGAACTCTCGCCTACGACGACTCGTTAATACGAGTCGCCTCCGGCTCACGGTTATTTTCCGAAAAATTACTGCTGTTCGTCGTTGTAGAACGGCACGAGTTCTACGCGGCGGTTCTTTGCACGGCCGGCCTTCTTCTTGTTGTCGGCAATCGGCTTCGTGGGTCCGAATCCCTTCGCACGCAGGCGTTCTACAGGGATACCCTTACGGATAAGGTAATCTACCGCCGACTGGGCACGGCCCTGCGAGAGGTTCATGTTGTACTCATCCTCGCCCACGTTATCCGTATGGCCCTGGATTTCGAGGTTCACATCCGGGAACTTCGTCAGCAACTTCACGATATCGTCCAGAGTCTTGAAGCTCGGCTTGGTAAGCACCGTAGACCCGCTCTTGAAGTTGATGCCCTTCTTGAGGCGTTCCAGGTCTTCGCGCTTGTTCACGGGGCAGCCCTTCTTGTCGATCTTCACGCCGCGGAGCGTGTTGGGGCACTTGTCCTGATAATCGGGCACGCCGTCCTTGTCGGTATCCATCGGGCAACCCGTAGTATCCACGGGGATTCCCTTCCCTGTCGCCGGGCACTTGTCGTTATCGTCTGCAACGCCGTCGCGGTCCTCGTCCTTCGCACATCCGGTCGAATCCACGCCGATGTTCGGGAGCGTGTTGGGGCACATATCCTTGTAGTCGGGCACGCCGTCCACGTCAAAGTCACGCGGGCAACCCGTAGTATCCACAGTTATACCCTTCGGGGAATCCGGGCACTTGTCCAGGTCATCCGAAACACCGTCCTCGTCGACATCGGACATCGGCAGCACCTTCACGAACGATTCCGTCTTCTCGAGCGTATCAACCTTCACGAGAGTATCTACATGCACAATCGTATCGACCTTGAACACGGTGTCCATCTTCGCAACCGTATCCTGCGGCGGCAGTCCCTCCGGGCATTCGCGTTCCGGAGCCTTCTCCGCCCCGCCGAAGTACCACGTGAGCAATCCGGTGAACGCGTAGGTCGCAACCGGCACGTAGCCGTAAGTCTTCACGTAACCCTTCTCGTCCTTGTAGGTAATCGTGTAGTCCTCGGTCCCGCGCATTTCCGTCGACTTGCTGCGGCCGAAGTTACGCATGGAGCGCACAGACAGGTCGAAACCGCCCGCAATGTCAACACCGAACGGAGTGTGCAGGCGGATACCCGGCGTAAGCGTCATCGGGTCCTCGAAGAAATCTATCGGGTACTTTTCGCCTTCTACGCGGAACTCGCCGGAAAATTCGATAAACGGGATAATCCAGTCGGTCATGAACCAGTCAAGGCCTGTCGAGTAGACAACCGTATTCGAGCCCAAGTTCGCATACATGAACCCGCCTTCCAGGTTGAACCGCAGGGGAACGTCGCGCTTAGTAAAGTCAAGAGTCATGATGGCGTGAGCCCCCACCACGACTTCATCCGCGGTATAGGGATTGGTATATCCTTTATCCTTAAGCATCCAGGCATGACGCGGACGCAGGCCAATTTCCTTCGAGCCCGTCGGCAACATCATATGCAACTGCATCGCAAGCCCGAGAATGTTGTCTTCGGCCAGGAACGGTGCCGACACTTTCATGAACAAGTCAATATCGCCCGGACGTATGTTGCCAGTCGCCTCCAGGTAGCCTTCTGCATAAGAACGGTCGTAGTTGATGGGCAACGCAACAGCCACATCAATGTTCTCTGCCAAGCCAAAGCCGATATAGAAGTTACCTGTTGCAGAAATCTTGAAATCCTGCAAGTGTTGTTCCACACCATCATCGTAAAAAACGCCACCACGGGTAAGCGCCCACGGGTCAATAGTCACGTTACCGCCGGTTCCCAGCGAGAACCTATACTTGCCCAGCGTCTTCGAGTTGATCTGGTGGATACCGTCGGTTCCGCCCATAAGACCGCTCTGCGCAAAGGCTAGCGAAGCAGCCACAAGAATGAAAGTAAAAAAACGTATTTTCATAAGATTCTAGCGTAAAAATTTCCTCGCCAAATTTAGAAAGTTATTCCTATATTCCAATGCTGCAAAAAGGCCCAAAACGGCTTATTTTCAAAGGAAAACGAATATTTTACAAATAGGCCCGCGCAGTTTTCATATCTTTGTAACACACATCACACGATAATGCATATTGGTCGGGGTGCAACTTTATCAGGGCGTACAAAGCAAGGAGAGCCAAGGGTTTAAAATGATCTGCAAGAAGTGCGGAAGAGAATACGCTGACGACATGTTTAATTGCCTCTGGTGCGACGCGCCCAACGAGCACCACGTTCCGCCCGAAGTTCCCGAAACGGTCGACATCTCCGAAGTTCTTGACGTGCAGCAGCACGTAGACGACATCATCCTCAGCAGGATACCCGAGGAACACAGGGAACTAGACGAAGAAGGCGAAGCAAAAGTCGCCAAACACCCCGCCGGAAACTTCATGTGGTGCGCAGCCATTCTCGGAGCGGGCGCCTACGCCATATTCCTCGTGCCATTCTACGTAGCATTCTTTCACCGGAAAGAAATCCTGAAAAAAAGTTCCATGCTGAAATTCATCGGAGCGTACGTATCCTCGATGGCAGCATTCACCATCCTCATGAACATACTCGACCTCAAGAAGCTCATTGAAAAGCTTCCCCTGCACGGGAACTCGGCAAGCATTCTCCAGGCCTTTACGACACTCGGGCAGGCCCTCGTCTACCTTTTACTCTGCGGCTATACTTCAGCATTCATCATGAAAAGGCTCGCACCGGACTACAGTGCAGAAGAATACGAGAAATGCTCAAAGGCGGCAACGCTCTTTGCCGTACCGGCAATGATTCTCTCGTGCATTCTAGAACTATATGTAAAATAGCCTTGTTCAGTCTACTTTGTTAGGTAGCCCGTACAAGGCTACTTTTCTTCGGGCAGAGGTGGGACCGGATCAAAGCGGTTCAGGATGCGGACAACAACCGCATAGACAATTCCGCCGATTAAGCCACCGGTAAGGTCGGCCACGAGGTCGAACACGCTGCTTTCGCGACCATCCACGAAACTCTGGTGGAATTCATCCGTGCAACCGTATGCAAGCGCGAGTACGCCCACAACAAGTACGCGCAGCCACTGCCGCTTGGACCACTCGGCGCGGGACCAGAGCATGGCGTAGCAACCGGCAAGAGTCGCGTATTCGCAGAAATGCGCCAGCTTGTCCCAGACCTGCGGGAAATCTTCCAGTTGCTCGTTCGTGAGCGAGGAAAGCTTGAAGATGATGGCCATGCAGAGCACTGCAGGCACGACACGGAAAAACGGGTATTTATCAAATAGCGACTCAAACATCCTGACGACAAATATAGAAAACCGCCCCAACCCAAACGGCCTTTTTTCTACATTTGTATGCATGAAAGCGATTACCCTGAAGGCCGGACGCGAGAAGTCCGCATTGCGTTACCACCCGTGGATCTTTAGCGGGGCCGTCGACGAAGTTGTCGGCGACCCGGAACTCGGCGATACGGTTGAAGTTTACAGCTACCGGAGCGACTTTCTGGGTCTTGCGGCGTATTCGCCCAAGTCCCAGATCAGGGGGCGCTTCTGGACTTTCGGCGAGAAGGGCAACATAGACCGTGCATTTTTCAGCGATATCCTGGACCGTGCAATTGCTGCCCGCAAGAGCCGCGGCTTTGACATTGAGGACAAGGATAGCGCCTTCCGCCTGATCAACGCCGAGAACGACGGCATCCCGGGATGCATCATCGACAAGTATGCCGACATCTACTCCGTCGAGATCCTCGCCGCAGGTGCAGAAGTCCACCGCCAGGACATTTACCAACTGCTTGCCGAAAAGACGCACTGCCGTGGCATCTACGAACGCTGCGATTCTGAGGTTCGCAAAAAGGAAGGCCTGCCGCTCCGCACGGGCGTGGTTTACGGCGAAGTGCCCGACGAACCCGTCATCATCAACGAAAATGGCATACTCTTCCCCATCGACGTGAAGAACGGCCACAAGACGGGCTACTATCTAGACCAGCGCGATGCCCGCCGCCGCATCGGGGAACTATCCAAAGGCAAGAAGGTCCTGAACTGCTTCTGCTATACCGGCGGATTCGGGCTCTACGCCCTCCGTGGCGGTTGCGAGAAGGTATACCAGGTGGACGTTTCCAAAGACGCGCTCAAGCTCGCCAAGGAAGGCATCATGCGCAACAAACTCAGCACCGCGCATGCCACGCACGTGGAAGCGGACGTGTTCCAGTACCTGCGCAAGTGCCGCGACAAGGCGGAAACGTTCGACTTCATCGTGCTGGACCCGCCGAAGTTCGTGGAAAGCAAGGACAACCTGCAGAAGGGCGCCCGTGGGTACAAGGACATCAACCTACTCGCGATGAAGCTGCTGGCCGAGGGCGGCATGCTCGCGACCTTCAGCTGTTCCGGGCTCATGGAAATGGATTTGTTCCAGAAGATTATCGCGGATGCCGCCGCCGATGCCCATCGGCGCGTTCAAATCATTGAACGCTTCGGCCAACCCGCCGACCATCCCGTGAATACCGCCTTCCCCGAAGGCCAGTACCTCAAGGGCTTGCTCGTACAAGTCGTTTAAAGACAAACTGTCATCCTGGAGGCCGAAGGCCGATAGGATCCATAGACAAGGCTATCTTATTTCTTGAACCGCCGGATTTCCGTGCGGGTCTTACTTTGCACGGCAACGTGGTAAACGCCTGCCGGCAAGGCTTGCACATCCAGCGCCTTCCCGTGGACAACGCGCTGGCGCATCACTTCGCGGCCCTGCAAGTCAAGGATGCGCACCGTCGCGCCATTTGCAAACGCACTGCCGAGTTCAACAAACAGATGATTGTCGGCATAGTGGACCGAGGTTCCATACACGCTAGCGAAATTGCCAAGTGCAGTCGTGCCCGTATCGGTTTCACCCGTATCAGTTGCAACAGTATCCGGCAACAAGCGCCACATCTGGTTCCATTCCCAGTCATCGGCCCAGCTCTGCACCACGCGTTCGCCATCGGTAGTCGCACGCAGGTACATGCTGCTATGCTGCATTTTCATGCGCACCACGGAGCCCTCGTAGCCGGACTGCTTTTCCATCACCACCTTCTGGTGACCGCCAGCATTCCAGGTGTACAAGCCCATCGTAATGCCAGCATCCGTCGATTCATTCGGAGTATCCAGCGACTTGTCCCCAAAACCGATGCGGTATGTAGTCGAAGAAAGCGGAGTAATTGTCGCAACAGCGCTATCGCCACTGCAATCGCCCAACGCAAGTTTATCTTCGGAGGTCCGGACCATGCACGTGCCAAAGTTCATCGACATGATGCGCACGGTATCGGGCTTCGCGGGCTTGGCCTGCCACACGCGCACCCAGTCGCTTTCAAAATAGGCCGGCTTGTCAGTCGTGATTTCGATGTCGTCGCCCGCCCAGCCACCAATGGCGAGATTCACGATGATGTACTGCGCCGCAAGCTGCTTGATTTCGGTCGGGCGGCTGTAACTTGCGAACCTCTTGTCGTCGAAGTAAAAACTGAGGGTACCCTCGTCCCATTCCACGCCATAGTTATGGAAGCCTGCCGAACGGTCCACGTCATCATCCTTGTGACCGCCAAAGGACGCCTCGTGATCCCACGCCGAACCATGACTGCTGTACCAGCTCGGGTCCGTGTAATGCAAGTAGTAATGGTGCTGCTTGCGCGACGCAGGGATTTCAAGGATGTCAATTTCGGGAGGCCAGCCATCTTGCAGGGTCCAGAATGCAGGCCAGGTTCCCTTCTGCCACGGAGCCTTGAAGCGGCCCTCGATGTAGCCGTACTTCACCTCGAAATGGCCCTTCGTGTCAATCGCGCCGCTCGTATAGTCGACCGGAATTTCCTTGTTATTGAACTTCGCCTTGCGCCCGTTTGCATCGGGGTGCACTTTCTTTTCGCCCTTCAGCTTGAGCGTACCGTCAGAGACAATCACGTTCTCTTCGGCACAGTAGGCGCGGTGGTTGTGCGTCGGGCCCCAGTTGTACGTGGGGTTCCACTTGCTCTTGTCAAGCGAGGTACCGTCGAAGTTATCCTCGAACACGAGTTCCCACCCGCTAAAGTTAGACGGCGGGTCCGCAAAAGCAAATGCAGCAAGCAGGGCTATGTATTTCAGGGACTTCATTTCTTTTCAAGAGCAAGTCCCCGCCTTCGCGGGGATATTCAAGGATTAATTTTTCAATTCAGCCTTATAGAATGCACGGATATACTTCGCGAAATTCGGGAAAGCGATATCGGTTCCTTTCACGATGTTTTCACGAATTTCATCAAGGCGGCCTGACTCGTCAGCATTCTTTGCCCATGTGGCAAGTTCCTTAATCCTGGCGGCATCATTCCATTCGCCATCATCGACTAAATCATCCGCGAACTCCGTCACGATTTCCTTGAACTCGGCTTCGCTGCGGTCTCCCAGCAATATAACGGTCAAAGCAAGCAACTTGGCACTAGCGTCATCCGCATCGAACATCACTATATCCTCAGGATCAGAGACTCCAGTCGTATCCATATGGAACTGATTCATTATTTCATACTTGGCCTGTTTCTTCGCCTGTTTAACAGTCTTTTCATCCCTAGTTACCAAGTTATAGACGCGGTCGTACTCTATATGCGTCAGTAAGTTCGCATTCACATACGAGCGCTTACGCATATCCGTCACCAATCTCAAGTTAATCGGAGCATTCGAGTTCATCCCCGTTACCGGATTACGATAATAGCCATCAAAAACAATCATCGCATACTGACTAGCCAAATCAGATGCCACAAATTTGTACGTTCCATTATCAAGAGTCAATTCACGTACTAAAGCAGTTCCTTGCAATTTCAAAGTAGATCCATCTGATAGTTCATGTACATAGACATTTGAACCCTTAACAAAAAAGCCATTCTGGAAGAAATCAACCGTTGATTCAGCATCAGTCTTGGGGAAGATCAACTGAATCTTCGTCGTGTCATTTCCACAGGCAATCGTCATGGCAGAATCCGTCTGCTCCACGATAGAGCATCCAACACCTGCTGCGCCAGGGTCACCCGGATCGCCATCTTGACCAGGGTCGCCAGCATCGCCCTTATCACCCTTCGCGCCGTTCAGCACCACACCGATGCTGTCGCCATTACAGACAATCTTGAGTCCACTTGAGTCAGCCAGCGATTCCGTCTTGCACGAGAAATCCGAACCTTCCACATAAACAGTATCCTTACCGCCCGCAAGGTATACCGTGTCACCTGCTAGATACACCGTATCTCCAGCGAGATACACCGTGTCCCCCGAAAGGACAACCGTATCCTTCACAGAAACAGTCTTCGAAGTCCACTTTTCATCAACGCATACGCGTGCAACAGATTCTCCCTTCACGAAAGCCATCATGCCCTCGTTTTCGGCAGTACATTCCGGCAGGTCCTTTTCTGCGGAAACGACGTCCATGCCCACCTCATTGACTTGCGTGATTTTTTCCGTTGTAGTTTCATCGCAAGCGGTGAGGATTACGATTGATGTTGCTAGTAAAGCGATATGTTTTGTGTAGTTCATATTTTTCCTCAAGGGAAATCCCGGCCTAGCCGGGGGTGATCGTGTTTAATCCTTTATGCAGCGGACAGAAAGCCCGTCATACTTCTTTGCGGTATTGATGATGACATTGTCGTTGCTGCAGTCCAATTCCATGCGGAATGCAAGGGAATCCGCCGCACCGCCTTCAGCCTCGGTGGAGGCCCACATGAGCGCCGAACAACCGTGACCAGTAAACCCGTCCTGCACCTTGGTGAAGAACTTCTTGCCGGCAGGCAAAGCCGTAAAGCCAAAGTCATCGGTACCGCTGCCATCGTTTTCCCAGCCGCTTATAGCCTTGAGTTTGCTAGCCCCCTTCCAGAGGATCTCGTTCACGGAATCGGCTTCTACCGCAACCAGTAGTGCCGCCCAGTCTTCGTTCGTGGGCAGGTGCCAGCCTTCGGGGCAAATTCTCTGCGCAACCGTCCACGTGTAGAGGCGGCCCGCCGATTCGCAGTTCTCGGGCTTATCCCAATAGCACCAGTCGTTCTTGATAGAACTCGGGGCACCTTCGATGTCAAAGTAGTTCAAGTTTTCGGCCATCCATACCTGTCCGCCGATGGTCGTAGTCTTGTAGACAATCCCATCACGCGGGTCCGTCATCTCGCCATAGGCGAAGTTCGGATTGTCATGCGTTCCCCTGGGGTCATAGAAATGCCAGACGCCCACGCTATCCGGATCGTGACGTGCCGTATCGACATCAATGCCGTCGGGGAACAAAACCGAGAGCATTGAATCCAGAGAAACTGACGACTCCGGTTCGCTGGAAGAAGATTCCGGTTCCGCAACATCCTCGCCATCATCCGTGTTGGCAACAGCAGGAACATCGGCAACGTCTTCAACCGGTTCCACATCATCGGAACCCGACTGCTTCGCAAATTGCGCCGTAGCCCCATCCGTTTTTTCCACGGAACTCACATCGCCATCCGCACTACCAGGATTACTGGTACCGTTGCTACAGGCAGCCCAGAACCCGCATGCCGCAACAGCCGCAAGGATTTGGAATTTCTTCATGGCCAATCCCCCTTTAGGATACTTTATTCTAATCTATGTTTTTCTAGGCGCAAACGCAATAGCATCACCTACGCTCAAATGCAAAAACGCCCCTTTTTCAGGGGCGTTTCTTGAATTTTTTTTGTCAAACGTTTATCGCGTACGGCGCGGGAGCTCGGAGGCATGCTTTTCGAGCCACACGGCATCTTCGAGAGCGCGTTCTGCCTCGGTCGCCCAGTCAGACTCGGGGTACTGCTGCACCACGGTGCGGTAGCGGGTCACGGCACTATGGAAATCGCGCAGTTCGCGGTAGATATTACCCATCTGGAGCGTCACAAAGTAGCGTTCGTCAGCAGAAATTTCCGTTTCGAGGAGAGCCTTGTACATCTGGAGTGCAGCAGCGAAGTTCCCCGCCTTGAATAGCAAGTTCGCATTCGCGACCGTCGGAGTATCGGAAGGTCCCTTCGTCTCGCTCGCCACAGGAGCGGCCTCTACCGGGGCAGCCTTTTCAGCAACAGGTGCAGCATCCTTCGCAACTTCGGCAATTCCTTCAGCAGGGGCCGCGTTCGCAACCTTCGCGGAATCCGCGGCGGCCTTCATTTCAGCAAGACGGTCTTCGGCAGGCTTACGGAACTTGGCATCGGGGGCAGCCTTCTTGAGGTAGGCAGCCAAGGCCTTTTTCTCCAAGTCCGCTTTCTTAATTTTCTGATAAACTAACGCAAGGTAGTAGTTGGCGTCGTTTCCCTGTTCCTTGTAGGTAAGGCCCTTCTTCAGGTTGAATTCCGCCTTGTCGTATTCACCCATCTCGTAACGGGTAACGCCCGCATAGAAATATGCACCGGCGTGGCCCGGCTGTTTCGCCAGGACCTCGCGCCACATGGCTGCGGCATCCTTGTACTTGCCTTCGGCAAGGAGAACCTTACCCTTCTCGAACGGGTCGGTCGGCATCGCCGTTTCGGCCTTCGCGGGTTCGGCAGCCTTTGCCGTTTCCACGGGCTTCGGTGTTTCTGCGGCGGGCTTTGCAGGTTCTGCGACCTTCGCCGGTTCCGGAGCCTTTTCCGCCGCCTTCGTTTCGACTGCAGCCGGAGCAGTTTCCGCCTTCGCCGGTTCAGCAGCTTTCGCTTCGGCAGTCTGTGCAGCAGGCGCTTCCGTCAGTTCTACCGCGGGGGCAGTGACTTCTTCTGTAGGCTTGTTCTTCGGGTCCTTCGCGCGCTCCTCTTCGGCCTTCGCCTTCTTGCCCATCAGTTCGTAGACCTTAGCCGCACCTTCGTATGCCTTGCTCATCGTCGGGGTGAACTTGTACGCCAGGCGATAGTTGGCAAGGGCACGGGCAAAATCCTGCTTGGGCATCTTGAGGTAGACTTCTGCAGCAAGGAAATACGCCTCGGAGTTCTGGGGCTGTTCCGCAAGGATCGCCCTGTATTCACCGAGAGCCATCTCGTACTCGCCCTTGGCCTCGAAAATAGCGCCCTGCTCAATGCGCGGGTCGGCAGCGAGGGAGGTTCCAAACGTGAAAGCAAGCGAAAAAGCCATTGCGGCTGCAGAAAGTCTGATATTCATATGAGATAATATAGCAAAAAATATTATACGACAAGGGAAGGCTCCGCCCTCCCTAAGACCCTCCCAGCACTTAATAATCCGCGCCGTTCAAATCACAAGATTGTGGCCTGCGCGGATTATTTGCGTGGGCACCTTCGGTGCTAATGTTTCAAGACCTTCAATTGACGCACAGAGCCCGCAGTCACGAGGCGCACCACATACATGCCGGCACGCAGGCCCGAGAGGTCTAGCACGCGGGCGGAACTGGCGAGCACCTTTGTGCCGTCCATCCGCAGCACGTCCACGCGGACAGCACCGGGCACATAGACCTCCAGACGGGATTCACCGGCAAGGTAGCGCATGGGTTCCCCGTGCAAGGGAGCCGCTACAGGCAGGGCGTCCGGGCCGGAAGCCTCCTCACTGCTGGAGGATTCCACACTGCTAGAGGACGCCACACTTGACGAACTTTCAGCCTTCTCAGACGAAGACGACTTCGCTTCCGACGAACTAGACTTTACGGAACTGCTAGAAGATGCCGGCGCGGACGAAGAACTCGACACGACAATGACTCCCCCGTTCCAGCCCTTGTACGCGACAAGCGCATCCTTGAGGGCCTGGTTCACGTCAGAGGAAGCATCGTCCGTAGAATTGTCAAACGTCCACTTGAAATCGCCGCCCTGCACGCGGCCCGCATAACGGACAACGTTGTCCTTAGCCGTAGCGGCATCGTCAGCCTTGTAGCTGTACATCACGGAATTATCCGTATCAAAGTTATTGTAGGTGTTTGCACCGGCATAGGATGTCACGCTAGACGGAACCTTCGCATCGCGACTATCCACGACGTACGCATCAAAGTCCACCTTGGAATCAATCGCTCCCACCGCAGTCTCCGTACCCTTCAACACGTACTTCGACGCCCCATACGGGATAAACGTGTAGTTCCCTTCAAAATGGTTCCCGTACGCCTTGATGGTTCCGCCATCTTCCTTGCTGAAGGTGCCGTTGTTGGTCGGGTCGCGATTGGCGCCACCCGCATACACGTCACTCCCCTGCAAGGAGGTAAGCATCGGGTACTTGCAGTTGCGGAAGTAGTTGTTTTCCATAAACACCGACGACCCGAGAGTGGAACCCGCACCGTACTTGGCATTGCCGTCATAGTAGTTGTTGTAGACGTGAGCACTGTAGTAGCGAATACGCGGGTGACGGCTATCGGAATGGTCGTACCAGTTGTGGTGATACGTAATGTAGAGCCCTTCAGTCGTGCCTTCGGAAAGCCCGAGCAAGTTAGACTTGCCGTTATCCCAGAAGTGATTGTAACTGAAGGTCACGTAGGTAGACTTCTTGCAGTCGAGCGCACCATCCCCCTTCACCTGGTCCTTATCGCTACCCGCATCGCCGTAGAAAAAGTCGCAGTTGTGCACCCACACGTACTTGTTATCCTGCTGCAAGCCGATATTGTCGCCTTCGTTGCTATTCACGTTCATTATACCCAGGTTGCGGATTTCCACATCCTGCGCATTCTTGACACGGATGCCCCACCCGTTCGCGGTCGCATCGTTACCAATCCCCTCGATAGTCATGGAAAGGCCTTCCTTCTTGCCCATGTCGACAAGGATGTCTCCCTTATCCGTAGAAGCCGGGTCCGTAATGTTGCCCACCAGGCGGAAAACGAACGGGCGCTTGTCGTAGCCCTTCTTGATAGCATTCAGGATCGGCTGGAAACCCGTAGAATCCACCGTTCCGCCCTTGTTATCCTTCGCTACAGAAACCGTAACCGTATTTTTCGTGCCTTCCGTAATGTAGACCACCACGGCATCGTCCTTGAGCGTGCCGTCGGCCTTGTACGCACCGGGGACATGCCCGTCAGCAAACGCGAACCCCGAGCGGTCGTGAGCCTTCACTGCAAGCGTCTTCGTCGTAGCCGCAACACCCTCCTTGCCGTTCTTGACCCCCACAATCTTGAGCGTATAGTCGCCCGCCTTGAGGCCCGGCACATCCACGCGCCAGGTAGAACCGTACTTGCGTACAAGCGGGGCATCGACCTTTACGTCGGCCTTGCCCGCACCGCTATAATACACGTTGTAGCTATCCGAGCCGTCAGACACCCACTGCGCGTATGCAGATTCGAGCCAGCCGCCGGCATCGCCGAGAGTCACCTGGGCACCCGCCACGGCCACCAAACCGAGGCAAGCGAGAGCAGTCGTAAATAATTTCATAATCACATCCCTTTTTATTGTTCTCACTAAATATACACACATTTCCAAGTAAAAGCAACATATTTCTTTAAATTTTTACAATTTCAAAGCATTTTAATTAAAAAATGTTCTCAAAATTCATAAAATCGTTGTAAAACATAACATTTAAAAAAGCGAAAAAATCTCCGCAAAAGTGTTTTGTTAAGTTATCTTTGTTGGCGGAGAAAAAACATTTCGGACAAATTATGAGATTAAAACTGCACCTTTTCGCGTTAGCAACGATTGTCGCAGCTACCTTTGCGGACCCCCCATCGGACTCATCCGCATTAGACGTACTTCACGGGACCGAATACAACGACGGCATCGGCACAATGGCCGGCAGGGGCATTTCCGGCATATCTACGAGCCTCCCTGGTGCCTCACTAGCCTACACCGACCTGTTCGAATCCCCCTACCTATTCTACAACCACCAGTACGTCGCCATGTCCCCCACCAACGATTACGGCACCATTGCCTACAACGGCAAGGACATGACAACGTTCCTCCACATGTTCCGTTACGACAACCAACGCGCCAAGACAATTCTCGGTATAGCCACAAAGACTTTCGGATGGGATTTCAGTTGGGTCATGCGCGATCTCCTGGACTTTAACGAAGAAAAATCGCGCTACGACAAGACCGAAGAACTTTTTTCCTCTTACAGTAACTCGTTCGGCACCACATTTTCCATGCCGCTGACGAACGTGGACTTTGCCGCGAGAGTCTGGGTTATCCAGAACGCCAGCACAGACACCCTCCACACCACGAAATATTCCGATGCCGACGGGAAAAAGGAATACACATACGACCGTAACGGCTTCACCGCATCCGCCAGCCTCATCATCTCGAACCGCCCGTCCGCCAAGGGCTTCTCGTGGAAATTCGGAGGTTACGCCACCAAGTTCTTGTACGAACAGGATTCCAGTTTTCGTGATAGTGAGAACCCCGACAACAACTACAAGATCAAGAGCCTGAACGGCGGCAAGCCGTACACATTCGGAGACATCTTCTACACCTTCGGCGCCGAAGTGCTGAAGTCTAGCAACGCCCGCATAATCCTCGGTGGCACCGTGGCCGCCTCGGCGAGAGTATACGACAAACAGAAAGACAAGAAGAACGGAAGGGAAGACTTCTATATCCAGGGCAGCATTGATGCAGCCCCCCAACTCCTTGCCGAATACGCGTTCAACAAGAACTGGATGTTCTGGCACCAGACCGCCCTCGTATGGGCGAACAATGTTGACTACGAGTCGTACACCGAACTTGCCGGCACTAAAGAGAAGAGGGAAAACTCGCTCATCGAATTCGAATCCGAGACAAGTGCCATCAGCACCGAGACCGGCCTACGATTCCAGTACGGCAACCTGGCACTCGAGTCCACCTTGAGCTACATCCTGTTCCGGAATCCGTTTGGCGGGTTCGACGGTAGGAGCATGTTTACAAGCTTCGAGGCAATCTATTTCTTTTAACGGAGAACGCTCATGAAAAAGATTATTACCAGCATATCGATTCTAGCGGCGCTCATCCTACTCGCCTGTACCAGCGACGTCACTATCTCTGGCCCGAACAATTCCAAGACGCCCCATTCCGACGCCGTCTTGACCAGTTCTTCCAAGAAGAGTTCCTCGAGCAGTGCAGAAGAAAGTTCAAGTTCTTCGGCCACGTCTTCGAGCAGCAGCTACTCGAGTTCCTCCAGTTCCGACGATGAAGAGGAAAGTTCCTCGAGCATGGCATCTTCTAGCTCTGTAAGCAGTTCTAGCAGTGCAACATCCTCGAGTTCCGTCAGCAGCTCGAGCAGCGACACGGAAGAATCCAGTTCGTCCGAAGAAGCAGAAAGTTCTTCGAGCGACATTGAGGAATCTTCCAGCAGTGACGTTATCGAGAGCTCTTCTAGCGACTTTGTGGAATCTTCGAGCAGCAACCTGGTCGAAAGCTCTTCGAGTGACTTCGTGGAATCTTCGAGCAGCGATTTGATTGAAAGTTCTTCAAGCGAAGAGGAATCCAGTTCCTCGCTCGAGATAGACAGTTCTTCTAGCGAAATTTTTGAATCATCTAGCAGCGAGGACGCGGAAAGTTCTTCGAGCACCGAAGAAGACCCTGAATCCTCTAGCAGCACGTAAGTTTAAAACAATAACAAAGGATAAACAATGGATATCAAACTGATTACCTTGACTACGGCAGTCGCAATCGCGAGCGCCATGGCCCAAGACAACAGCGACGTAACAGTTGTTCCGCTGGGGCAGAATGCCGCCCCGGCAGCTGAAGCGAGCGCT
Organism: Fibrobacter sp.; assembly: GCA_017615055.1. GTDB lineage: Bacteria > Fibrobacterota > Fibrobacteria > Fibrobacterales > Fibrobacteraceae > Fibrobacter. The sequence goes on from JAGAAW010000108.1 coordinate 22,179, forward strand.
CCGGCACCCGCTCCCGCACCGGCCGCAGCTCCGGCACCTGCAGCAAAGCCTGCACCTGCACCCGTTGCAAAGGCAGCGCCTGCAGTTGACACCGCCAGTGCGGCAAAGGCACCCGAAGTAGTGCACGGCATCGCCTACAACATTGTAGGTAACGCAGCAGCAGCCCCCACCATCCGCGACAACCTCAACAAGCCCTACAAGATGGCCGGTTCCAAGTTGGTCTACATGGAACCCACGAGCGAATTCAGCGCGGTCGCCTTCGGTTCGGGCAACACCAAGTTTATCTCCTTCGAGAACTACAACAGCCTTGCCATGGCGACTTTCGGTCTTGCCAGCAAGAGTCTGGGTATTTCTCTTAGCTACGCCCTTGCAAAGGACCTCACCTTCACCTCCACGAAGGACCCCTACGAGAAGGAAGACGTGGACACCTACACCGTGGGTGCAAATGATATCCTGCGCCTGCGCCTCGCCCTCCCCCTCGGTGCAATCGACGTGAACGCCTCCGCGTTCTGGCTCACCTACCAGGACCAAACCTCGACCGATACCGAGCAGAAGGATGCCGACGGTAAGTCCACGGTTGAAACAGACTACGACTACTGGGATCTCGGTGCTACACTTACTATCAGCAACGACCCCTCCGCAAAGGAACTCTTCTGGAACATGGGCGTGACCTTCACCCGTCACGAGAACGCCTACTCCCGCGAAAGCAAGTCCGGTTCTTCCAAGAACGAGACCGAAACCACGGGCAAGGACGCACACATCCTTATCCAGCCGGAATTCAATATCGGTAGCACGATTCTCAAGAGTGAAAAGGCCCGCGTGTTGCTCGGTTTGAATAGCCGCGCCCCCATCGTTTTCTTTGACGAATTCAAGGACGAAAGCAACCACAACAAGGATGAGTACACCACCATGGGCCTATACGCCGAGCCCAATATCTTTGCCGAACTCGCTCTCGGCAACTGCTGGACCGTCTTTGGCGGTGCGAACTACACCTGGGCGGTATTCTCCATGGAAAGCGAAGAGTTCACCACCGACTACAACGACGAACTCGACATCGTGAAGAACAGTATCACCCACATGAGATCGCGTACCGGTGTTGCTACGGCAAACATCGGTGCACGCTTCCAGTACAGCAACTTCGCAGTGGAAGCCTCCATCGAGGACACGTTCTACTCCAACCCGTTCACCGGATTTAGCGACGCGAACAACAACTTCATCGCGAACTTCGGTGCGTTCATCTACTTCTAAGCAGGAGGAATCATCATGAAAAAAGCAATCGCAACGTTACTTTGCTCCATGGCGGTGATCGCCCTCTCTGCATGCTCCGCCGCAGACAACAGCACCATCACGAGCCCGCGCATGGGGAGCACCATCAACAGCTACTGCACCTTCTACGAGAAGGTGTCCGTATCCTCGACCTACACGACCTACAGGTGCAACGACAATGGCACCATGTACAAGTGCAGTGCCTCCGGATGCGAAGAGGACTAAGAAGAAATCCTTCGGCAAGCAAAGCCTGCCACACAAAAGCGCGCCTGAAAGGGCGCGTTTTTTTATAGGTTTTCGAGCTGGGCGTACAGGTCTTGCAGACGCTGCACACCGTTTTCAAGCCCGTAGTAATGCTTTATGTAGGGCACAAGGAGCGCAAAGAACAGCACATCCAGGCAGAAAATCGGAATTTCGGGGAAAGCCACGAAGAAAAACACCCCGCCAACGCTCAGGACCGCAAAAAGGATCATCACCAGCTCGTGCGCGAGCCGTTCGTGCTGGAAAAAACCGATGCGTGTCGCCACCGACTGTAGCTGGTCGGCACTCAGGGGGCGGCCTTCGGCCACAAGGCACTGCAGAGTTTTCTCGTAATCTGAGAGTTTCTTAAGCATTTTTGGGTAAAATAACTAAAAAATCTCAAAAAAAACATCTCGTTTTGCAATAAGAATAGTATTTTAAGGGTATGGAGCCGCTGCAGTACCCATCTCTTGTCTCGATGTTCTTCGCAACATGCTCCCGCAACGACTTTGGCGGGTGGTACAAGAGGGTCGACGGGCAGTGGCTACACTACTCGCGCGACTTTTTAAGAGACAGCGCCATCTACCTTTCCATCGCACTCAACAGCCGCGGGTTACAACCCCACGACAGTGTGAGCATTATCGCCCCGAGTTCGCCGGAATGGTTCATCGCTGACATCGCCACCCAAATAAACCACGCTCAGGTGGCCCCGCTGTTCCCGAACATCTCTTCCGAGAATTTTAAGTTCCAGTGCGACGATTCCAACGCGCAAATTCTCTTCGTGAATACCGTAGAGGAACTTGACGCGCCACTACACGCATTCCTCGGCCGATTCAAGCTGGTCATCTGCATCGACAAGAAGTCGGCACTCCCCGAAAACGGAATCTACTGGAACAACCTTATCGACGAGGGCAAGGAACTCGCCGAAAGCAACCGCTACTACAGCTGGGTCGATGACCAGATACAGTCCATTCGCCCCGACGACCTCTTCAGCATCATCTACACGAGCGGCTCCCTGGGCTCCCCCAAAGGTGTAGACCTCTCGCAGCGCAACATGCTGGCACAAATCCAGAACCTGGTGGAACTTTTCCCGCTAAATAGCGAAGAAGACGTCTGCCTCACGATTTTGCCGGTCGCCCACATCCTCGAACGCATGGCGGTCTACTTCTACATGTTGAACGGCGTGCGCATATACTTCGGCGACACTCCGAAAAACGTGGCCACAATGCTCACCGAGGTCCACCCCACCGTGATGATTGTTGTGCCGCGCATATTGGAACGCCTGTACGAAAGCATGACCATGATCGGCGACAAGGCGAAGGGCCCCAAGCGCATGGTTATCCAGAACGCCATCAAGCTCGCAAAAATCAGCGAACCCGGGAAGGGCCGTTCCACAATGCAGCGCATTTACGACAGGCTCGTGTACCGCAGGATGCGCGACGCCCTCGGCGGAAAGTTCAAGCTTATCGTGAGCGGAAGCTGCGCCCTGAACAAGTCTATCCTCAGGTTCCTCCTGAACATCGGGCTCCCCGTCTACGAGGGCTACGGAATGACGGAATGTAGCCCGGTAGTTTCTGCGAACTGCCCGAAGGTCTCGAAGGCAGGCACCATCGGGAAACCTCTCTCGCAACTCGAGGTGAAGATTGGCGACAACAGTGAAATCTGGGTGAAGGGAGACAGCGTATTTGTAGGCTACCACAACGATCCCGTAACCAACAAGCGGGTCTTTACCGAAGACGGATTCTTCAAGACGGGCGACCAGGGATTCTTCGACAGCGAGGACTTCCTGAACTTCACCGGCCGCATCAAGGAGCTCCTGAAAACAAGCACCGGTAAGTACGTGTGCCCGAGCCCCATCGAACTTGAAATCAGCCGGCACCCCGTAATCGAGCAAGCGCTCGTGATTGCGAACAACCGCAAGTTCGCCTCCGCAGTCGTGTGGCTCAACCCCGAAGGCGCCCGCCGGCTCCTGAAATTCCAGAAAGAGGAATTCAGCGTCGAGAAGGCGTTGCAGTCGGAACGCGTGCACGAGGCCATCAACAGGCACATCGCCCGCATCAACAAAAAACTCAACCACTGGGAACAAATCCGCAAGTGGACGCTTATCGGCGATGAACTTACCGTAGAATCCGGGCTACTCACACCCACGCTAAAGATACGCCGCAAGGTTGCCGAAGAGGTCTACTCTCAGCAAATCGAAGCGATGTATGCCTAAAGGCTAGTTCCCGACAGTCTTGAACTTGCCGGTCGGGGAAACTTCACCCGGAGGCAAGATCATCATGACCTTTTCCATGCGGGTGCCGTCCATCTTGAGCACGCGGAAGGTATAGCCCTTTATCTTGACTTCTGCGCCCGGGGAGGGAATCACGCCCAGGGTCGCCTGGATAAGGCCCGAAAGCGTCTCGACGTGCGAACCTTCGGGCGGGACAAGTTCCACTCCGAATTCGTCCTCGAGTTCCGAAAGTCTCATGAGCGGGTCGAGAATGTAGCGGCCATCCTTCAACTTCTGCACGTCATCTTCTTCGTCCACGTCATCTTCGTCGCGGATTTCGCCGACGATTTCTTCCAGGATATCCTCGAGCGTCACGAGGCCCGCCGTTCCACCGTATTCGTCGATAACGATGGCAAGTTGGTTACCCGTCTTGCGCAGTTCGGTAAGCAGGTCGTCAATCTTCTTGTGGTAAGGCACGAACACCGGCGGCATCACGATCTTCATGATATCGAACGGTTCTTCCCCATGTTCTGTGTACCATTCCAAGAAGTCGCGGTTCGAAAGGATACCCACGATGTTGTCCATCGTGTCCTTGTACACGGGCAGGCGGGAATGACGCTCGCTGTTCAGCACCTTCACCAGGTCTTCGAGCGGTGTATCCACGTCGATAGCGCACATGTCCACGCGCGGGGTCATGATTTCGCGTACCGGAGTCTCCACGAAGTCGAAGATATTGAGGATCATCTGCTGTTCCTCTTTCTCGAGGCCTTCGTCTTCACCATCGGTCACGTCGGAGAGGTCAGCCTGGACGGCGTCGCGCATTTCTTCGGGCAAGAAACTCAGCTTGGAATCGTACCCGAAGAGGTCGAGCAACTTCACGAACACCACGTGGCAGAACTTTGCCGCGGGCACGAACGGGAGACGCACCAGCCTAAACAGCGGCACGAGGACAATAGACAACGTATCGGGCTTGAGACTCGCCAACAGGTACGGGATAAACACCGTAAGCACGTACAGTACGGCGCAGGCGATAATCAGGTACGCCGCCACCGAGATGTAGGGGTACGTCTCGACAAGCGCGATGTTGGAATTGCCCAGCACAAAGAACCCGAGCACGCCCGCGCTCACGTTGCCAAAAATGCGCCCTATGGACACGCACTCGTTGAAGCCGTTCCATTTAACGATGTTCGCAATCTTCTCTTCGCGCTCGTTGCGTTCCTTGGGGTCGCGTTTAGCAAATATCAGGCTGAACGCGCACTTGGTCGCAGAGAACATCGCCGAAATGAGAATGAACACGCAAAGGAATACAATGGCAAGTACTTCGGAGTTTTCCATTACTTACCTTCCTTGTACAGGTCGAGTCCGAGGAACTCGCATTCACGCTTACGCATCACCTTGCGGTCGGCAGCCTTTATGTGGTCGTAGCCCGAAAGGTGCAACAGCCCATGCACAAGCACGCGCTTGAGTTCGGCATAGAACGTGTTGCCGTACTCGGGGGCCTGACGCTTTACCTGGTCGCGGGCGATGTAGATTTCGCCCAGAAAATCCTCTTCGTGCCATTCGTACGAAAGCACATCCGTTACTTTGTCCAGACCGCGATAGTTCTTGTTCATCTCGCGGACAAACTCGTCTGTACAGAGGACTATGTTTACGTTATTTTCCGTGCCCTCTTCGCGCAACAATTTGCGGGCAACGGCTTCGAGCCTTTCTTTCCACGGGAAAGACTCGATATTTCCTTCGCAAAGGAAGTCTACTTTGTATTTATTCTTCTTACTACTGGCAGGGTCAGGCATTAAATGTTATACCACTTCTTCAAATTTTCGATAATGGCTTCGGCCTGGGCCTTGCCACTGATATTGAACTTGCTACGGGCCTTGAACGCACCGCCGGCCTTCTGGTAACGGCGCAGGTACACCTTGGGTTCCCCAAATTCGCCCGTTTTGGCGTTTTTTTCCTGACAAAGGAACATCATGGTCTGCCAGGCGCCCTTGGTAAGGACGGCCTTGTCCAGTTCCTTGATAACCTGTTCACCCGTTTCGGTATCGACCATTTCGACGGTAGGTTCTTCTGTTTCCATGCTCATGAGTGACCTCTTTAAAAAACTCATTAAATCTTATACCAAAGATACATTTATTATACGCAAAGGGGAAATAATAAGATATATTTATATCAAGTTTACATCTTGCAAGTGAGGCAATATGTCATTTTCTCTTAATTTAAAGGCATCGATGGTCCTGCTCATAGCTCTTTCGTCGTTCGCCCTGGCCGCTAAGCCTACTTCCGGCAAGGTCATCGACAAGCTCGGTGAAGCCAAGTTGCAAAAAGCAGCCAAGATTGGCGATTGGACCGAAATAAGCGTCGGCAACAGGGTCAAGGAAAAGGACCAGATCCGCACGGGCATAGAATCCCATGTCGCCATAACGCTTTCGGACGGCAGTTCCATCGTAGTCCAGGAAAACTCGCTTGTAGAATTCACAACGCTCCAGGCCGAAGACGGCATCCAGACCGCCCTCACCGACATCAAGACCGGTAAGGTGAAGTTCGATGCCCAGAAACAGCACTCGAACGGAAGTTTCAAGTTCAAGACCGCAACGGCAACGGCAGCTATCCGCGGTACGGACGGCTATTTCGGATGGACGATCAAGTCCCGCGGCACATACCTTTCACTCGGACGCGGCAACGCCCTGCTCAAGAGCAATGACGGTGCAGAATGTGAAGTGAACGGAGGACAGACTGCATTCTTCCGCGGAAACTCGAACAAGTGCCATATCTTCGATGCAAAATCTTCGGGTAACAAGGATTTCATCAATGGGCTCGATTCCCTGCTTGACAACGAGACCATCACCGAAGATCAGCTTAACGACTTTATCAAGAAACTCGATGCCGACCTCCAGGAGCGGATGAACAAGGCCATCGAAGCCATCTCCTGCAAGTTCGAAGACCTTGAAGACACCATTACCGTGAGCAAGGTAAGCATCAAGGGTATCTGCAGCCCGGGCGTGACACTTTCGCTGTCGGGAGCAACATTCCAGAGCAATGGCGAGGCATTTGAAATCCAGACGGAATGGGCCCCGAGCGCAGGTGGTGCAAAAAAATTCAACGCGACCTGCACCGGCAGTCTAGAAGTCCCCTGCAAGCTGCAAAAACCCCAGAAGGGCAAGCAACCTCTTTGCAAGAAGGAAGTCACCATAGAATGCGGCACGCTTACCACCTACTACAAGAACCTTACAGATACGACCGCAGTGCAAGACACGACTAAGGTCGATTCTACCGTCACAAAGCCATTTGCCGTCACAACCCCCTCGCCGATAACCGTCTGCGACCCTGGGTCCGTAACCATCGAAGGAACGTTTGACCAAACCGACCCCAAGGGAACCCTGTTCGTAAAGATGGGCAAATACAAGTCCAGGAACCTTGTACCCCTGAGTGCAAACGGCGACTTCGTACACATGATAAACATCAGCGACGTAGCCGGGAACTGGAACGAGTCCAAGGTGACGGTTGAATACACAGGTGCAAGCGGAAACCGTAGTGCATCTGTAGCCCTAAACATTGACAAGGCCTGCAAGCAGGTCAACATGAAGCGTCCGGCACTTACTTTCGTAAGCACGAGCCCCATCCGCTGCGAAGCCAGGTTCGCCCTTTCCGAAGCAACTGACGACATCATCATCGTTTCCAAGGAAATCGACGGCAACGCCTACGGAGAAACAACGTACAGGCAGAACTCGAACCTAGCCCTCAAGCTTACCCCGGGCATTCACAAGTACACACTCAATGCAACCGACCAGGCCGGCAATACAGTAAGCATTTCCAAAAAGCTTGGATGTTTCCCGTCGCATACGGCAGGCATTAATGTGGCTGGCGAGCCCTACGAGTTCATCAATCTACCTCCGGCACCACCACAAACACATTTCAACGAAATAAGCAAGACGCTGCGATTCAGGATTGTGGGCGTACTGCAACAGAATCCCGAACATATCAAGCGTATTAAGGTCTCACAAGACGGCAAAGTCCTCCTTGACCTAACAGACGAAAGGATTGACAGGCTGGACTACGACGTGCAGGTAACGCTCCCCCGCAACACGAAATCGATTGCCAACGTTTATGTCGAAATGATGAATGGCAAGAAATACAATGCCATCAAGATTTATGAGGTCAACTAATGAAGTACGCCTACAAGACGCTCCTTTCGACTATTGCCCTCAGTTCGGCAATGATCTTTGCACAGGCTCCTGCAGGAGAAGCCGCAGCACCCGCAGCCACAGTTCCTGCGGCACAGCCGGCAGCACCCGCAACACCGGCCGAAGCGGCAGCACCCGCAGCCCAACCCACCACTCCCGTAGCGGAAGCCCCGGCGGCACAGCCGGCA
>JAGAAW010000109.1 GCA_017615055.1 Fibrobacter sp.
GAAACGACTCCGGTGGCGGCGGTGAACACGAAGGACGTGCTCATGGACGACTACAAGACGGTTATCGAGGGCAACAAGCCCGGTACCGTCGGCGCTCCGCTCCCCGGAACGCAGATCCGCATCGTGGACCCCGACACCATGGAAGAACTCCCGGTGGGCGAGGACGGCCTTATCCTTATCGGCGGTGCGCAGATCATGAAGGGTTACCTGAAGGACCCGGAAAAGACGGCGCAGGCGATTGCGGTTATCAACGGCAAGCGCTGGTACAAGACGGGCGACAAGGGTCACGTGGACGAGGACGGCTACCTCACGATTGTGGACCGCTACAGTCGCTTTGCGAAACTCGGTGGCGAGATGGTGAGCCTTGGGTCCGTGGACTTCAAGATTTCGGAATGCTCGCTGTTCGACGAAATTGACCACTTTGCGGTCGCCGTTCCTGACGGCAGCAAGGGCGAAAAGATTGTGCTTGTCTACGCGGGCGAAAAGTCCGAGGACGAGGTGAAGGACTTGCTCAAGCAGGTGGGACTCCCGCCGCTCATGCTCCCGGGTGCCGTCGTGAAGGTGGACGAACTCCCGAAACTCGGGAGCGGCAAGAGCGACGTGCAGACCGGCAAGAGAATTGCGATGGAGCGCCTTGGAATAACGGGATAATTAGGACGTGTCATCCTGAGCGGAGTGCGTAGCATGAAGTCGAAGGATCTAAGTGAATTATGAAAAAGAAAGAGAATACTGTTACTGTAGAAGAGAAAATTGAAAGGAAGCCTGTGATTGCCTCCCTGCGTGAGTGGGTTATATCGCTCAACTTGGGTAAGCCGCAGGCGGTGATGCTCGCGACGACTGTCGCCGTGATGGTTGCCGCGTTCTTGATATTCAACAACCTTTCCGTATCGTATGCGCGCCGCTGGGACATCGACTGGGGCTACTACGCAATACTCTCGACGTTTGTCCTGTTTATTGCGGGTGTCGTGGTGAACATTCCCTTCGTGGCCAAGCATATTCGCGAGTTCTTGCCGAGCGGTAAGGCGTTCTGCGGGCTTGCCATACTGATGATTATCTTCTCGGTTTTCATGTTCGGCAACATCAGCAACACGCACCGTGTGCTGAGCGACGAGACGAGTTGGGAATCGATGGGCCTGCAGATGTACTTCCAGCATACGGGTGGCATCTGTAACGAAGGTATTTGGACCGATGGCGTTCTCGACTGCAAGACGGAAGTGAACAATTTCAAGGGCAAGGCACTCGGGTTCGTCTATTCCGTCGTGTTCAACTTCATGTCGCCGGACAGGAATACGGCGCTCAAGGTGAACTACCCGTTCTACATTCTGAGCCTGCTCGCGTTCTTCCTCGCGCTATGCCGCTGGTTTAAGAGCGATAGGCTAGCCCTTGCGGCGGTCGCGTTCCTGGGTGGCATGCCGATATACCTGTTGCAGGCGCGCTCGGCTTCTACCGAGGTGCTCTATATTTGCCTGCTTACCTTCCTGATGGCATGGTACGCGTTTGTACCTACGAACAAGGTAACGTGGAAGCATTTCCTGCTGACAGTCCCGCTGCTTGGATTCTTTGCGCAGACCCGCCAGGAGACGGTTTTTGCCTTCGTGCCCTTTGCGCTCTACTATTACCGCTACTTCCTCGAGAAGCCTTACCGCCTGCCTGCCTTTGTGGGCGCGGTGATTGCGGTGAGCTGGCCCAGCGTGAACAACATGGCGGCCTACCGCGGCTATGACTTCCAGGGTGGCGAGCATGCGGCGCACTCGTTTGAAAACCTGTGGTTCAACCTGAAGACAAATATCGAGACGATGATGAACCTCGATATTGACCCTGCCTATGGCGGCATCATGATGAACCCGTTCTACACGACGTTTACCATTATACTGCTGGCATCGACTGTGTGGCTCCTGCTCCGCATGATATTTGCCCGCCGTTATGTGCGCGGCTTTGTGCTGGGCATATTCTTCTGCCTGCAGATTTTCGTCATCATGTTCAACGTGTCGGGTACGTTCACGATTGATATCAACCAGCGTTACGTGCTGGTGGCGCTCCCGCTGTTTGCGTTGCTGATGGCACTCGGGCTCTACGACGCGTTTGTCTTTACGGGTTCGCACCTTTTCAAGTCCAAGATGCGCGATGATGCCGCTGCCGGAATCGTGATGGGTCTGGCCTGCATCCTTTCGCTCGGGCTCATGGTCTACCACGCACCCAGTTACAAGAGCAACATGCTCTATTACAAGAACAAGTTGCTGGGCGAAGAGGACTTCTTGAATACGGAACTCGCGAAGTTGCCCGAAAACTCGATCTACATCTATGCAAGGCCTTGGCAGATGCTTGCCCAGGGGCACAGCGCGTTTAGCGAGCGCACTTTCGAGGGCTGGAGTACCGATGTGTTTGCATCGTGGATGCAGAAGTCTGGCGGGAACATCTACCTGGTGCGTGGCCAGGACGGCTACGGAAAGGTGAATCGTGACAGCCGCGTGGTGGGCTTCAAGACGACTGACCAGATTGACAAGATTCTCGATAGCTACAAGCACGAGCGCATATTGGTGGATGCCAAGCGCTTTGGCTACCCGCTGGTGATTTACAAGATCCTTTCGAAGAAGGGCGTTTCTCAGTACGCGCAGAACTTCATGGTTTCGAACGAGAGTGAAGGCATTATCGTGGTGAACAAGCGCTTTGCGGAATCGATTGCCTGCGACTACTCGCTGAACGGCGAAAAGCAGGGAGAGATGCTCGTGACGGTGCCTTCGGATTCGCTCCGTATGGATTCGACGATGATTCACCCGGGCATGAACCGCGCGATGTTCGTGTGCTCGATGCCCGATGGAGATACGTCCGTGATTTACCGCGACTTCTTCCGCGAGAGCGAGAAGGCGGTGCTGCTTTCTAGCCTCAAGATGGGCAAATTCTCGCAGGAGTGGGGCGACCCGCAGATGAACGAGTCGGTAGAACACCACACGCTTACGCTGGATGGCGAACCGTTCCGCTATGGTATCGGGAGCCATGCGAATTCGAGTATCGATTTCACGTTGCCCCGCGGGTTTGACGTGCTGCATGCGGTTATCGGGCTTGACGACGAGAGTGCCTGCGGTGACGGCGTGTACTTTATCGTGTCGGGCGATGGTCGCGAACTCTTGCGTTCCAAGAGGCTCTACTCGATGGAAAAGCAGGCGATTGACGTGGATGTGAAGGGCGTGCGTCAGCTGAACCTGAGCATCGATATGGCGGGCGAAAAGAACTGTGACCACGGCGACTGGGCGAATGCCTGGCTGGAGGCTAGGTGAAAATCCTGGTAGCCCCTCTTGATTGGGGCTTGGGGCATGCGACGCGTTGCGTGCCCATTGTGAAGGAGTTCTTGCGCCAGGGCGCCGAGGTGGAACTTGCTGTAGTGAAGGCGAATGCGGGGTTCTTCCGTGAGGTTTTCCCGGAATTACGCCAGCGTGTGGCGCCGGGCTACAACGTTGTGTACCCGAAATATGGCTTTAATATGGCGCTGTGGCTCCTGAAGAACAGCGCACACCTGAATGCGGTGATGCGTTACGAAAAGCGCTATGCCGAGGAGATGGTGGAACGGCACGGCTACGATGTGCTGTTTTCGGACAACCGTTTTGCGTTCTTTTCGAAGAAGGCTTATAGCGTGTACATGACGCACCAGCGCCGGATTGCGTTCCCGCCTGCAGTTGCTGCACTCGAGGGCGTCGGGGTGCGCTGGCACCGTGCCCGGATGAGGAACTTTGACGAGGTCTGGGTACCCGATGTGGAAACTGCTCCCGGCTATGCGGGCGTGCTTTCGCACTTGCCGGCGTTGCGCGGGGCAGAAAATGCTCCGAAGGTAAGGTTCGTCGGCCCGCTTTCGCGATTTGATAAGGTCGCGGGCAGTTTAAAAACGAGAGGTCTAGATGCTGGCGAGTTGCCCGCGGGCAGTTTAAAAACGGGCAAGTATCGGGTCGTCGCGGTCATTTCGGGTGTCGAGCCCGCACGCACGCAGTTCGAGAACCGCCTGCGCGATATCCTGCGTGATGTTCCGGGCAACCACCTGATGATTCTCGGGAAGCCGCAGGCCCCCCGCAGGCATTGGACCGAAGGGAATATTGAGTTCGTGACGCACCTGCCTACGGGTGATTTTGCCAGTGCGGTAAGGAATGCCGACTGGGTGATTAGCCGTGGTGGCTATAGCACTGTAATGGACATGGCCTACCTGGGCGCAAAGTGCGTGTTCGTGCCGACTCCGGGGCAGTACGAGCAGGTAGTGCTTGCGCGCGACCTCGCTACTGCGGGCTATGCCGTAAGTATTCCTGCGAACAGGCTTTCGGTAGAATCGCTTCTTGATGCCTTCAAAAAGAATGTTGTGCTCCCGCGGCCCGAATCTTCAGAAGTGCTTGAAAATGCGGTAAAAGAATTGTTTTCTCGCGTAGGCGATAAACGTTGATGCCCCTTCGGGCAGAGGAATGAATATGAATAGGTTTGTACTTGCTTTCCCGATTCCGGTTGGTGTAGCGGAACCCTTCAAGATAACGGACGTCGTCTCGGTGAGTGCCGATGCGAAAAACTTGCTCGTTCCCGGTTGCAATGTGCGTTTTGACGTTGTGCGTAATGCCCCTGCGGCTGGTCTTTCCGATATTTTCAAGGAACACCGCGAGATTTCTGCAGAAGAGGCGAGTGCAATCGATTCGCACAAGTCGCTGCTCTTTTTGCTGGGCTCGCTCAAGAGTGCCGATGAACTGCGTATGGTGAATACTGCCATCCTCAAGGTGCTTGCTGCGGGTGCGACGGGCGTGTATATGCAGCAGTCGGGAACGGCGTGGACGGCGGATGCCTTCCGTGAGGAACTCGGCGATGCTGAATTCCCGATGGACACGTGGATCAACTTTGTGGAAAGTGCGGATGTGCTCTATACGCTCGGGCTCGAGGTGTTTGGCCTGCCGGATTTGTGCATTTCGCACACGAACGGTTCGCAGGAAGATCTGGAGAATATCCTTTCTGTGGTCGCGGACTCGATTTTTGTGGATGGAGTCTCTTCTAAGTCGGGTACGGAAGTCGATGCTGGCGATGCCGGCGTGTTCACACTCCGTGCAGAAACCAAGAGCCCCTTCGCGAAGGATGCTCCGGAGTTCAACCGTCAGGGAATCATGCGTTTAGTGAGAAAGTAGTCTATGAATAAAGTTCAAGATTTTGCCACGCAGGTAGAAAACCTCCAGATGGATAGCGAATTCTTCCATTTCGGAATCGTCGTCCTTTCGATTGCGATTATTTTCCTCGCAATCTATGTCCTCGTGATGCCGCTGATGAAGCGCTGGTCGCAAAAGAGCCCGAGTGTCTTGAACAAGATTCTTGTGGAACGCCACTTGGCATCGCGCCTCATGCAGATTATCCCGGCGACGGCGTTCTCTGCCGCGGTCCAGAACGTTCTTGACCCGAGTACGTGGCTTTTCGAGGTCTCTACGAGGGTGGCGAACATCTGGTATACGCTGCTTTCGTTTGCGATTGCGTGCTCGATTCTCGATGTGATAGAGCATTTTAACGGCATAAACGAACGCACGATGAAGCGCCCGCTGCATGGTATTTTCCAGGCAGTGAAAGTGGCGCTGTTCTGCCTTGCGGCAATATTCATCGTGAGCCAGGTGACGGACAAGAGTCCGGTCATTATCTTCTCGGCCTTGGGTGCGATGGCTACGGTCCTGATCCTCATCTTCAAGGATTCTATCCTGGGCGTTGTTTCGGGAGTACAGATAAACTTGTCTGACCTGCTTTGCAAGGGAGACTGGATTGAAATCGAGCGTCACAATGCCGATGGCACGGTCATGGACATCACGCTGACCTCGGTGAAGGTTCGTAACTGGGATAACACCATATCGGTAATTCCTGCGTACGACCTTATCACGAATTCCTTCCGCAACTACCGCGGCATGCAGGATTCGGGCGTTCGTCGCATCAAGCGTGCCATGTTTATTGACCAGAAGACGGTTCGATTCCTCACGCCGGAAGAGATTGCTAGTTTGTCTAAAATCGATATTCTTGCCCCGTACCTGAATGCGAAGGCACAGGAGATTGTGGGCGAGGCGTCCAAGGCGGGCCTGCTGGGCGTTGCCCAGGGTTCCGGTGACCCCGATGTGCTCAATGACCGTCACCTCACGAATATCGGCACGTTCCGTGCCTACTGTACGGCGTACCTCCGTTCCCGCAAGACTGTCGCACAGAACATGACGCTCATGACACGCCTGCTGGAGCCGACCCCGCTGGGATTGCCTCTCGAGATATACGCATTTGCGAATACGGTCGTGTGGGAGGATTTTGAGGGCATCCAGGCGGATATCCTGGACCACCTGATTGCGGCCTTGCCGGAATTCGGGCTGGAACTCTACCAGCGCCAGTAGTTTTAAGTAGGCGATTTACTTCTCTACGACCTGACCCAGTATCTGCTGGATTTTCCGCTGCGTGCGGAAGGCGTCGGTGTTCGATATGCAGTAGAACATGTGGTCTACGAGCGCCTGCGTGTTGAAATCGTACGAAGGCAGTCGCAGCATGTAGCTTTCTGCAGAATTGTCGAAGGCGTAAATGGGGCCGAGTTTCTCGATACGGCCTTCTTCCTGCATTTCGAGGAGCGTACTTGCCACGTCGTCGTTCACGCAAACAATGGGCATCTGCTCGTAGTCCTTGTTTGTCATGAGCGAAATCATCTTCTGCTTCAGGAGTTCGCGTGCATACACTTCGACGGAGAACTTTTCCACCTTGCTGCGCGCAATCTGCTTGTAGTCCCAAGGGCTCGCGAACTCGCTGTCGGTGTAGTCGATGACGGAGAGCCCCGAGTCGCGCAGGCCCTGAAGGCGGTCCATGGACCAGGAACTGTTGTGGTAGGGCGAGAAGTAGGCGACCTGGTTTATGCCGTGGGCGATGAGGAACTTGCCCAGTTCCTTGCCGGGGGTTGTCCCGAAGGTCGAGTTGAAGAAAGTCCAGTTTTCCTTTTGCAGGTAGCGCGGCGGGAGTGCTTGCATGGGCTGTTCCCACCAGACGGCGATGGGGTACTTGATGCCCGCGAACTGCTGCAAAAGTTTTAGCGGCTGCATTATAAGGAGCGTCGAGAGGATTGCCCCGACGGCATTCGGGAAGTCGGAGAGCCTGCGCGTCTTGCCGCTGCGGTCGATGAGTTTGCCGCTGTTCTCGTTCATGCCGAGTAGGATGAGTTTGTAGTTGCCTGCACCCGCCTTCTTGTACACCATGCGGAGCAGGTCCATCTCGCGCTCGCTTTCGGCGGTAAAGCCGCCCCAGCTGTTGCATCGCGTGACGAAGATGATTTCGCTGAACGATTGCGGTGCGGTGTTCGTCTTCTGACGGATAAAACTGTAGAACCTTCCGGAACGGTTTAGCGTGCCCTTCTGCACCATCGCGTTGAGGAAGTTCCTGAGGATAGCCTGCGAAACGTTGTAGCGCTGGGCGAGTTCCTTCATGAGCGGGAGCGGTTCGTCGATGCGGAATGTGCCGCGGTCCCAGTCCTCGCGGAAGAGGCGTTCCACCTTGTCATACGCGGCTTCCTTTACCTGCGGGGCCGGCATTCGCTCGTATATCTTCGCGACCCCGCCGGTAGCCCAGAAGCAGCCCTTGCCCTGGATGCGGCATATCAGCGATTGCTTCTCAAGGACCTTGAGTGCGGCTTGCACGGTGTTCGAGGATACGCTATACGCCTTCATGATTTCGCGTACGCTCGGGAGCCTGTCTCCGTCCTTGTGGGGGATGCCCTGAATTATTTTCGCCAGTTCTTCGCGCATACCCATAAAATAAAAAAAGTCCGCGCGGCACGGAGCTGCGCAGACCTTTGTTGTTTGGAGTGATTAGGAGAACTTTTAGTACTTGAAATTTACGCGGTAGCGGTTGATTTCCTTGACGTGGGCGCCCTTTGCGTTCACGACACCGCGGACTTCCTTCGGCTGCATCTGCGGGGTACGGACTTGCTGGATGGCCGTAATGGGCTCACTAGAGGACATCGGCGGGATAAACGGTTCGCTGCTGCTGGAGGATTCCGGCAGGGGGGCGGCGCTACTGCTTGTTGCAGGTTCGGGTTCGTTATCCTGCGGAACCTGGCCGTTGAAACTTTCCTGGCCCTTGCGGGTGAGGGCGAGAATCAGCATGCCGTCCTTGGAGTAGATGTTCTTGTCGGTGAGGTCGACGCGGTTGCCGTCGAAGGTCCAGTCACCCTTGCCCCAGCGGGAGCCGTCAAAGGTGTCGAAATTGTCTGTCCAGTCGAGCGTGAAGTCGCTGCCGCCTTCGCCCTGGCCCGGGGTGTACTTGTAGACCTTGACCCAGTTGATGAACTGGAAGAGCGGAAGTTTGGATTCGTCGAACTGGCCAACCCATTCGGCGCTTTCGGAAGACCAGAGATTGAAGCGGAGACCCTGGGTTCCGATAAGGTTCTCGACCTGGTTCTTGTTGTCGCCCTTGTTGGTCCTGCGGACTTCTTGTCCGTCGAGTGTCCAGCGGACGTAATCCGGAGTCCATTCAAGACCGTAGGTGTGGAATCCCTGGTCGGCAGCCGGGCTTACCGAGTGGTGCTTTTCGCTGGTGATCTGTGCACCGGCCTTGCCGGTAATGATGTTGGACTGGAAACTGTTCGGACTCTTGCCGAGAACTTCGATGTCGACTTCGACCCAACGCTGGGCCGAGGCCTGTTCGGAACCGTTCTGGTAGAGGAACATGGAACTGACGGTACCAGAAGCGGCGGCCATCTTCATGCGGGCTTCAAACTTACCGTAAGTAAATTCTTTTAGGGTGTAGAGTTCAGCACCGCTGAAATCCTTTGCGTTGAGTGATGCTGCCATGGCTATTACCGCCAATGTTCCAGTGGTGAGTGTCTTTAGTATGCTCATAATCATCTCCTACCCATACACAACAATGTAAAATAGATTAGAATCTAGGGCTGCGCAACGCTGTGAAGATTTGAAATGAATAAAGTGTATCAAGTGTGTTGAAAATTCGCCGTTTTTGCGAAATCGCCAGTGTGGGGCGGGCACGGGCTAAAAAACTGAACCATTTTTCTATCTTTCGGCTCATGGATTCCCACATGGAAATAGACGATTGGCGCATGCGTATCGATGAACTCACTGATACGATTATCTCGCTTTTGAACAGGCGGGCGGAATTCGCGACGGAGATAGGCAAGCTCAAGAAAGAGAAGGGCCTGCCGGTGTTCGATGCTGCCCGCGAAGGGGCGGTGCTTGCCGCTGTTGCCGAGAAGGCGGAGAAGGCGGGTGGACCGCTCCCGCCGGAATCCATCGTGAATATTTTCCGCACGATTATGGAAGAGACCCGCAAGGTGGAGGAATGATGAAACGTATTGCCTTGGTGGGTTTTGGACTTTTGGCAGGCTCGATTGCCTCTGCGCTGAAGCAGGCGAAGTCGAAGACGGTCATACGCGCGGTGAGTTCGCCCGCGACGCTTGCACGTGCTCGCGAGTTGGAACTTGCGGACGAGTTCTTTGAATACGCGCAGGTGGAGGAGTGGTCCCGCGACTGCGACTTGATTTTGCTGTGCGGCCCGATTCTGCATATCTTGAAGACGATTGATTCGCTTGCGCATGTTTCGTGGGTCAAGGATTTAAACGGCGCCACGAAATTAAACGGCGCCGCCTGCCTCGTGAGCGACATTGGTTCTACGAAGGTCGAAATCTGCAAGGCGGGTGTGAAGTTGCCGGCCCCGTTCAAGTTTGTGGGTAGCCACCCGATGGCGGGTTCCGAGAAGCGCACCTGCGAATTTAACGATCCCGCAATTTTCGAGAACGCCTACTGGTTCGTGTGCCCGCCCGAGGGTACTGCCGAGAACGTGTACGCGCCGCTCCTGGACCTGGTGAAGTTCCTCGGGGCCTCTGCCGTAGTGTTCCCGCCGGAGCACCACGACCGCACCATGGCGTGGGTCTCTCACATGCCGCAGATGCTGAGCTCGACGCTGGCGGCAAGTATCCCTGATCGCCTGCTGAGCCACAACTACCAGCACTACGCGGGCCGTGCCTTCCGCGACATGACGCGTATTGCCGCGAGCGGGTGGGCGATGTGGCACGATATTGCTGTCACCAACCGCGACGAGACGGTGCGTGCCCTGACCGAGGTGCGCGATGGCGTGAACGCGACCATCGAGGCGATGCAGAAACTCGACGTGGTGAAGGACGGCAAGCCTGCTGGCGATTCGGTTGCCGGTGAAAAATGCGCCGACCGCTCCGATTCGCTCGAAGGAATTTTCAAGGCGGGCAACGCCGGCCGTGCAAGCCTCTTTGCGCCGGGCAGGAACGCCGCTGCCGCATTCTTTGAAGTTACTGTGCCGCTCAAGGACAAGCCGGGCGCGCTGTTGAGCGTGTTGCAGCCGCTTGCCGAAGAGGGGCTCAACATTCGCGATATTGAACTTATGAAGGTCCGCGAGAACGTGGCGGGCACTTTGCTTATTGCCTTCAAGACCGAGGACGAGGCCGCCCGCGCGGTCAAGCTTCTCCGTTACCTGGGTTACGAAGTTAAGGAACGATAATGGAATTTGCGTTGAATCCCGACAGGGAACGGATGGACCTTACGCTTTTGATGGGCCTGTTGGTAAACGGGCGCACCGTGCTCGACGATTTTGCCTGGGCTAGCGGTTCAGAACGTTTTGCGCAGGCTCTCGCTGAATTTGGTCTCCGCTACGAACTGCACGGGCACCAGCTGGTGCTTGATGGCAGGGGTTTCCAGTATACGCTCCCGTCAATGCTCCCGTATGATTTCCCGGAGCAGGAGAACGTCTTGTTGTGGACGCTCGCGAGCAAGGATCCCGAGCAGGTCTACACGGTTTCTGCCGAACCCGACAGGGAAGGCATCGAGAAGATTGTCGCCGTAAAGGAGATGCTCCTCAAGTATTTCAAGTTGGCGGTGGAATCCGATGGCCCCGCGAAGTTCGTGTTCCGCTTTGCCCCCGAGGAGCCTGCCCTCAAGAAGGATTCGCTCGGGAACGTGCCGTTTATTATGCGCAACAGGGTGCTGTTGCGCACGCTGGTGCGTGGCGAGTACGTGAGTTTCGAAGAACGCTCGCTTGTTCATGACCAGTGGACGAAGATGCTCATGTACTTTGGCGTGCCCCTCCGTTATGAGGGGCGCGGCATGGAGCAGCTGAGCGAGTTCGAGCGCCGCCTGATGATGGCGCAGGGCAAGAAGATTGAACGCACTCAGATGACGGAACTTTCCGAGACCCGCGTGATTACCGGGCGCGACTATTACGTGCCGGGCGATACGACCGAGGCGACGGCCTTTGCCCTGCTGACGACCATCGGCAAGGTGCCCAAGGGCAACGTGGTGAAACTCCTGAACGTGGACCTGAACAGCACCCGTGCGGGGGCGCTCACTTGCCTCAAGCGCATGGGCGCGAACATCGAGACCGTGACCCGCAGGGAAAAGTTCGGCGACGTGTACGGCGATGTGGAAATCTACCCGATGGAAGCGGGCAAGCGGCTGCAGGGCAGGCGCTTTGGCGAAGATACCATCGCGACATCGCTTTCGGAATATGCGTTCCTGGCGGTGGCGGCGTGCTTTGCCGAGGGTGAGACCATCCTCCGAATCCCGAAGGAAATACGCTCCCAGATGCGCGTTGCTAATGATTTCTTGGCAGAGAACCTGCGGAAGACCGGCGTGGAAGTCGGCGTGTACGATGACGGGCTAGTCATTCGCGGGATGGAAACCATCGTGAACGGCAGTGACTTTGACGGTGGGAATTCTCCCGAGGCGGGGCTTGCGCTCAGCGTGCTTTCGATTGCGCTCGAGAACGATGAACCCGTCAAGAATGCCGACTCTGTCGAGGCGATGTTCCCGGGCATTGTCGAGAAGTTGAAACAGGTGCTTGTCGCCGAGGCTCCCGCGAACGAGGGCAAGGAATAGGGGAGGCAACATGAAGAAGTTTTCGAAAATCGGAATCGTCGGTTTCAAGGACAAGAGTGCAGACCTCGCGAATGCGCTCGACCAGATTGCTGTCTGGGCCGCGGCGCACCCGAAGGTGGAATTCTTTGCGCTTGATTCCCTGAAGGGGCTTGCCAAGAAGCCGATTCACGTGATCAAGGAATCCGGGCTTTCGCGCATGGACCTGCTCCTCGCTATCGGCGGGGACGGTACGGTGCTTTCTGCGGCGCATATCGCGCTCGGGCACAACATTCCCATACTCGGGGTGAATGCGGGCCGCGTGGGGTTCCTTGCCGAAAGTCGCGTGGAAGGCCTTGCAAAGACGCTCGATGACCTGCTCGCGGGTGACTTTTCTACCCGCGAACGCATGATGATTGACGCTGTCGTTTATCGTGGTCGCAAAGTGGTCGCAAAACAGACGGTCTTGAACGAGGTCCATATCCGCGCGCATATGCCCGACCGCATGGTGAACGTGAACGTGGCCTACAACGGCACGTGCCTTACCGAATACTGGGCAGATTCCCTGCTGGTTTCTACACCGACGGGTTCTACCGCCTATAACCTCGCGGCGGGTGGCCCCATCATCCACCCGAGCACTCCTGCCGTCGTGCTCACGCCCGTCGCTCCCAGCAGTCTCTCCGTGCGCCCGCTCGTGCTTTCGCTTACCGACAAGAAGCTCGAGATTGTCTCTGCGGTGGAGCGCCCGCTCGACCTCGTGTTCGATGGCCGTACCGCCTACGAGATGAAGGTGGGCGAGAAGGTCGTGCTGAGCGAGAGCAAGGCCGTGACTACGTTTATAAGAATGCGCCACACGGGATTCGTCGGTGCCCTCCGCGAAAAATTAGGCTGGACTGGTAAACCGCGTCTCGCTTAACTCTGCATATCCATAAAGAATGTTTGCTTCAAGGAGCGCTTCGCACGCTCTAATGCGACCGCTCGTTCGTCATCTCAGATGAAGAACCTCCGTTTTCTCACTCGCTTTCGCCATCACGACTCGTTGATACGAGTCGCTTTTGGCTCACACTCACACTTCGTTCCAGTGTTCTCTTTGCGAAGTGTTCCACTATGCTAAAAAAATACTATATTCAGTTATATGAAAACCCTGCGTGCGTTGTTATATATCTTTTTGATGACTGTCATGTGCCATGCCGGTGAGGTCGCCGACAAGCAGATGGATAAGGTCGAAAATTTCCTTAAGCAGTCAAAGTATAAGGATGCCGCCTCGTCACTGTTGGATTATGGCATGAATATGTCTGACGAACAAAAGACCGTGGGGGTTATGCAGTATGCCGGGTATTTCGAGAAATTTGTCAATCAGCATGGCAAGGTGCTGAACCATACGAAACTGCGTACTCGCCGCCTGTCCAAGAATTATGACGAGACCGTTTACCAGATTAACTGTGAAAAATCTGCGTGGCTGATTGTGATAACGGAATATGTATCGCCAAACGGTAAAAGCGAATTCAGCGAATTGCGCGTATTGACCGAGGAAGACGTATTCAAGTATTATGATAAAAAATAAGAAGGAGAAGTTATGAAAATCAAGTCGATAATCCTTACCCTGTTGCTCTGTTCCTTCGCATTTGCTGGCCCGCATTCCAGCGAGTGTGTCAAGAAGATGGTCGATCACCTGAAAGCAGATAAATACGACAAGGCTTTCGATGCCGTGCTCGACGACAGCCCCTTCCTCAAGGGCAACGTGAACGTTGCGAACCTCAAGATGCAATACGCTACGATATTCCAGAATATCGCTGCGCAGTACGGCAAGCCCGTGGGTTTCGAAATTCTTGGCACGAAGACCGTCGGAACGCTTGAACGCACCGGGTTCCTCATCCAGTGTGAAAAGAACGCCTGGGTTATCGAGGTCTTTGAATACAACAATCCCGTCTCGAAGAAGCAGTACATAGTCGATTTCAAGATTGTGGGCGAGGAAGATGCCTTCGCCCGCTACGGCCTGTAATAGCTGTTGTGAGGCCATGGGCCGGCGCAGTCAATAATTAGAAATTAAAAATCCTCGCAGGTTGCCTGCGGGGATTTCTTTTAAAAGTGAGTTTTGCGCGGTTTAACCCGCGCGATTTTCGTTAGAACAGTGTCGGGTCTTCGGGTTCGGCGTTCGCGTCATCGCTCGCGCCGTCGTCGAAGGTGTCCGGCGGGCTGATGCGGCTCGTGCGCTTGACCTTCTTGGCGGTGAACTTGCTGCCGAGCGCCTTGTAGCTCTTGATTTCGGCGACTTCCGTGAGGTCGAGTTCTTCCTTCTGGACTTCGCGGCCCACCTGGTATTCCATGAGCTGGCGGGCGTCCTCGGTGGCGAAGAATTCAATCATCTGCGAATCCTTGTGGTCGCTGATGAGGGTGAATTCCGTCGTCATGGGGCAGCCTTCCAGGTTGAAGCGTTTGACCATGTAGTTGAAGTTGCCGCCCTCGAAGTAGAGGATGGTAAAGACCTGCGTGGGGTCGAACTTGTGGACGTATTTCACGCCGCTGCCCACGAGAATCGGGTCCGCCATGTCGTGCACGCGGGCCGTACCGTTTTCCTTCACGATGAGGATCTTGTCCTTCTCGCCGAATTCACCGATGCGGTCGCCCTTCTTCTGCGTGCTGATGAGGCCGCTGGGGGCATCGAAGTAGAGCACGCGGGCACCCAGGGTGCTCACGCCCTTGCGGATGCGCTTCACGCTCTTGACCGGGTACTTGGTGACGATATTGCCCATCGCGCCGCGGCCCTTCACCTCGATGGAACTGAAGTCCACTTCGAAGTTGAGCTTGGTGCGCGGGCGCGGCTTGAGTGTC
>JAGAAW010000110.1 GCA_017615055.1 Fibrobacter sp.
ACTTCAACCCGACCTACGGAGCGTTCTACAACACCATCATCTTCCGCGAAGGGACGCTCAACAGCCACCAGAGCTTGAAGATTGACAACCCGATCATCAAGAAGAAGGTGGAGGAATGGTGCAGCAAGACCACGAACCTGGACTACCGCTTCGTGTACTACCTGCTGGGCGCGAAGGGCATCTGCGTGGTGCCGAGTACCAGCTTCTGCACCGACCTCAAGGGCTTCCGTGTGACGCTCCTCGAAGAGGATGAAGACGAACTGCGCAGCGTGTTCACCACGATCCACGACGCCATCGTGGAATACCTGCACTCGTAGTCAAAAGAACGGGCTTCGCCCGACAGACAAAAGATCTATCTGGAGGAATTATGAAAAGGAAGTTATTCCTTATTGTGGCATTTATGCTTGTCGCATGCGGAGACAGTAGCTCTCCCCTGCCCGCCGTCGAGGAATCTTCCTCCTCCGATATACCCGTTTCTAGTGCTAAAATTCAATCGAGCAGCAGCGAGATGGTTCTGCCCGCAAGTAGTAGCGACATGGCAATACCCGAGAGCAGCAGTATCCTCCCCGCCTCGAGCGCTACCGACCTCACCGGATCGAGTTCTAGCGAACATGCATCCGATACCGTCTGGAACAAGGCGAACCTCACGTGGTACACCTCCTGGCCCGAGCCCGGCAGCGAGGAATGCGAGGACTATAACGGCTGTACCTGGGCAGGCTGGTTTGCCGGCCTCGACGAGCAACAGACCGAGGAATGGGTCAGCGAGCACAACATCATCGCCATCCACGAAAAAGACTGGGATACGTACAAACTAAAGACATTCAGGCTCCGCAAAAACGGTCACACCATCGATGCCGTGGTATACGACAAATGCGCCGACAGCGACTGTGACGGATGCTGTACCGAGAATGCCGGCAAGGTCGGATTCCTTATCGATATCGAGAGCTACACGAAGGCACGTTTCAACAACTACGGTTCCGGTACCGTAGAATGGACTTGCCTTGACTGTGAATAGCTAGACTTCGCCTTCCGGGGAGGCAGGCTTGATCGGGAGCGGAGCGAAAGGCGGCTCCAGTTCAATGCTGATGGGGCAATGATCCGAGCCCTGCACAGAGGCGTGAATCTCGGAATTCAGCACGTTCGGCACGAGTCCCTCGTCGACAAATGCATAATCCAGACGCCACCCCACGTTGCGAGAACGCGCTCCAAAACGGTTAGACCACCAGGTATAGGCTTCCCGTGTGTCGGGGTGCAGGTTGCGGAACGTGTCTACGAAGCCGTTCTCCACGTACTTGTCCATCCAGGCACGTTCAATCGGCAAAAAGCCGCTGATATTCTCGTTTTCCTTGGGGCGCGCGATGTCTATTTCCTTGTGGCAGGTATTGTAGTCGCCCACCGTAAGCACATGCTTGCCGTTCGCAAGCCAGCGTAGCGAATTCTCGAGGAACGCGTCGTAAAAACGCAGCTTGTAGTCCAGGCGATCGTCGCCCGAGCCTCCATTCGGGAAATAGATGCAGTTGAGTACCCAGTCCGGGAACACGAGCTGGAGCACGCGGCCTTCCTCGTCAAATTCCTCGATATCAAACCCGTAGTTCACCATGTCGGGCTCAATACGCGAATAGACAGCTACACCGCTGTAGCCCTTCTTGCGCTGGCATGCATTCCAGTAGGTAAAGTAACCTTCGGGACTCCGAAGCGTGTCGGGTACCTGGTCATCCTCGGCACGAACCTCCTGAAGGCAGAGGATATCGGGCGCCGTACTGGCGAACCATTCCTCGAATCCCTTCTTGAGCGCCGAACGTATACCGTTCACGTTCCAACTGTAGATATTCATTTTTTACCGTTACCCAATCTCTCTGGGTAAAAGATAGGTTATTAAAATGAAAAACGTATAGTTTGATACGAAAAAAGACTTTTATACCCATTTACTCGAATTTGTAACGATATTTTTACAATTATTTTGGTACAAAAGCAAAATTTTGAGTAAAGTTGCTATTTTTTTTCACTAGATTTCAGAAAAGAAATGTTTTTTTCTTTAGAAAATTTATATTTGAGCTATGAATTCTAAAATCCTCGCCATCAAGCTTACTGCGTTTCTCGCATCCCTGACATTCTTTTCCGGCTGTGCCGGTTCGTCCAACGGAGAGGACCTCGAAGTCCCCACGAACCTCCCCCCGATCTGCCGCGATATCGACTTCGTCGCGAACCCCGACATGCGCGAGATGTGTGGCGTCCGCAAGGCACACAACAAGGCTTACAAGAACATTCCGCAGCAGCGCTACCTCATTAAGCCGAGCGAGACTTCCATCGTGAAGACCGGCAACAAGCTTGAACTGCGTTTCCAGAATTCCCTTCCGCTCTACCTGGACGGCCCCATCGTGAACGAGCTCCTCTTCAACCAGGAAAAGCGCCTCGAGAAGATCAAGAACACTTACGACTATCACGAAAGCTACAACAAGATTTCCAAGGAACGTACCCGTATTTTCAAGATGGGCATCCCGACCGACTTCGGCAGTACGCGCGAATTCTGCTTCCGCATCCCGGAGGCCAAGGGTAACGCAAGAACCCGTAGCAAGGCCATGGGTAACAACATCGAACGCATGGAATGCGAAGACTTCGAGACCATCGTGAAGGCGGACAAGGCGGCAAAGGAACTCTAGAACCCGCTACACCTTTTAAACGGAGCCGCATAACCTGCGGCTCCGTTTTTTTCTAAATTAGGCCACGGTACAGACGTGACAACAGAAAGCAAGTACATCCACAACGCACTCAAGCAGGTCCACCACAAGACCTCGTGCTCGAGCGTTTGCGGTTTTTCCATCTCGGGCCTCGCGACATACATGCAATTTCCCGAAATGAACTTCTGCATCGACATGGGAGAATGCCCGCTTACGGCGACCCCCATCGACCACGTGTTCCTCACGCACGCACACGGCGACCATGCCCGATGCCTCATGCGTCACCACAGCCTCCGCAAGATGATGGGCGTAGAGCGCGACAGCGTGTACTACATTCCTGAGAGCATCTACGAAGGGGCGAAGGACTGGATCCGCGCTGAAGCCATGTTCGAGGGCGTAAGCGAAGCCAAGTTCCGCTACCCCGAACTCGTCGCCGTAAAGGCGGGCGAACGGATTCCATTGCGCTACCGCAAGGACATGGTACTCGAGCCCTTCAACGTGAAGCATTCCGTACCTGCGATGGGCGCAACGCTCTACCTGCACAAGAGAAAACTCAAGGACGAGTATCTCGGCAAGAACGCAGGCGAAATCATCGCGCTCCGCCAGGCGGGCGTAGAGATTACACGCGAAGTATTCGAACCGCAGGTGAGCTTCATGGGCGACTGCCTCGGCGAGAGCCTGCTCGAGAACCGCAGTGTTTTCGACTCGAAGGTCCTCGTTACCGAATGCACGTTCATCGCCCCCGAAGACGAGCCCATGAGCCGCAAGAAGGGACACACGCACCTCGACCATATCGTGCGCGCGCTGAACGAACTTGGGGACGAAGTCAAGTGCGAACAGATTATCCTCACGCACTTCTCGATGAAGTATTCCGAAAAGTATATCCGCGAGACTATCGCGAAGGAAATTCCCGAAAAGTTTAAAGAGAAAGTCATCGCGTTTGTGTAGAGGCGGCCTTGCCGCAGTTAATAGTTATGAGCAACGAAGAATCTATCGAAAAAGAAGAGAATAGCGCCAAAGAAAAGGCCCCGAAAGAGGTCGTAATACCTGAGTTCTACCGCGACCTGAACCAGGACCCCGAACACAGGAGCCTCTGGCACTACGTGTTCCGCACGAACGGCGACCGCAAGCCCATCAAGACAACCGACGGGCTCCCCCACAAGTTGGACTTCAACTGGAAGGACATGTTCCCTAACGAGAATGGCCACATCGAGGTCGAAATCGGGAGCGGCAAGGGGAACTTTATCGCGGACTACGCCCAGAAACACCCCGACTACTACATCATGGGTAGCGAATGGGACTACACCTGGGCCGTATTCGCCCACGGGCGCATGGAAAAGCGCGGCGTGCTCGACAACGCCAGCATGCTGCGCGGCGACGTATTCTACTTCTTGCGCGACTGCGTAAAGAGCAACACCGTCGATGCATTCCACATGTACTTTCCGGACCCGTGGCCCAAGGAACGCCACCACAAGAACAGGCTGCTGCGCCCGGACTTCTTGACCGAAGTCGCACGCGTGCTCAAGCCCGGCAAGCGCATATTCTACTGGGGTACCGACCACAAGGAATACAACGAGATTGCTCTCGAGACTTTCGACAACTTCCCGGGATGCAAAGTGATTGTGCGCAACACCGCCGAACCGACCGAAGGAATTACTACCGGATTCGAACGCAAGTACAAGAAAGAAGGCAGACCCATCTACCGGAGCGTAATCGAGTTCGAAAAGTAACTGTCTATTTTTGACAGTCGAATTTGTTATCTTATTGTCGCTATGCTGAAGACTCTTTCGATAAACAACTTTACTCTGATTGCACAGGCGGAAATCCCCTTCCAGAAGGGCTTCACCGCCATCACCGGCGAAACGGGTGCGGGCAAGTCCGTACTCCTGAAGGCACTCCGCATGGTCTGTGGAGACAAGGCTCAGGCATCGATGGTGCGTACCGGCGAGAGTAAGGCCATAATCGAAGGCATATTCGATATCAGCAACGAGCCGAAGGTCAAGAAGATTGTAGAAGACCTCGGGATCGACAGCGACGACGAACTCGTCATCCGCCGCGAGATTCTCGAGAACGGCAAGGGCCGCACCCGCGTGAACGGGAACATGGTGAACCAGGCCGACCTGCAGGAGATTGGCGAGCACCTTATCCAGATGCATGGCCAGAGCGAGCAGCTGCTGCTCCGCGACACGCGCACGCACGCCCAGATGCTCGACGCATACGCAGGCAACGCAAAACTCCTTGCAGACTATACGGAATCCTGGAACGCATGGAACGACACCCTCGCGAAAATTGAGGAAACACAGACCCGCGCGAAGGACCTCGCCGCACAGAAGGATTTCCTCAAGTTCCAGTACGATGAACTCTCGAAGGCGGCCCTTCGCGAAGGCGAAGAGGAAGAACTCGAGGACAAGGTGAACATTGCGAGCAAGGGCGAAACCGAACGCAACTGCATCAACGATATCCAGACGCTTCTCGGGGGCGACAACGGCCTGTTGGACCAGGTACAGATACTGCAGTCCAAGATGCGCACGCTCGCATCCAAGATTCCGCACTACGAGGAGAACCTGAACGCGCTCGCCGACGTCGCGGACCCGTTCGAAAGCGTCTGCAAGGATTTGCTCCGCCTATCGCCCGCAAAGTCGCTCTCCCCCGCCGAAATTGACCGCGCGAATTCGCGCATCGCCGCCATCCAGAAACTAAAGCGCAAGTACCGCACCGATGTCGCGGGCCTCATCGCGCTTACCGCACAGCGTAAAGAAGAACTCGAGAGCCTCGAGAACCTGGATGCAGACCTCGAGGAACTGGGCAGGCAGGCAGAAAAGTTCATGAAGTCGATGCAGGCAGCCTCGATCCGCCTCACCGAAAGTAGGAAGGCCGCCGCAGAAAAGTTCGACGCCGCCGTGGAAGCCATGCTCCAGACGCTCGGCATGCCCAAGGCCATCTTCAAGACCAGCATCGAGAAGCAGGACTATGCGGCAAACGGGGCCGACAAGATTGAATTTATGTTGGCACCGAACCCGGGCGAAGGGGCAAAATCGCTCCAGAAGGCCGTCTCGGGTGGTGAACTGAGCCGCGTATTGCTGGCCATCAAGACCGTGATGGCTGAACTCGACGCCGTTCCTTTGCTAATTTTTGATGAAGTAGATTCCGGTATCAGCGGTGAAGTGGGTAACAACATCGGGGTTGCGCTCAGGAACCTGGGCAAGCACCATCAGGTACTCACCATCACCCACCTGCACCAGGTCGCAAGCCGTGCCGACAACCAGCTGGCCGTAAGCAAGCAGGAAATCGACGGGCGCACGTACACCTCCGTAACGAACCTCGATGCGGACGGACGTGTCGACGAACTCGTGCGGATGCTGGGCGGGGAATCTGCCACTGTGCGCGAGCACGCGAAACAACTTTTGGAGAATTGCGAATGAGCGAAAACAGAACAGACGTGCGGTTACGCACCCGCATCTGGAGCCTACTACGGGCGCTCGTTTTTGTCTGCGTCATCATCTTCATCTGGCTCGGCATGGCGAAGACCGCCTGTGCCTTCGTGCTTATCGCCCTCATCATGGGATGGGTAAACCTCTACCAGTTGCGTAGCCAGGAAATCGAGAAGCCCTACTACAGGCTCTGGCTGAACGTTGTCGACGGTCTGCTGCAGTTCAGCGTCATGACAAGCATTTTCGTGCGCGACCTCTACTATTCCGAAAGCGCCGAGAAACTCCTCGGCATCGGCTGCGCCTTTATTCTCGGGCGACTCATCGCGCATTCCCTGTTCTCTCTCGGTGTTCTCCGCGAAGGCAAGAAGTTGCCGCAAAAGCGCCGCTGGTCCAAGCTCGCAAATCTTGCTACCACGGTCACGATGGGCGTCTACCTGTTGAACCTCGAGGACTACCAGCAGATATGCATGGTGGCAACCATCCTGCTCATTACCGCATCGACTGTCGCGTATGCCTACTGGTACTACCGCGACCCGGCACACCGCAAGCCGCTCTCCATCGCAAGCCAGCTCACGATGAGCCGCATCGTGCTGACCCCGTTCTTTTTGTGGGTATTCTTCTACGATAACGACCTGAACTACAGCAACAACAGCATCGTATTCAAGGTGCTTGCGCTCGCGATGGTTCTCGGCTTCATGCTTACCGACTTCCTGGACGGGAAACTCGCCCGCGCCATGGGCGAAGTGAGCACGCTCGGCAAGTATCTCGACCCGTTCAGCGACAAGATTTCGAACATGACGATTTTCATGTGCTTCATCGCCACGGACTATGCACCCGTATGGATGGTAGCACTCATCTACTTCCGCGAATCCAGCGTGGAAACACTCCGCACGCTTGCCGCTAGTGAAGGCCTCATCATGCCCGCACGCAAGAGCGGCAAGTGGAAGACGGCCCTCCAGGGAATCGGCATCGTGGCAATCCTCCTCGGGGCGATTGACCCCGTGCGTGCGCTCGTGCCCGGCCTGGGTGACATCTGGCACATATTCCCGACAATCGTCATGGGCATCATTACCGCCATCACCATCATCAGCGGAATCGACTACTTCGTCTCGAGCAAGCACATCTTGAAAAAATTTGTGTAGCCGGTCAGGAATTGCGTTTTTTCGCTTATTTTCGCGGAAAATGCGGTTCTACCCTTGACATAACCATAAAATTTTTCTATATATGGCAACAACCTCGACGCGGGGTGGAGCAGTTGGTAGCTCGTCGGGCTCATAACCCGAAGGTCGCAGCGTTCAAGTCCTGCCCCCGCTACTAAAAGATCCGGTTCAAAGCCGGATTTTTTTTATTCCCTTTTTTATATTTGGAGCACGATGCTTGTCGAACTCCTCAAGATGACCCGCCCCAAGAACATCGTGATTGCGATAATCACGCTCGTGGTCGGGTATATGCTGCTCGGGTTTCCCAATTCGCTTTTCTTGCCCGACGACTGCCATTCCGACTTTGATTGGATTGGCTGGTCAACCGTTATGGTGGAAGCATTCGGGTTCGCATTCGCCATCGGGTTTGCGAACATCCAGAACGACATCCTGGACCTGGAAAGCGACAAGTTGAACCGCCCCGAAAGGCCGCTCGTAACCGGGAAAGTTTCGGTAAAGGCCGCACGCATAACCTGGATTGCCCTATTCGTGCTGATGCTCCTCTGCGGACTTGGCGATTCAAACTCTTCCTCTCCGTTTGAATACCTTCCGCTCGGCTTCTTCTTTTTACTCGGGGTGCTCCTGATAGCCTACAACAAGTGG
Source organism: Fibrobacter sp. (assembly GCA_017615055.1). Taxonomy (GTDB): domain Bacteria; phylum Fibrobacterota; class Fibrobacteria; order Fibrobacterales; family Fibrobacteraceae; genus Fibrobacter. The sequence goes on from JAGAAW010000110.1 coordinate 7,912, forward strand.
CTCAAACATATCCCGCTTCTGAAGAACATGACAGTCGCGTTCCTGTGCACGACACCCCTGCTCTACGCCCTGATGGATTATCTCATTCTATCCAATCTCATCCTACCAGGAAACAACTACGCACAAGAACACATCTGGGCGATTATCCCCGCAATTCCGTTCGCATTCCTGCTCACGACCGCGCGTGAAATCTACAAGGACCTGGAAGACGAGACTGGCGACCTGAAGGCGGGCATCATGACGTTCCCGCTGATTGCTGGCTCGGCAACCGCCCGCAGGCTAGCCGGCGCCATCATCCTCTTCACCTGGATTTCGCTCCCGCTCCCGGTCTTCTACATGGACAAGGTGTTCGGGCACAACTATCCACCGCTGTTCCTGATCATCACGGGAATAACGCTCACGCCGACATTCGCAGTAATCCTTTTCAGCGCACACAACAAGAACTACCGCCGCGCACAATCGCTTACGAAGGTGGCCATGTTTGCTGGCCTAATTGCGCTTATCGTCTGCACATTTTTATAATTTCACAAGTAACGAATCGAGCCAAAGGATTGCGCAGAAAAAATGCGCGAAACTTGCTATATTAAGGCTATGACCGAGCAGAAAGACTTCGACTACACCCGCTATTTTGAACTGAAGAAGCAACTGGAAGAAGCGAGCCGCCTCTACTACAAGGAAGGCGTCTCCCCCATGAGCGACCAGGATTTCGACTTCGGGCTCAAGGAGATGGAAGCACTCGAGGCGAAGTACCCGGAACTGCGCGGTCAGGGTTCGCTCACGCAGCGGGTCGGTAGCGACCTGACGAACGACTTTGCGAAGGTCGCACACGCAGTGCCCATGCTCAGTATCGCGAACGTGTATAGCGCCGAGGAGATGGCGGAGTTTGTCAGGGCCGCGGAAGATGGAATTGCGGATGTTTCCATGGATTCTATCGCTTCGCTCCAGAATGACACAGGTGACAAGATGCGCGGGCCATCGCATAAATGGATCTGCGAGCGGAAAATCGACGGTGTTTCACTTTCCATCGTGTACGAGAACGGGCGCTTGAAACAGGCGGCCACCCGCGGCGACGGCGCCCAGGGCGACGATGTGACATTGAACGCACTCACGATTGCGGACATTCCCGAATACTTTGACGCCAAGAAACTGAAGATTGACCCGAGCGAAATCCCGCAAGGCATTTTCGAGGTGCGCGGCGAAGTCTACATGGAACGCGAGGCTTTTGAACGCCTGAACGAGCAGTTTATTCTCGAGGGCAAGAAGATTTTCCAGAACCCGCGCAATACAGTCTCGGGTTCGCTCAAGCTCAAGAGCGTCGCCGAATGCAAGACGCGCCCGATGCGCTTCTTCGCCTACCACATTCCGCAGAGCGACAACAAGACACACGAAGAGAACCTGCAACAACTCAAGAAGCTCGGGTTCCACACGAACGATTACTGGACCGCGGACAATACCGACGAAATCATGAAGATTTCCGAAGACATCGGCGCGAGCCGCGACAGCCTCCCCTTCGAAATTGACGGCATGGTCGTGAAACTCAACGACCTAGCCATGCAACGAGAACTCGGCACCACGAGCAAGAGCCCGCGCTGGGCCATCGCCTACAAGTTCAAGGCGGAGCGCGCCTACACGCCGCTCCTTTCCGTGGAATTCCAGGTGGGCCGCACCGGTGCGGTCACGCCCGTGGCGAACCTTGCACCCGTGCGCCTCGCGGGCACCACTGTCAAGCGCGCCACCCTCCACAACTTCGACGAAGTCGCCCGACTGGACCTCCACTTCGGCGACACCGTCGGCGTCGAGAAGGGCGGCGAAATCATCCCGAAGATTACTGACGTCAAAAAAGAACTCCGCCCCGCCGGAGCACAACCCGTGGCGGCGCCTTCGAACTGCCCGGTTTGCGGGGAACCCCTCGCCCACATCGACGGCGAAGTCATCCTCCGTTGCGAAAACATGCACTGTGCGGCGCAGGTACAATGCCTGTTCGAACACTTCGTGAGCCGCGAGGCCATGAACATCGAGAACCTCGGCCCCGCCCTTATCGCAAGCCTAATTGCCACGGGCAAAATCAAGCGCATCCCGGACCTGTACCGCCTCACGATCGAGGATCTCGAATCGCAGGAACGCATGGCCAAGAAGAGCGCGAAGAACGTCTACGACGCCATCGCCGCATCGAAGGAGCGTAGCCTCGAGAACCTGCTGCACGGCCTCGGCATCCGCTTCGTGGGCCGCACCAGCGCCAGGAACCTCGCGAAGCACTTCCGCACACTCGAAGCAATCCGTACCGCAACCGTAGAGGACTTGCAGAACGTGACCGACGTGGGTGAACGCATCGGGAAATCCGTCTATGACTTCTTCCATACGGAACGTTACACGCAGGAGATTGACGAGCTCGTGGAACTCGGGTGCCCCACAGAATTCAAGGGCGTCGTAAAGACGCTTTTCCAGGGACAGACCGCGGTCATCACCGGCACACTCCCAAGCATGGAACGCGAAGAAGCCCGCAAGCTCATCGAAGAAAACGGTGGCAAAGTATCGGGTTCCGTCAGCAAGAAGACAAGCTGGGTTTTGGCCGGCGAGGCAGCCGGAAGCAAACTCACGAAGGCGAACGAACTCGGCATCCCCGTACACGACGAAGCATGGCTTTTGGAGCAGATTGCCGCGGCAGATTCCGGCGACATTCCGAGCGACGAAGGCGCCGGCGATACAAGTGATGGTAGCAAGAAGCCCGCGGCCTCCGCTACCAGCGACAGCGGCGATAAACAAAAGACTGCAGGCGATACACCCGCAGCCGACGCGAACGGACAACTCAGTTTATTCTAAACATTAGGGAGCCGGCGCAGTAGCAGGCGCGGCGCCTTCCCCACCCGCAGTAGCATTCCCAGCAGCTTTCGTGCTATCTACCGGTGCAGGCGCATTCTGCACACAGCGCAGCGAGAATGCGGTATTCTCGAAGTCTTCCGCACGCATCACGTCGTCCTTGCTGTTGATGAGGTTCCAGTAGGCTGCACCCGTATCGCCGCCGCCACTTGCCTCCCAGAAATACGCACTCGTGCCAAGTTCCATAAACTCGCCATCGTTGTAGCGCGCACCCGCAGGTATGGCGTTAAAGCCCGAAGCCTCGCTAATCGGCGCTCCGCCTCGCACCCAGCCCTCGCGCATCTTTAGCGCGGCCGCAATGCTACCCTTCCGCATCGAGGCAACATCCTTCATCAGCTTGCCCCATTCCTCCTGCGAGGGCACGTGCCAGCCCGCAGGGCAAATGCCCTGGTGCTCGACGGTAATTGCGCCTTCTACCGGATTCGTGATAAAGTCAGGCGAAAGCCTCATCGATACGTGCCACGGATAGAGCCTTCCATAATTGCGGCAACGGATATCCTTGTCCTCGTAGCAGAAGCTCCCGGGGGCAGCAAACCGCAGGTTTTCCGCCATCCAGCGCTTACCGCCGATCTCGACAGTTTTGTAGCGGTTCTCGTCGCGGGAATCATACAGCGCGGTGCTATCGTAAATCTCGTCCACGCCGGGCGGGTCCATAAGGCAACGCACCGGCAATGCACCCACCTTGCCCGCACTGTCGCGCACCAGGTCGTCATTGTCGTAACGGATTGACCAGTACAGCGCCGTCAGGGAATCCGTCTCGGCGGTACTCCAGAAACCGGTCATGGAATCCAATCCGGTAAACGCGGCATTCGCAGGCAACACGCCCGAGGGGAGTGCATTGAACCCGAACCCGTTCTCGCCAGGCAGAGAGTTATCCGATTCCGGCCAGATGTCGCGAGCCTTCAGGTTAGCACCCACGCCCACCGCCTCGTCGATATCCTTGAGGTAGGCATTAAGCCTATCGAAATCATATATGCTCGGAATATGCCAGCCGTAGGGACACAAACCGCGGTGAGTCCGCTTCACCGAATCGCGAGCAGACTTCTCGCCGTATTCCTGAGCCAACTTCATCGCAGCGGGCCACGTGTAGAGTCGTCCGAACTTCTTGCAGTTCTCATCCTTACCGCCGTAGCAGAAGCTCCCCGGCACATCCACGTCCAGGTTCTTCGCCATCCATACCTGGTCACCCACGTGTATGGTCATGACTTCCTTGTTCTGCACTTTCACAACCTCGACCTTCACAAAGTTTGGCGGAGGCGGCGGATCGACCGGCTTGTAGTACTTTTCCTCGACGCAACGCACCGAAACTGCGTTATCCTTCGCGTCGTAGACCTTCTCGAACAGCCTGGAGTCGTAGGTAAGCCTCCAGAAATAGGCTCCGTAGGCATCGTACTCGTTCGAAGCCCAGAACTGCGTAGCGGACCCCTTGTCCATGAACTCGCCCACGTAGTGGTACTCGCCCGCCGGCAAAGCATTGAAGCCGAACTCGTCCGAACCCGCTGGCAACCTAAGTTCGCGTTCCCAGCCATCCTTTGACTTGAGGCACAGGCCAGCACCATCGCTGATACCCTTTTTCGTTACGTAGTAGTTGAGTTTTTTCCAATCCCTGTTTGTCGGCACGCGCCAGCCCTTGGGGCACACGTCGTGAACCTTCTTCACGGCATCCTTTGCCAGCGTGTGGTTGAAGTAGTCCACAAGCCTCATGGCTGCGGCCCAGGTATAGAGCCTTCCGTACTCCTCGCAGTTCGACTCGCTCTTGTTGTAGCAGAGCGTACCCTTCAACTTAAAGCGAAGGTTTTCCGCCATCCAGCGCTGGTCGCCAATCTGCACCGTCTTGTAGACCTGCTTGTCGCGCGGGTCCACCAGATTCGGCATCGGGACGATCATCCCCGCAAATGCCGCAGACACTGCCATCAACATAAAAAGAGTCAAGTAACGCATCATACAAATAAAATAAATCCATTTTTACTAAAACGTACAAGCCCCACCCCCAAAAAACACCCAAAAGCATACAAAAAAAGGAACTCACATCAGTGAGTTCCTTTTCGTACCCCCAAGCGGACTCGAACCGCTGTTGCGGGAATGAGAATCCCGAGTCCTGGGCCACTAGACGATGGGGGCATCAGTTAAGCGGCACAAATATAACAAAAGAGCAAGGAATCGTCAACGGGAAAATCCCGTCGACGAAAATCAACTATTCCTTGTAGAACAGGTCGAGGTTGCTTTCGACCGGAGTCGACTTTTCCATATTGTTGACAAACTCATTGAAGAGCGTCATGGAGGTAAAGCGGGAGGCGCTTTCGAGTTCCTGCTTCACGGTAGAGGCAACCACGGAATCTTCCGGAGTGGTCTTGCTGTTCACGCGGACCATCACGGCACCGAGTTCAGTCTCGACGACCGGGCCCCATTCACCCTGCTTCTGGCCGTTCAGCACCTTGTAGAGTGCGGCGTTCCCGTAGCCAAAGCCCGGGATGTAGCCTTCCGGAGAAGCCTTGAAGTTCTGGATGCTCACCTTCTCGATAGCGGCAGGGGCAGCGGCAGCGGAATCAGCCGGATTGGCGGCCTTCCATTCCTTCACCTTGTCGGCAACGGAAGCGAGGTAGGCACCGGCAGCGTTCTCGGACTTGCGGGCCTTGAGGCTATTCTTGATGGCATCAAAGTGCAGGTCGATATTGCGTTCGCCAGCCTTGAGTTCCTTGTCCTTCTTGAAGATGGCGACAAACTTATTGTTGCGGAGCACCTGCGACACGACGCCTTCCTCTTCGGGGAGGTTCTCGTTGGGCCATGCAAACGTGGTCACGCCCTTGAGGTAGCCGAGGTCATCCACGTTCTCGTTCTTGCCCACCCAGCCGGAGTGCTTGACTTCAAGACCGCGTTCCTTGACGGCAGCGGCAAAGTCCTTGGTACCGGCGTTCACTTCGTTCCTTACGCCATTGAGAATCTTCTCGAGGCTGTCGATGGTTTCGGAAGAGGCATTCACGACAAGCAGGATGTGACCGACGTTGGCGGTAACCTTGCCGGTAGAGTCGGTGGACTTGCCAAAGCACTTGATGATGTGGTAGCCGAACTGGGTCTTGACCGGTTCAGAAACGGCACCGGAATCAAGCGCGAGGGCGGCCTTCTCGAATTCGGGGACATACACGCCGTTGCCAGCAGGCTGGTCAAGCATACCACCCTTCTCGGCACTGCCCGGGTCTTCGGAAGAAATGCGGGCCATTTCCTCGAACGTCGCGGTAGAGGACGTATCGGCAAGCTGGAAGAAAATCGTCATGGCGTATTCACGCACGCGTTCGTCATCGGCGGCAGTCGCTGCAACCGGGATAGTCACGTAGTCAAACTTCACGACATCCTTTTCAACGAAGAAGCTGTCCTGGTGGGCGTTGAAATAGCCCTTCACCATCGCGGTATCAACGGCGTCATCGGCAACGGCAAAGTCATTTGCTGCGGCAAAGGCGACATCGACATCGAAGTCCGTCGTGCGGCGGTCGGTAATCCACTTGGCTTCAAGCGTCGTCGGGTGGATACCCGCGGCAACCAGCGTCTGGAGCTGCTTGACCGGAACATTCGTGTTCTTCATTTCTTCTTCGAGCTGGAGCATGGAGCCCCACTTGAAGGCTTCAGGAGTCTCGAGCCAGGCCTCGTAGTCCGCATCGCTTGCGGTAGAATCGGTCAGGAACTTCGGGAGCGAGGCGATGTATGCCTGGCTGCGCTGCATAAGGTCTTCCTGAGAGGTAGCCTGCTGCTGGATTGCGAAGAGGCGGTACTGGGCTTCCTGCACCAGGCGCTGGCGAACGGCGGCAGAGTTGGTCTTGAATTCAGACTTGAGTTCGGCGACCGAGGCTGCCAGTCCGGCCTTCTCGAACTGCTCGTCCAGGAGAATCTGGCGAACGAAGGAGCGGAACACGTCGCTACGGAGCTGCGCGTACTGCTCGTCCTCGAGGTGCTGGTTCTGGAACTGGTTCTGCTGCAGCATCTTGATGCGGGCATCAAATTCGGCATAGCTGATCTTGTGGTCGTTCACCACACCAACAGGGTAGCTCTGTGCAGTCTTCGGAACACGGTCCATAGCCAACAGGCCCACGACAATACCTGCCGCGAAAATGACGATAACCCACTTGGCCTTTTCATTAATCCACGTTAACATAGAGTAGACTCCATTAAAATTTGTCGGGCGAAAATGTAGCAAATATATATAGGTTCAAAGTTCAAAAAAAAGGGATTTGAGCATAAATTAGCCCAAACCCCCGTGTCATGCGGTATTTACCGCCGTTTATTCAGAATCCTTCACGCAACGGAGCAATCCTTTCGTATACCGCAAAACGCTCTTTTCTTTCTGCACCATACTTGTAATTACCGCTTCGGTCTCATCAAAAGATGCCCCATAACCATAAGTAAATCTACCCCCACCCATAATATTAGTACCCACATCGTAATTTGAGGCAAAAAAATCTGCATACGAAAGCCAAATGCTATTAATCGTAACAAGGCCATGATTTACATAAGAGGCAAATGGCACAACAGAAAAACCACTTTTATTTGACCCATCACGCCATTCCACTGAAGATTTTAGATCTGCAAGCGAATATTCATTTAGCAATACTTTCCACTCGGTCGTATCAGGAACATGCCAGCCTTCCATGCATATTCCGCGTGTATTTTCTACAACAGAATCATTTTTTGCAACATTCATTACCATATACCATTCATAAACACAACCTATGGAAAGCGAATCCTTACAATCAGCACCATTTGTTGCATAAGTAAGATTCTCAGCCATCCACGTCATCCCCGCAATGTTGACCGTACGGTAGGTTCGGCCATCGCGCTCATCCGTCACGGAACCATATTCAACATCAGGGTTAAAGAACGCATCCTTCGTGTAATCAAAAATTGTTGCCGCAACCCAGGTAGGTTGATTTCCAAGATTGCATATAAAGCCTGAACTATCAGGCATAACAAGCGAGCCATCCGACCTATACCCATTGACAGCCTCAATACAGTAAATCCAGTTGCACTTACTGCCTTCGCCATCTTTCTGTACGAGTGTACCATCAAGAGATTTGATGCAACCCATCCCAACAAAAATTTCACTTGCATTCGCTTCACGCCATTTTCCATTATCATAGACATAGGCCACTGTAGAATCAGTTTCCGACCTTATCAGGCGACCATCCTCCACCGGTTCCAAATTGAAGGTATGCTGTTCCAGATCTGTCGCGCTTCTCCACAGGTAAACGTCGGAACCATCCGATGTCTCCTTGCATATCGCGACCATTCCATCATTAACCGAATTTTCCGCATGAACCGTATCGAGTATACCGGCCGTATTCTTGGAGCACTCTCCCAAGCCATAGGTATCGCTCCAGAATCTATAGATGAATTCTTCGAAAGTTCCCAGATTTGCATTCGGGAAACGTTCTTCCATATGTTTACGTGCATACGCATAATCATTGTACTGGAACGCGGCATTGTCCGCAAGCTTTATCAGTAGGTCAGCGGAAAGCCCCGCAGAAAGTCCGGCAATCATCTCCGTCACATCAGGCTCGGGCCCGACCATCAGCACGATAATCGAAAGCGCCAATAGCTTTGAATTGTCGAAGATGCTCGCATTCTCGAACGCCATACCGGAATCTTCACCGAAGAACGCTTCGACGACCTCGGATTCAGCCTTCGCCTTGGCCTCGTCAAACGCCAAACCGGAATCTAAAAGTGCCAGGATCCGCTTGTGCGTAATATGGGTACCGATGTTTATATTGAGCGTGTTATTCTTCTCGACATGCGCAATCGCCCTGAGCGAGAGCGGGTTAGTCGTCTTCAAGCCATAAAGTTCGTTCCAGTAGTAACCATTCGCATCGAGCAGCACGTAGCGGGAGCCCAACTCGACCTTGCCCAGCGAGAACGAACCGTCGTCGCCGTCAACGGTGCCCGTAAACGTCTTGCCCGTCTGCGCAAACGTCTCGGGATTGAGTTCGTACAAGGTAACAGTCGTTCCCTTGACAAACGGGCCCTTCTCCACCACGCCCTTGATGCTTGCCGTAATCTGGTTCGGGTCGTCGGATGTTCCGGCAGTCGTATTGCTGCATGCAGAAAGCCATGCGGCGGCAAGGCTCAGCGCGGCAACGGAAAATACAAATCTCAAGTTAGGCATTTTCATGGGGAGCCTCCTTTACCTTTCGGGTCAGCGGGAAAAACTGTAGGTTGAGTCTATAGACCTGATTAATGTTCTTGTCGGCAGCGGCAATGGAGATAATTTTCTGACGGAACACCTCGAGTTCATGGACAATCTTATCGTAGGTCTCGTCGGATATGCCCATGGTGACACCGGTAATATTGCGCTCCGTCGTAGGCAGGTCAAGGGAATTTGCGGCGAGTTGCGACATCTGGCGGTGTGCCGTCCGAATTGCAAGGCGTGTCGCCTCGCTAGAACCCGCAATAGAACTTTCCGATTGCAAATACGAGCCGTCCTTCGCCTTGAGCAGGAGCCCAGAATCGGTCAGGAACTTAAGAGTATCCTGAACCTCCCACGCCGTTACTGGCGGGTAGCACTTCTTCGCAAGCTCACCGGGCGTCGCCCCCGGCATCAACGGCGCAAGTTCGCGTAAGGTCGGGTTCTTCCACGATTCATAGTAATCAAAAAGCCTTTCTTCGAGTACACGTACCTTGTGGTTCTTCGCGATGGCACACATCTGCTCAAACGCCTCGTTTTTCTTTGTGTCCGATCTAGACTGGCAGAAGGAAACCATCGCGCGGAAATACTCTACCTCAAAACCTGCAAGCCCCATTGCCTGCGCAGTACGTTCCACACCCTGCTTGCTCAGCTTGCTCTTACCATCGCACACGACCTTCATGTACGAACAGGAAGAAAATCCAGCAAGGTTCGAGAACTCGCGCCACGAGAAAACGGAATGCGCCTTCCGGTCTTCGTAGTAGTCCAGCATGAACTTGCGGTAATCCGTGTATTCGGTAATCGGTTTCATACCAAGAAATATATAATCGTGAATTTAAGAAAACAAGCATTTTAGTCAACAAAATTAAAGAATTTTTAAAAATTTTCGCATTTTTGTAGTAAATTTTCTATTACATTTGTGTATATGCAATGAAGCATTGCATATAGGATTTTTTCAGGAATTCTAATCATGGTAGCTGGCAATAATTATGATAGCGAGTAAATTTCTATCTATGGAGCATAAAACTTACCAACGGAGTTTGGTCATGTACGATATTCTAGTCCTGGGCGCAGGCATTTCCGGTCTATCCGCTGCCCTACACGCGGCAGAAAAGGGCCTTTCGGTCGTTATCCTCACGAAGGGGGCAAAGCCGGACGGATCCTCGAACTATGCGCAGGGCGGCATCGCTACCGTCACCGAGAAGACAGACAAGTTCAAGTTCCATATCGACGACACGCTCGAGGCGGGCGCCGGCCTCTGCAAGAAGGAGCCCGTGAACATCCTTACCAAGAGCGGCCCCGCAACCATCCAGCAGCTCGTGAAGTGGGGCGTGCAGTTCACCCCCTCGCCCGTCGACAAGACGCAATTCGACCTGCACCTGGAAGGTGGCCACAGCCACCACCGCATATTGCACGCGGCGGACCTCACCGGCAAGGAAATCATGCGGGCACTCCTGTGCGAACTGCACAAGCACAAGAACATCCACTACATCGAGAACTGCTACATCAAGGACCTCATCTGCAAGGGCGAAGGCAAGAACAAGCGCTGCGTGGGTGCTAAGATCATCCACCAGAAGACGGGCGTTGTCGAGAACCTCTACGCGAAGGCCTCCATCCTTTCTACTGGCGGTGCAGGCCGCATTTGGCAGTACACCGTATGCCCGCCCGACAGCTGTGGCGACGGCATGGCGATTGCGGCCCGTGCTGGTGCTGCCCTGCAGGATATTGAGTTCATGCAGTTCCACCCGACAAGCCTCTACGCCCCGCAGCTCAAGAAGCCCTTCCTGATTTCGGAAGCGGTGCGCGGATTCGGCGGCATATTGAAGAACTACAAGGGCGAAGAGTTCATGAACCAGGTTCACCCGCTCCACTCGCTCGCGCCACGCGACATCGTGGCGCGCGCCATCCACAGCGAGATGCAGCGCCTGGGCAAGCCCAACATGTTTATCGACCTCTCGGGCCGCACCCCGAAGGACATCAAGAGCCACTTCCCGAACATCTACGCGAAGTGCCTCGACGCAGGTATCGACATCACGAAGGAATGGATCCCCGTGGTGCCCGCCGCACACTACATGTGCGGAGGCGTACTGGTCGACACCTGGTCGCGTACCGAGATTAACGGCCTGTACGCCTGCGGCGAAGTCGCCGCGACGGGCGTCCACGGTGCAAACCGCCTTGCATCGAACTCCCTGCTGGAGAGCGTCGTCTTTGCAATCCGCGCAGTGGACAACATCTGCGACAGCGGGCTCCTGAAGGCAAAAATCGACGTGAAGAAGTCGACCAAGAAAGAGAAGGTATCCTTCACGAAGGCCGCCTACTGGCGCAAGCGCAAGAAGGCCCTGCAAGATACGATGTGGGCGTACTGCGGGATTGTCCGCACGACCGCGGGCCTGAACCAGGGTTTGAAGGAAATTGCCGCCCTCGAGGCCGACGTGGATGCAGCCATCAAGAACAAGGAAACGGAGAACCTCCACTTCCTCGAGTTCCTGAACGCCCTACAGGTATCGAAGATGATTTTGGTCGCAGCGCTCCACCGCAAGGAATCGCGCGGGTTGCACTACATCCTCGACTACCCGAATCTCGACCCCAAGACAAAGCACCATACCATTTACCTGAAGACGGTATCCAAGTAGAATGCCTGTAGCAAAGAAGACAAAGGAAGCGTTGCCGAAGAAGATTGGCGGATACAAGCCGACACAGATGCTCGGGCATGGTGCCATGGGCAATGTGTGGCTGTGCCACGACGAATCGCTCGACCGCATGGTTATCGTGAAGCAAATGGTCCCGAAACTTTTGGACCAGGATTCCTTTATCCTCCGGTTCCAGCAGGAGGCTACCATCCTCGCCCACCTGAACCACCCGGCCATCGTGCAGCCCTACGCCCTCTGGAAGGAGAGTGACGGCCAGCTATCGCTCTCGATGGAATTCGTGATGGGAAAGAACCTGCGCGAGATTCTCGACGCCTGCAAGCAGCCGCCCGTCTGGGTCGTGATGGCAATTCTCCACGAAATCTTCCTCGCCCTGAGCGTCGTGCACCGCGCGGGAATTGTACACCGCGACCTTAAGCCCGCAAACCTGATGATTGACAAGGACGGGCGAATCCGACTGCTCGATTTCGGCGTTGCGCACGTCGACAGGAGAAACGGCGACGACATGACGCTCACCATGGCGGGTTCGCAAATCGGGACCGGCGCCTACATGAGCCCCGAACAGACCATGGGCGACGAGGCGACTCCGGCCTCCGACCTATTCGGCATGGGCATCATCGCGAGCGAGATGCTCCTCGGCGAGAACGTTTTCCGCGGAGAATCGCTGAACCAGACTTTCCAGAACATCCGCCGCCTGAAAATCGGCAAGAAGGCTTTCCCGCCCGGTACGCCCAAGGGGCTTGCAAAGCTGGTGATGCAGCTCCTCGAGAAGAAGCCCTCCAAGCGCCCGCTCTCTGCTGCAGATGTCGCCGATGAACTCAGCCGTCTGATGCGCGCCTACCCGCGCGACCTCACGCCCTACCTCGCCGAATGGGTGAACGCCACGATGAGGGGCGAAAAGACTGCCATTGAACCCAAGACCTACCCCAGCAGGTGCAAAATGACAATCGCGCTTACTTTTATATTCACCGCTGCAGTCACTGCCGGCGTATACATGCTCTTATCGAATTTCTAAAGGGAACAAATGAACTGGATAGACATATTCTGCCTTGTCTGCGTACTCATTCTCACGCTCATCGGTGTATGGCGCGGGTTCCTGAAGGACCTCTTTAGGCTTTTCGCCTGGGCGGCAGCGCTCGCTGGCGCATACTTTGCCCAGGATCTCATCGCCGACACGCTCGCCACGAACCTTGAGATTAGCGGTTTTACCGTAAAGCTCCTGTGCATCTGCATCGGGTTCCTCGTACCGTTTATTACGTTGTTCATGATTGGGCACTTTGTGCAGAAGGCTGTCGCCGACACTCCCGTAGGCAAGGTCAACAGGATCCTCGGTGGACTTCTCGGAGCATGCAAGGGCTGGATAATCTGCTTCATATTCCTCTCCATCCTGCATATCATCCCGGTAACCGGCGGGCTCAAGGATACGCGTAACGCCGCGACCGCATACAGTTTCTACAAGTTTAACCTGGAAATGCTCGGGTTTTCCTCGGAAGAACCAGACCTGATTGGCATTGCCGAAAAGAAGGCGACCGAACTCAGCAAGGAAATCACCGACAAGGCTGTCGAAAAAGTCAAGGAAACGACAACCGAGGCGGCTGAACAGGCCAAGGATGCCGCCGTAAAGGCTGCAACCGACGCAAAGGATTCCCTCGTCAAGAAGGTTGACGCGAAGGCTGATTCCGTCGTGGAAAAGGTCAAGGAAAAGGCCGGAACTACCTACAAGGTAAGCAACGAGAAGGGCCCGAACACGCACTCGGTAGAAAAGAAGTAGTTGATACCTACTTGTTAAAACCTAGTTGGCCGCGAGCCTCTTCGCACAGGCTTCCGCTTCTCGTATAATTTCTTCATCACCATCCACGTGACGCCCCCGCATCACGAACTTTCCGTTGCAGATAACGGAATCGATGCAGGAACTGTCAGCAGCATAGACCCAATTGCTGACCAGGTTATGGCGCGGCACCATCCGCTCGTTATTCAAGTTCACCAGCAGGCAATCCGCGAGAAAACCTTCCCGGATTTCACCGGCATCCAGTAACCCGTAGGCTCGCGCGGAGTTCACCGTCGCCATCTTGAGAGCATCATGCGCAGGCAACGTTTCCGCACCCCCCTGCACCTTCGCGAGCAGGGCCGCAAGTTTCATCTCCTCGTGCATGTCGAGGTTGTTGTTTGAAGAATCACCGTCCGTACCGAGAGCGACCTTGGCACCTGCACGTAGCAGGCGGTCAATCGGAGGAATCCCGCTGGCAAGTTTCAAGTTCGAATTCGGGTTCAATACAGCAGTAGCCCCCGAATCCACAAAAGCCTTCATGTCGTCGTCCGAGAAATGGACGCAGTGCGCTGCGGCGAGGTTCGAATCTAGCATTCCGGCACGTTCCAGCAGACGGACTGGGCTGCAGCCGTACTGTCTTTCGCAATCCTCGAGTTCCTTTAAAGTTTCGGAGAGGTGCGTATGAACCAGGAACTTTTCCGCGCGGGCAAAATCAGCGCAGCGCTTCAGCAGCGCCTCGCCCACTGTGTATACGGAATGCGGGGCAACTGCAAGGCACACGCGCTCCGACTCGCCCGTATGCGCCGCGAGGAAGTTGAAATTGTCCTCTATCTGTTCTGGCGTCATGAGCAATTCCGCGAACGTCACGCCTACAGCCGCACGGATACCCATTTCCTCGACCACCTTGATGGTGCGCTCGCGATGCCAATACATATCGGCAAAGAAAACAGTCCCGGACTTGATCATCTCGAGGAAAGCAAGTCTGCAGGCAATTTCAATATCGGCACCCGTAAGTTTCGCCTCGAACGGCCAGATGTATTCCTGCAGCCACTTCTGGAGTGGCATGTCATCGGCATACCCGCGCAAGAGCGACATCGCCGCATGCGTATGACCGTTGTAGAACGCCGGGAAAATCGCAAATCCGCTGCAGTCCACGACCTCGGCCCCAGCGGGAACCTCGATGCCCGATTCGGCAATCCTGGAAAAACGGTTGCCCTCGATAAGCACGTCGACAACGCGATTGTTGCCGTCCAAGCCCGGAAGCGTCGCGGATTTTAGTACGATTTGGCCCATATTCTGCCCTCGATTCTATATTCTCCTCGAAAATAGCATTTTTTTGAGAAAACCGATTACCCCACCATAGATTTTTAATATATACTTTCAGTATGAATCACGACGAACTCGAAACCTTACCTATTTCCAGAAACACCTTCTACAGCCTGGATATTTTCAACAACGTGCAGTTCGAGAAACTGGCTGGGTTCCTGCTGGGTTGCAAAACAGAAATCATCGAACCGGGCACCAAGCTCATCGACCCGGAAAACCCAATCCAGCGTCTAATCATCCTTCTGGAAGGCGAGCTCGAAGTCAAGGTCGAAGCCCAAGGCGGCGAATACACCGACTTCATCAAGCCCGGACACTGCGCCGGCGAAATGTCCATCTTCGACAATATCGCACCGAGTGCGACTGTTAGCGCCAAGGTAACGAGCAAGGTACTCTTTGTTCCCGGTGAAGTTGCATCAGCCATGATCCGCTCTTCGCACCATCTGTGCCTAAACTTCTTGCAAATTCTGAGCCAGAGACTGCGCAACAACAACAAGATTGTGTGTGAAGAACAGTACCACATCCGCCGCATGGAAGAATATGCAATGGTAGACCCCATGACGGGCCTCCACAACCGCCGCTGGCTTGAAGAAATGTACACGCGCGAAATGGTCCGGAGCAACAAGGGCAACTTTACGCTCACAGCGTTCATGCTCGACATTGACCACTTCAAGAACGTGAACGACACCTACGGTCACCTCGCCGGCGACCAGGTGCTTATCTCCGTGGCACAGACGCTTATACGCAGCCTGCGCCCGTCCGACATGCCGGTGCGCTACGGCGGCGAAGAATTCACTGTGTTCCTGCCGGGAACTTCGACCAAGAACGCGAAGATTATCGCCGAACGAATCCGCCGCGACATGGAGAACATGAGCATTTCGCTCCCGGATGGCAATATTATCCAGGTTACCGTGAGCATCGGGTTTGCCGAGCGCGTTGACGAAGACACCGTCGCCTCGCTCATCGACCGCGCAGACAAGGCTCTCTACCATGCCAAACAGAACGGCAGAAACCGAGTCTGTCATAATCTCGGCAACGGCAAAATGCAGTTGATGGAACCGAGCGTGGAGTAAGAGACTTTCACATAACAAAGGCCCGTTGATTGACGGGCCTTTGTTCGTTTGAGAGCTTGAGTGTTCGAGCGACTTACCTGTTTTCCAGAAGTTTCTGGACAGATTTCGCGAACTTTTCAAGGCTCGGGTCGCGAGCACCCATCAGCAAGATGGTGTCGCCCGGCTGCGCGTACTCCACCATCTTCTTCGCGCATTCATCGCGGTTCTCGATGTAGATGGCCTCGCAGCCCTTCAGCAACAGGTCGTCGGCAAGGTCACCCGCGCTGATATCGCGCGTAACGGTACCGCCCGCATAGTAGATCTCGCTGAAGAACATCACGTCGTTTTCGCGGTCGTCATCGAAATCCTTCGGGCGAAGCGTCTTCGCGATGAATTCCACAAGGTCCTTGCGCAGGAAGCGCGTGGGCCCGAAACCATGCGGCTGGAACCAGGCGAGAACGCGGCCTTCGGTAAAGTCCTGCGCACTCTTGATGCTGGCGGCAATCTTTGCGGGATTGTGCGCGAAATCGTCCACGAGGGTAACGCCATTGAACGTTCCCAATATCTGGTGGCGGCGGAAAACGCCCGGGAATGTCGCGAGAGCATCGGCACAGGTATGGAGCGACACTCCGGCGCGAAGCGCCGCGGCCGTCGCCGCGAGGGCGTTTTCCATGTTGTGCTTGCCCGGAAGCGGCACTTCGAAATTCACGAGTTCCGCCTTATGGCGCACGCGGAACTTGATATGCGTACCGGCGGTCTTGAAGTCCGTGCCCTGTACGCCCACATAGTTCTCAAACCCGAAATCGAATTCGCGGCCCGCGCTGAACTTCTTTGCCAGCGGGTGCGCGTCGTTCACGATAAGGATTTTGCCGTTATCCAGTATGTTGTGGCTGAACTTGAGGAAGATTTCCTGCAGTTCGTCCATTTCCTTGTGGTCCTTGTCCACATTCAAAATGAGGCCGATTTCCGGCTCGTAGCGCACGAGAGTTCCATCGCTCTCGTCGGCTTCGACAACGAGCCATTCGCCCTTGCCGCTCACGGCATTGCCAATTTTCCCCTGCGCCTGCAGGTTCACAAGGCCGGCACCCGTCATTACCGACGGCTGGAGCCCGGCATATTCCAAAATGTGGTAAATCATCGCGGTCACGGTGGATTTACCGCTCGTACCGCTCACGGCGATGGTCTTCGCCTCTTTCGAAATCTTCGCGAGCATTTCGCTACGGTGCATCACAGGGACGCCGAGTTCCTTCGCACGCTTCAAATCGGGGTTCGTGTCCTCGATGGCGGTACTCACCACCACGGCATTCAGGCCCGCAACAACGCCCGAGCCGTCCTGTGCAAAGCACTTGACGCCACAATCTTCAAGCTGGCTCATCACGAGCGGCTTTTCCGTTTTGCCCGCAAGGAACTCGCCGAACTGGCGGTCAGAACCGCTCACTGCAACGCCCTTGCCAACGAGGTACTGGGCAATGGCACTCATGCCCACGCCCGCAACACCGATAAAGAAGTAAGATTCCATAATAAACCTTCGGTTTAGTTACTAGTTCTGAGTTCCGAGTTCCTAGTGTTGCAGATATCAAGAAGCTTCTTGATA
>JAGAAW010000111.1 GCA_017615055.1 Fibrobacter sp.
ACCGACGGGGCGGCGGGAATTCGGCTTCAAGTTCATGTCCGGGGTGAGCTTTTTAACAATCGGAGTATGGAGATTGTCGAGAATCTTGTTAACCTTAGACAGGATAACGATGCACAAAATCACTGCAACGAGTGAAAGTGCGATTGCGATGTAGTTTTCCATCTGGGCACCTCATAAGTAAGGGTTAGCCACATCGGAAGGCTGGAAAAGACCCGCCGAAGGGGTGATTGCATGTGTGTGTTGTTTAGGGCCATCTTAATAGCGCTTCTATGGAAGCTTGACGGCCAGAAGGGCTCCTATCCAGCGGACCTAGTCCGGCTCAGGAAATTGGAGCAAGGCAGTTTTCGCCGCAGCGATAAACCGCAGGGGGCAATCACGGGCGGAAATTTAACAAATTTTCCGGTCAAAAAAGGCTAATTCAGCGCTTTTTCGATAACTTTTTCCATTTTTTCGGACATGGCGTCCCAACTCATGGTGAGGGCGCGCTCATGGGCATTGCGTTCGAGCTCGGAGAGGCGGTCCTTGTCGTGGAGCACCTCGGCAGCCTTCTGGCAGAACCCCTCGGGGTCGTCGTTCTCGTACAAGAGGCCGGTCACGCCGTCCACCACGGAATCCTTGAGGCCGGCGACATTGTTACTCATCGAAATCGTGCCGCAGAGGTTCGCCTCGATGTTGTTGATGCCCCAGCCTTCCTTGAAGGAGGGGTTGATGAACAGGGAGGAACGGCTCAACAGGTCACGCTTCTCGTCCTCGGAGACACGCCCGAGAAACTTTACGGAGTCGCGCACGCCAAGTTTATCGACCAGCTTTTCGAGTTCGCCGCGGTAGTCACCACCACCGGCAACTTCGAGCACAATACCCGGCACCAGTTCGCGGAGGCGCGGCATGGCATTGATAACAAACTGAGCGTTCTTGTACTTCATGAGGCGACCCACGTACGAAATCACCGGAGGGTCGGCCTTCTTCTCGGTCGGGTGGAAGTACTCGGTATCGATACCCGGCTCCACCACCTCGATCCACTTGGCCTTGATGCCCATGTCGGCAATCTCATCGGCAGTGCTCTGCGAGATGGCGAGGAAGTTCTCGCCCTTGTAGAAGAGCGCCACCGCACGTTCCATCAGGTACACGTACAGCGCCATCGGGAAGAACGTCTCGCGGAAAATCGACTTGCGGAAAAAGTGCATCACCATGTGGAGGCGCTTGACCTTCGTGTTGCAAGGCGTGAAGAACGGAATCTTGTTCAGGTCTTCCACGATGAGGTCGTATTCCTTCTGGTGCTTGCGGGCGTAGCGGTGCGCCGTGTAGTTGAACAGGAACTTGTTGCCCGTGCGGATGGTGCGCATGCCGTCGACCACCTCTTCGGCAGTGAGACCCTTCACGCTATGCGAAAGGACTGTTACCTCGTAGTTGCGGGCGTTGATGCGCTTGAAAATCTCGTGAAAGTAAAGTTCGGCGCCGCCCGCTTCGGGGTTCTTGATGTCGCGCCAGTTGATGAGCAAAATCTTTTTCTTTTCCACGTTACAACCTGTTCAATTTCCGCGTGTAATATACAAATTTTCAGGTGCTAGGAATCCGCAAGCGAGCACATCCTCGCTACCGCCTCGTTAAACAGCGCCGGTTCCTGTAGGAGCGAGACCACCACCCAGCCGTCCTCATCAAAATCGAAGAAGAACCCAGGCTGCACCAGCACATGCTTTTCGCGGAGGAGGCGGAGCGTGAGTTCCTCGTCGTCCTCCCCCAAGCGGACAACCGCATACCAGCCGCCGAGAACCTCGGGGCAGTACTTTGCCGGGAAGGCTTCACGCAGGGTCTGCCAGTTTTGCAGCAGGCGTTCCTTGACACGCGCCTCGTAGGCGGCGGACTGCTTGAGGAGCGACATGCCGAGCGCCTGCGCAGGTGCGGATACGCTCAGGTAGGCATCTTCCACGAACTCGAGGGCAGCGCGGATAGGTTCGAACCGTTCGCGCGGGGCGTAGAATGCCATCCAGCCAAGTTTGAGTTGCGGGGAACCGACAGCCTTGCTTAAGCCGTTCAGCCAGAAAATCGGGCACTTAGGTCCACTCTCTGGAAGATTAACGAAATCGCCCCTATCCGCTTCCCATAGATCCTTCGACTTCACTTCGTTCCGCTCAGGATGACACTCGCCGAGAACATATTCCCACGTGCGCTTGACCTTATCCGTAAAAGCATAGTCACCGAAAACTTCGTCAACCACGAGAATCAAGTTGTTCTCTTCGCAGAAACGAACCGCCTCGTTCCATTCCTCACGCGAGATGCAGTGGCCCGTCGGGTTGTGCGGCGAAACGAGCAGCAGAATTTTCGCCTTTTCCGGGGCAGCAAGCAGGCTGTCAGAATCCAGGACGAAACGGAATGAGTTCACTTCGGCTGGCGCAGAGCGCCGCTCAGTGACCTTCTTAAGGTCGGTGAGCTTGTCGAACCGCTCTCGCTTCAATTTCAAAAAATACGGGGCGCATTCCAGGTGTTCCAACTGCGCGAGGGTATCGAGCAGCGGGTAGCCGGGCATCGGCGTCAAGATGACATCACCCGGATCACAGAACGCCTTGAACAATACGGAGTACGCCTCGCTCGTGCTTGCCGTCAAAATGATCTGGCCCGCATCAAAGTTACCGCCACGTTCGCGGTAGTACTCCACCACCGCCTCGCGCGCAGACTTCCAGCCCGCCGCATCCGGATTCCAGCAACCGAAATCCTTGCGTGCCTCCTCCACCGCCGCATCCAAGTCAATCGGCAAGCCCACACGCAGCGGGCTGCTCACCGTCATGTCAATAAAAGAAAGGCCTCCTGCGGAGGCCCTAGCATTCACGTCGGCCTTCACTCGCTCCAGTTCTGCAAAAAATGGAGAAGGAGACAGGTCTTTCGGCAGACGGGAAGATAACATTATTTTCCAAAGAGGTATTTCAGATCTGTTTCAGAATAGGAATCCTTGTAGAATTCCCTGAGTTCTTTCTCATTCTTCGACAGATACTCGGTTCTTGATTCGTACTCGTACTTGCACGAGAACTTCTTCACGTCGGCAAGCCAATCGCAAGTATTCACGAATTCATACTTCGATTCGAAGGAAGGGTTCCTGTCGAGTTCCGGATAATAGTGTTCCGTGAGGCTCCTAAACAGTTTACCCCTGCACATCATCGCCATCTTGGTATTCGTGGCATTCGAAACGCCCTTTTCCAGGTATTCGGTCACGACGACGCACTTGCACTTTTCGTACCCGTCACCGAACATCAGCCGGCAAGAACCCGGATCGGCCTGGGAGGCACCCATAATCAAGAGGATGGAAAATAATACTTTCTTCATAATCTTCAATATAACAAAAAAGTGGAAAACGGCTTACTTCTTTCGTTTCAGCAGGCCTGCAAGTGCCACTGCGATGAGGATACCCGCAGGGAGCACGACCGCGATGGTCAACAGGATGAGCTTCTGGAAATCGGAAAGGCCCTTGAGCGACTGCTTGAAACTCTTGAGTTTGGCAAGCAGCCCGGGCTTCTTGCCGGCTGCATCGCCATCACCCTCGCCAGCCATATCCTCGGAACCGGCAAACGCCTCCCCCTTCGGAATCATGGCCATCAGTTTGGACACCGATTCCTTGACAGGCCCGACAAAGCCATCCAACTTACCGCGGTACTTGTCGTAGCGTTTTTTAAAGGGGCGGGTTAACGGTTCGAGCATATATTCTTACTCCCTTCGGCAAGCTCAGGGAGCTTATGCCTTCTTGTACAAGAGGTTCACGCCGCCAAAGAGGGCGCGCATGTTCGCCTTGAGGGTATCGCTGCTGACGCCGCGGCCTTCGACCTCGGCACCATTCGCCTTCAAGACAATGCGGCTCAGGCCACGGCCTGCCCAAAGTTTGTCCTTCTCGGGCACAACCAGCTGGCGGTACTTCACGAGTTCAACCGGCATGCCGATTTCGCGCATGAGCATCAGGGCAGCCTCGATGGGGCCTTCTGCCGTCACGGACTTCACCAGCGCCTCGCCATCCTTCTTGAAGTGGAAGATGAAGCGGTTTTCGTCGGGGATGACCTCGATGTTGTTGAACACCAGGCGGCCGTTCACGTTCACGCGCTGCTCGCGGAACACGTCCAGCACACGCTCGGCACTCAGTTCGCCTTCCTTCTCGCTGCAGGCCTTCAATACCGGCTGCAGTTCGGCGGCTTCGGCCAAAGTCATCTTGTAGCCGAACTTCGTGATAATCTCGTACACGGCGGTGCGGCCGCTCTGGCTCGTGAAGCTCAGGGCGTCGTTCTGGTGACGGCCGATGATGGAGTAGTCGATCGGGCGGTAGGCGCCCTTCTTCATGTCCTTCGTCTTGCTGGCACCATCCTGGTGGATTCCGCTACGATGCACGATGGCCTCGGCACCGATCAACGGGGCACGGGCATAGATGTTGACACCCGACCACTGAGAAATCAAGATGGCCGTTTCGTAAATGCGTTCCATGTGCAGGCCGGTATCCACGCCGGAGTTGTGCAGTGCAACCGCGACTTCGTAGAAGTTCGTATTGCCGCAGCGTTCGCCCAGGCCGTTCAATGCCACTTCCAGCTGGGTAGCACCCACGAAGAAACTCTCGACAGTGGCGGCGGTCGCCATGCCCAGGTCGTTGTGGCAGTGCACAGAAATCGTAATGTTTTTCGGCAAGGCCTCGTACACCTGCTTGATCTGGTTCACGTACAAGAGCGGGCGGTAGCGTTCCACTGTGTTCGGCAGGTTAATAGTCGTCGCACCGGCTTCGACCACGGCTTTCAGCACATCAATCACAAAATCCATGTTCTCGAGGCAGTCACCGAAGTGTTCGGCACTGAATTCCACGTCGCCCTTGTCGCCCACGAGCGACTTGGCGAACTTCACGCAATGAACAGCCTTCTCCTTGACCTGTTCGGGGGTCAGGTGCAGCACGTGCTCCATGGAGAGCGGGCTTGTCGCGAGGAAGGTATGAATACGCGGGTGCGGTGCAAACTGCACGGCCTCCCAGCAGCGCTGGATATCGCTTTCCACGCAGCGGGCCAGACCCGAAACGACCACGCGCTTTGCCACCTCGTCGCCTTCCTCGGCCATCTTCGCGGTGAGCTGTGCGAGTTCCTTGCAAGACTCAAAGTCCATCTCGGACGAAGCCGGGAAGCCGACTTCGGCACCCTGCACACCGAGCTTGAGCAGCTGCAGGTAAACGTCCTTTTTCTGGGCGTTGTTCCAGGGCTTCGGGAGCGCCTGGTTGCCGTCACGCAGGGTGACATCGTAAAAGAAGGGTTGTCTTGCATTATTCTCGTTCATTTTTCATCTCCTTGCCGGCTTCCATGCGCCGCAAAGTTCTTTTTTTTCAGTCCAAAAATAGCATTTTGCCATAAAAAAGAACCCGCTTCACATCAGAAGCGGGCGCTTTAAGTTAATTCCTATTCGTAAATCCTTGAAATAGCCTAAAACCTCGCTCCGGGTGCGACACCAAGTAGGGCGATGCTAAGTAGAAGTCGAAGGTTAAGGTTCTTTCTCATGCTATAGAATATACAAAGTTTAGGGTGGATTGGCAAGGGCCGGCCCCGGGATGCCCGCGACTAGCGCCCCTCCCAGATGCCATTCGGGAGTTTACCTATGTCGCGGAAATCCAGTTCGCCGCCGTTGGTGGCCGAAGAAACGTTCACGAGGCGCGCGAGCGGCTTGCCCGCACGTTCAATCACTATTTCTTCCTGTTTGAGCGAGACCTGGTTCAGCAAGTCGCCAAAGTTCTGCCTAGCCTCCATGGCGGTAACGGTCTTAGCCATACAATCCTCACTTCTGCGCGGGTTCTGCGGCCGGAGCAAGGGCTTCAGCAGGTTTCGCGGCCGGAGCAGGCTCTTCTGCAGGAGCCTCAGCCGGTGCCGGAGTTTCAGAACCATCCTGCAATGCCTTGTCCTGAATAACGAGGTCCACACGGCGGTTCTTCTGGCGGCCTTCCTTAGTCTTGTTGTCGGCAATCGGCGTCGTCATGCCGAGTCCCTTGGCCGTAAGGCGACCAGCGTCGATACCCTGTTCCACGAGGAAGCTCTTCACGTTATCCGCACGCTGCTGCGAAAGCTTCATGTTGTGGTCCTCGGAACCCGTGTTGTCCGTGTGCCCCTCGATAGAAACGTTGAACTGCTGATACACGGAGAGGATACCCGCCACCTTCGCAAGGCTCGTCTTGAGGTCGGCCTTGAGGGTCGCCTTGTTCACGTCAAACAGGATATCGCTCATGGAAAGGATAATGCCACGAGCGTCCTTCGTTACCTGGATAAGCTTGGACTGTAATTCATTCAGCTTGTTCATGGCATCGGCCTGGCGGGCCTCTGCCTTCGCGCGTTCCTCGGCGAGAGCCTTCTTCTCGGCGGCAAGCTTCTTCTGCAAATCCGCCTCACGCTTGCCCGCAGCCCTGAGAGCGGCCTGCTGTGCGGCGGCCTCGGCCTTGAACTTTTCCTGGTTCTGCTGCATTTCGGCCTGGAGGCGTGCGCCCTGGTCCTGCAACTTGGCCTTCTCGGCCTCAAGATCGTTCACCTTGCCGCTACGGGCCTGGTTGATCTGTTCCTGAATAGCCTCGATGGAGCGGGCCGTCGCAGCACGCTTTTCCCAATTTTCGGCAGTGCGGTTGCGGAGAGTCTGGGTTTCCGCCTGGGCGGCAACCAACTTCACGTAGGTATCGCAATTTTCCGTCAGCGTCTTGACCACCGGGGATTCCGGATCCTTTTCATACTCATAGAGGAGTTCACCCGCATTGGAGAGCGCTTCGCCATAGGTGAACTTCGCCGTAACTGCGTTCGAAGGGATAGACTTTCCCGCCTCTTCCACGGCGGCAAGGCACTTGTCGGCAACCGTCGGCTCGGCGACAGGTCCTGCAGCCTTTGCCTCAGCCGATTGTTCCGTGGCAGCAGGCGCTTCAGCGACCTGCGGCTGTTCGGCAGGTGCCTGTTCCGTAGCCGGAGTAGTTTTAGTAGCATCGGTTGCTGAGCCAGTCGAAGCATCCGTGGCAAAACAAACAGACGCGGCAAGAGCGGTGATAGCAAACAAATTTCTGGTCTTCATTACTTCGCCTCCGCCTTCTTAGTTTCCTGGTCAAGGATACTCTGGTAGAGTAGCTTACGTTCCACCTCGCTACGGAGTTCCGCCTCGACGCGTTCGTCTTCCTTCTTGGCGGCATCGCGCTCGGCATTCGCAATCGCAAGCCTGTATTCGAGAGCGCTCTGGTCAGCAAGAACCACAGCCTCCTCGTTCTTACCGGCTTGCTCAAGTGCCTTCGCGGAATCGAGTTTCGCATTCGCAGACACCATCTGCGCAGAATCGGCATTCGCCTCTTCTGCAATCGTCTTGGCTTCACAAGCAAGGGTTACCGAGCGGTTCGCCTTGGCAGCTCCCCCAGCACAACCCGAAAGTACAGCAAGCGATGCTACGGCAAGGCCTGCTAAAAAAAATTTCATTTTCATAAATGCTCCTTTTATGGCTAATCCGCCTTGATGCAGCGGACACTGCGTCCGTTGAACCGGAGGTCATCGAACATAAACGCACTGTTACTAGCACGGTCTAGATACATGTTGTACGCGTCATCGCCCTGGTACAGGGTAGAGGTCCAGAAGTACGCATATTCACCCAAGTTGAGGAATTTTCCGTTTTCTAGCCTGATGCCGGCAGGCAACGCCATGAATTCAAATTCGCCCGTACCGTTGCCATTCTTTTTCCAACCTTTTTTGGACTTGAGCTTTTGGCCTGCTACAGATTGGCCACCGACCTCGGAGAGCAAGAAATCAAAATCCTGCTTGCTCGGCAAGCGCCAACCTTCGGGACAGGCTCCATTCGCCATATCCCATGTATAGAGGCGGCCGTATTTCTGGCAATTTTCCGGCTTGTTTTCATAGCACCAGCTATTTTCCATGACCACCTTGAGGTTTTCGGCCATCCAGACCTGGTTGCCGATTTTTATTGTCCTGTAGACTTGACCATCATGGGAATCAGTCATAGTCTCACAAGCGGAACAACTTTCGTTGCCCACCTCACTCTCATCACATCCTGTAAACACGCCCATCGTGCACAATAGGGCGGCCAGCGCCATAATCTTCATGTGCTTGTTCATATTCACCTCTTTTTCAAGAAATATAAATCATTTAGCAGCGATTTATCCGTTTTTTCTTAAAAAATAGCGAATTACAACATAAATGACATCAAAAAGTGGCTATATTCTTCACCCACAATGGAACAGCCCGTGCGCACATTCTCCGTCATGCAGTACATGACCTCCATCCGCAACAAGCTCGCCGACACGCCGGCGGTCTGGGTGCATGGGGTCATTACCCGCCTGATGGACAAGGGCAAGGTTGTCTACATCAGCATCGCGGATTTCGAGGAGGGCAACGTTAAGCCCATCGCAACCGTTGACCTCACCTGCTTCGCAGGCCAGTTTGCAGCCCTCCGTGCAAAGACCGAAAATGCGGCGACGCCTTTTACCATCAAGGAACAGCTCAAGGTCTGTTTCCAGATCAAGGCCGACGTCTATATTCCGAGCGGTAAACTGCAGGCAAAGATTCTCGATATCGACCCGGTATATACGCTCGGGGAACTAGCACTCACTCGCATGGCTATATTGAAACGACTTGCAAGCGAAGGCCTGCTCGAAAAGAACAAGCAGACCGAACTTGCACAAATGCCGCTGCGCGTGGGGCTCATTACCGGAGAAAGCACCGCCGCCTACAAGGACTTTACCACCAGACTTTCGGTATCGATGTTCAGGTTCACTGTCGTGCCTGCATACGCCAAGATGCAGGGGAACGATACGGAATCGAGCATCATCGCCGCACTCGAGACACTCCGCAAAGACGAAGATATCGACGTTGTATGCATCGTACGTGGGGGTGGTGCAAAGACAGACCTCAACTACTTCGATAGCGAGGCTCTCTGCCGTGCCGTCGCGAACTACCCCATCCCGGTATTCACTGGCATCGGGCACGAAATCGACAAGAGCCTGCTCGATGAGGTGGCGTACCTATCGTGCATTACCCCGACCGACTGCGCCAAGAGGCTTGTAGAACGTGCACAGGAAAGCTGGACCGACCTTATCGAGGCGGCACGCGGCATCGCAAGTTCTGCACGCGACATGCTTACCGATAGCCGTCAGCAACTTGGCATGGCGGCAACACGCCTGCAGCAGAATGTGACCTCACGCATCCAAGAAGAGAAAACAAAATTCGTACGGATGTTCACATCGCTCGAAAGGGACACGCGGTACATGCTGCGCGAAGAGACTGCAAGGCTTGACCGCAACACGGAAGGCCTGCGGCAAGGTACACGCAAGATTATCGACCTCGCTGATTCGCAGTTCAAGTTAATCGAGTTACGGGTAAAGAATGCCGACCCCGAAACCGCCCTTGCGAAAGGCTACACGCTCACGCTCGATGGAAACGGAAAATTTGTCCGCAACGCATCGCAGCTCAAGCCCGGCGATACGCTCACCACGAAGTTCAGGGACGGGACGATAGAATCTACCGTACGTTAGCGGTGTTCGTTTGTCGTGGGTTCAAGCCCGCGGAAAAACGCGAGTTCAACAAAATCCGCTTTCAGCAGTTCAATGCTTGCGCCAATCATGTAGAGGCTACCCGTAATCAGGAGCGGGGCATCGTTTAGTTTATCCGCATCGCAAGCGGCAAGAACTTCATTCAGGTATTCGCGAGAAAGTTCCCCCTCACTTGATACGGGAAGGCCAAGCGTCTGCATTTCGCCGCGCAGGTCAGCTAGTTCACGGAACCTGGGGTAAGGCGTTTTGGTAATGTGCCAGCAGGCGACATGAGGCGCCATAAGCCTTAGCATCTCCCCTACGTCCTTGTCCTTAAGGGCGCCGAACAAGCAGTGGAACTTTTTCCCCGGGTAATACGTGCGCAAGGTTTCCACCAAGCGGCGAACCGCATGCGAATTATGAGCCCCGTCCAGGATAACGCGGGTCCTGCCATCCGAGCCCGCAAGCAGTTGCATGCGGCCAGCCCACGAGCGGGTCGCGAGAGTCTTTATTGCGAGGGCATCGTCGTATTTTTCATGAGCAAAATGCGCGGCGGCCGCAAGTGAAAGGCTCGCATTCTCGATGTAGTGGTGCCCAAGGTTCGGGAGCACGATATCCTCGCGGATTTCGGGAACAATGCACGTGCACCCGAGTGTAGTAGCATATTCGCGTGCTTCCTCGAGCAGTGCGCCCGAGATACCGCCAACGATAAACGTCTTCTGGCCGGAGATTGCCTCGCCCGAACTTTCGCCCGGCACACCCAGCACTCCCATCTTCTCGCGGAGAATCGCCGATTCCGTTGGCCCGAGGACCTCCGTATGTTCGAGCCCGATACTCGTAACGACTGCAATCTCACCACCCGCAACTGCGGTGCTATCGAGCCTGCCGCCCATACCCGCCTCGAGAACAGCGACATCCACGCCCTGTTCTGCATAATGGAGGAAGGCAACCAGCGTCAGGACTTCAAAAAACGTGGGTTCTACCGGAGACATGCCTGCGGCAACACGGCCCGCCGACACGGATTCTGCGGCGGATTTCACCTTCAGCAGCAGGCGGTCCAAATCGCCCACAGGAATCGGAACGTCGTCGATTCGGATACGCTCCTGCAGGCTAACCAGGTGCGGGCTCACATACAGACCCGTCTTGAGCCCATGCGCCTGCAGTACGCCCGCGAGGTAAAAACTGGTGGAGCCCTTCCCGTTCGTGCCGACCACGTGAATCGACCTGAACTTTTTCTCGGGATTGCCAAGAGCGTCGCAAAGCGCACGCGTCGATTCGAGCCCGGGAACCATCCCGAACATCAGGCGCGATTCCAGATATTCCATACCGGCTGATTGCATGCGCCAAATATAGTTTCTAGTTCTGAGTTCCTAGTTACTAGTGATTATCTTTATCAAGAATTTAGTTGACAGAGCTTAGTTGGCAGAGCTTAGAAAACGCCCGCAACAAACAGTTTATATCGAACATGTTCTAAGTTTAGAGTTATTAGTTACTAGTATCGTTTAAATCAAGAAGCTTCTTATAACCTGATATTCTAGTAACTAGTAACTAGTAACTATTAACTAAATGCTATAATTTCCAACAACATCTTTACAATTTTCATTGCTTTTATGATTAACGCCTTCAAGCCCATGCGCCAAGCCCTTATTTTTGCGTTTGCCTGTGCCGCATTCTTCGCGACATACTCCGAGGCGCGCGTAGACCCGACTGCCGCCCCACAGCACTACAACTACCGCGACGCGAGTAAGCAGATGCGACGCGTATACTACGGAGAACTACAGGAGACGCTCTACTGCGGGTGCAGATACGACGACAAGAAGAATGTCGACTTTAGCAGTTGCGATTTCAAGCCGCGCGAAAACCCAAACCGCAAGAGCTACAAGCGAGCAGAACGCATCGAGTGGGAACACATGGTGACCGCGCACAACATGGGGCACTTTCGCCCCTGCTGGAAGGATGGCGGACGCAAGAACTGCAGCGCAAACGACACGACCTTCAAGCTGATGGAAGGCGACATGCATAACCTCTACCCCGCCATCGGCGAGGTGAACGGAGACCGCAACAACTTCATGTATAGCCAGTGGACCAATAACCCTACACCCATGTATGGCGGCTGCAAGACTATCGTTGACTTCAAGGAAAAGAAGGCACAGCCCCGTGAAGAGGCTCGCGGGATTATCGCCCGCGCGAGTTTCTACATGGAAAAGACTTACGGCGTAAAGTTATCGAACCAGGACCGAAAACTCTTCGAAGCCTGGGACAAGATGTACCCCGTTACGGAAAAGGAATGCGAACGCGACCGCCGTATATTCAAGGTACAGGGCGACCACAACCCCTTCGTGTACGAAAAATGCCCGCACTAGCGCGGGCATCTCGAATTTTTCTATAGGGATTATTACATCCAGCCGCGATCCGACGTACCGGAAATACCGCGGATCTTGAGGTCGAAATCGTCCTTGTTCGTCGCGGCGTTCATTGCCGTTTCCAAGGAAATCTGTTCCGTCTTGTAGAGTTCGAGCAGAGCCTGGTCGAACGTCTGGCTGTGATACTGCATGTGGCCTTCGGCGATGGCATGTTCCACCAGCGAAAGCTTATCCTTGTCGCGAATGTATTCCTTGATGGCCGCTGTATTCACAAGCACTTCGGCAGCAGGCACACGTCCCTTGCCATCGGCTGTCGGCAACAAGCGCAGCGAGATAATGCCAGCAAGCACTTCAGAAAGGAGAATACGGATTTCGTCGTGCTGGTGCGGCGGGTACATCGAAAGCACACGCTGAATCGTTTCAGTCGCATTCGTCGTATGGATAGTCGCAAACACCATATGGCCCGTATCGGCCGCAGTCAGTGCAATCTGCATCGTCTCGAGATCACGGACTTCGCCCACGAGGAGCACGTCCGGGTCCTGACGGAGGGCGGCGCGCAGGGCGTTTGCATACGAGAGCGTATCCACGCCAATTTCACGCTGCGAAATAATGGACTTGTTATCACGATAGAGGTATTCAATCGGATCCTCGACGGTAATGATGTTCACCGCTTCGGTCTGGTTGATGTAATCGAGCATGGAGGCAAGCGTCGTCGACTTACCCGAACCCGTCGTACCCGTAACAAGCACGAGACCGCGGCGCGTAAGGGCCAGGTCACGAATGACTTCGGGCAAATGGAGTTCTTCGAATGCGGGAATCTTCGCCTTGATATGGCGAATCACGATAGCGATCGTTCCGCGCTGGCGGAACACGTTCACACGGAAACGGCCCATGTCGCGGGCACCCACGGCAAAGTCGCATTCCTTGTTCGTTTCGAAACGGTTCTTCTGGTCGCGATTCATGATGTCGTCCAGGAAGGAATCCATCATGCTCGCATCGATACGCGTATCGAACAACTTTGTCAAAGCACCATTAATGCGGTAAATCGGGGGAACGCCAGTACGGATATGCAAGTCCGACGCCTTGTTTTCGACCATGGCGCGGAGCAACTGCTCAATTCTCAAATCAGCCATTGTTGTTTTCTCCGAACTTATTGCGGTATGCATCCTCTATTTCTTCGAGACGCTTGCGGATGGCTTCATTATCGGGTTCCTTACGAGCAAGATCCTGATAGATGTCAAGAGCCTTGTCATAGTGTCCCTGTTCAAAATAGATTTCGCCAAGCGTCGGCGTCTTCATGCCCTCGTCCAAATCAGCACGCTGCTGATCAAACGAAGCCATCGGATTAGCAACCAGGCCGGCAGAGACCTCATCGTCGGAATCGCCCGACATCAGGAAGTCCACACCCTTGTTGCTCGGGATATCGGCCTTCTCGTCGAGAGAATCATCATCGGTATTGAAAAGTTGCTTGAACGCACCGGAGAATTCCGATTCAAGGCTGCTATCGACAGCCGCTGTTTCCGCCGGAGTTTCAGCAGATGCGGCAACTTCAGGCTGTTCCTCAACCTGTTCAGCAGGAGCATCAGCAGGCTTCAGGTCCGTTTCATCAAGTGCATCGTCTTCACCAAACAGGCTGCTGAACGACTTGTCCAGATCGGATTCGAGAGCGGCATCCGCAAGGGGTGCCTCTTCAATGGCGGCAGCGGTATCTTCCTGCGTGGGAACATCTGCTGTTGCTTCCGGCTTATTTTCTTCAACAGGCAGGTCATCATCGTCAGCAAACAGCGACGCGAACGCAGAATCCATTTCCTTATTGAGGTCCGACTTATCAGAATCAGATTCAGCAACTTCTGCAACGGACTCAACCGTTTCGCTTACGTTGTCCGTAACTTCCGGTTCGGCGTCCACCGTTGCAGCGGGCTTTTCTTCCGGGAGTTCATCGTCATCAGCAAAGAGGGCATCGAAAGCCTTGTCCACGCTGATGTCGACATCTTCAGAATCAGCAGCTTCTTCCGGTGCTGCAACTTCTTCTGCAGCGGGTTCGGCAGTCTCGGCAACTTCAGCCGGAGCCTCTTCCTGTGCGGGCTCTTCAAGCGCCGGTTCTTCTGCGGGCATGTCCAGTGCGGGTTCT
This sequence comes from Fibrobacter sp., assembly GCA_017615055.1. Taxonomy (GTDB): domain Bacteria; phylum Fibrobacterota; class Fibrobacteria; order Fibrobacterales; family Fibrobacteraceae; genus Fibrobacter. The sequence goes on from JAGAAW010000111.1 coordinate 13,991, forward strand.
TCCGCCGGGAGTTCCTCGGCAGGCTGTTCCACTGCAGGTTCAAGAGATTCCTCTGCAGGCAGTTCAAGACCAGCATCTTCGGCCGCAGGTTCGGCAGTCTCAACAACTTCAGACGGAGCATCTTCTTCTGCAGGCATTTCAAGCGCAGGTTCTTCCGCGGGCATATCCAGCGCGGGTTCTTCTGCCGGAGCCTCTTCCACAGGCTTGGCATCCGGGCTCCAGTTCGAGATATCGAAAGTATCGAGCGACTCTGCGGGAGTTTCTTCTGCGGGTTTCTCTTCCGACGGCATTTCTAAATCCAGGTCGTCAGTCAGAGCACTTGTCGAATCATCAACCGTGGGCAGTTCCAGACCAGCATCATCAGCAGGGAGTTCAAGGTCCGCAACCTCTTCCGCAGGCTTTTCCTCTTCCTCAAGAGAAAGGTCAGCCGGCAAATCCAGGCTATCGGTTTCTTCTGCGGGCAATTCAAGATCTGCAGCAGGTGCATCTTCAGCCGGGAGTTCCAGAGCCGCATCCTCGGCAGGCAGTTCAAGGTCAGCGGAAGCATCGCTATTGCCTGCAGGCTGTGCCGGCGGCAATTCCTCGGGCAGTTCATCTTCACCGAAGATATCGGCAAATGCGCTATCCAGGCTCTGCGGCTTGTCGGCCTGCTGTTCCGGTTCGGGCTCCTCGAGCTTAAGGTCATCTTCTTCTGCACCCAGGCCCATATCGGCTGCGGCAGACTTCTCAAACATACCACCAGAGAACGAGTCCTCTTCGGGCTTCAGTTCTTCAGCAGGTTCCACCTTCGGGGCTGCAGTATTGCTCGGCAGTTCCTCGGGCAGTTCGTCTTCGCCAAAAATATCGCCGAACGCATCGTCGATGCTCTGCGGCTTGTCCTCGACAGCCTCTTCGCCAAATACATTCTTTGCAGAATCTTCTGTAGTAGCGGCAGGCTCGTCATCGAGGCTTGTGGGCAGGTCCATCTGTGCAAACGGGGACGCAGGCTTCTGTTCGGCCGTGTCGCCAAACGAATCCAGGTCGTCCTCTTCGCCAAACAGGTTGGCAAATGCGGAACCCACGTCGGTGCCCGAAATTTCTTCGCCTTCCGGAATTTCCTGATCCAGGGAAATGTCGGTCGCGGCATCGCCCAACGCCGATTCCAGGGACTGCTGCAGGGTATCTATCGAGGATTCATCCGCAAGGGCATCATCGTTACCGAGCGCATTGAGAGCGGCAAACGGGTCATCGTCGTCAGCCGTTGCAGAGAACGGGGACACATAGGCTTTCGGCTGTTCCGGCTCTTCGGTTGCAGATTCTGTTGCAGCTTCGGTCGCCGGGGATTCGATATCCATATCAAGCGACTTGGAGAAGAGGGAATCTTCCTTCGATTCAGCAGCACCCTCTGTCGCGGCTGCATCAGCAGCAGGAGCCTCCACCGCCGGTTCGGCAGATTCGGTAGAGGTATCCATCGTAAACTCGCCCATGTCGGGCATCGCAAATTCACTTTCCGCAGCGGCCTCGCCCACGGCCCCCGCAACAGCGCCAGCAGCCATGTCGGCAGAAGCTGCTTCGGGCATGGCCTCGTATTCCTCTTTCCAGAACGTATCGAGCGGGTCCATATCGTGAACACGACGGTAGCAACTGTTACGTTCATCAACATTTCCCATCTGCTCGTAGGCTTCACCCATGCGCTTCAGGGCCGAAAGGCAGAACGGTTCCTTTTCGAGGATACGCTCGCATTCCTTGACGCACTCGTCAAATTCGCCCTTCTGGAACAAAAGCTTGCTACGGACCAGCATACCGGGAATGTCGCCCGGGTAGAGCTGCAGGCCGGCATCGACACGGGCAATCGCAGTCGCGGCATCGCCCGCCATGTTCTCGTAGTCGGCAAGCCAGGCAAACGCCATGGACTTGACTTTTTTCTTGCCAATAGACTTTTTCAGGGTATCCAGAGTAACAGCCATTTATCCCTCCAAGGGAAGCAAAATCGCTTCATCTGCCAAAAGGACAGGAATACCTTCACGAACGATGTAGGCACGGGAGCCAGCCTCGTTCACGAGTGCTTCGGTCAAAGTTTCAGAAATCTTCTCGCCTGCGGCATTCTTCAGGGTGCCAGCGGCAACAGCCTGGTTGATAGCCCCAACAAGGGCATCGTCTGCCATACGGAGTTTACCCCGAGTTTCGGGGCAGCACAGAATATCCAAGAGATTGTAATCGAACATAAAGCCTTTATAATCAATAACTTATGATTGATATAAAAATAACTCTATTTTCGAGAAAAGGATAACCGGAGCGGGCTTTTAGTGCAGATATTTGAGGTCTACGAGGGCAAAATTGCCGTTTTTACCGTTCCCGATGAGCAAATAGACCTTCAAGCCGAGGCTATCGAGCCAACTGATGTCAAAATCCTCGCGATAACCCGAGAAATTCGACACCACCAGAAGCTCGCGGCACCCGGTACGGTTGCAGATACTTTCCATCTCCGAAAGGTTGCCCAGGAGGTGCTTGCGGTTCTCCTCGGAAAGCTTTTCGGGTTCACCACTCACGCAGCCGAGAATCTCGATACCGGGAATCACGTTGTAACTATCGAACCAGTTGGTAAGCGAGTCCTCACGACCACCAAGCAGAATAGAGCGGTGACGTTTTTTGGCAAAGATGCGGTAGAAATAGTTTATCCAGAATGCGATGCGGCGCCAAGCCAAAAGCGCAATCGGAATAAATATCGTGGAAATTGAAACAGACAAGCCCCAATGTCCAAAGATTCCCACGGGTTCATCGTAAGGCAACACATTTAAAGGCGGAATGGGTTGCTGAGTAAAAATACGGAACGCCGCATAAATGCCAGAAGCAACAAGATTAATAGGAACAAGATACCGAATGAATTTTTCACCCTTGAGACTCGATTCCGTATATTCTCCGCGGAAAACAAGGAACACCATGTTCACGATAGCGATTAAGCCAACGAGCCACCAATCTTCGAACAAAGACGGGTCCAGAATTCCGTGAGCATGTTCAGCAACAATATCACCCGAAACCGTAACAAAGTTGTCGTAACTCAAGAACAAAAGCGCCCACAAGGCAACCACGCCCAGATCAAGGAACATCTTCCAGAACTTGGGAATCAGGCGCGAGAACATGCCCACGAAGGCCGCGAACATGATACCGAAGGACACGAGGAAATTCGGAACAAAGTAAAGGCCCTTGTGCTTTTTCACAAAGATAAGCATCGCCTTGTAGAAGTCCAGGTAGGAATCCCAGCGACGGGTACGGCAGCTCTGGCCCTTGAAATGCAGAATGTTCGTCGAAGGCGTGTAGTAGTTCTTGCAGCCGGCAACCTTCGCCCTAAAACAGAGGTCCAGGTCCTCGCCGTACATGAAAAAGTCTTCGTCAAAGCCGCCAAGCTTTTCGTACAAGTCTCGACGCATGCAGAAGAACGAACCACTGATGGCATCGACCTCGGTCACCTCGTCGGGGTCGGCGTAGGTCATGTTATAGCTTGCGAGGAGCTTACTCTTCGGGAAGAGAGCCGCAAGACCAATCGTCTTCGAAATTGCAGAAATCGGAGTCGGGAAAGAACGACGGCAAGCCCATTGGATCGTGCCATCCTCGTTCAGGATTCGGCACCCGACCGTGCCCGATTCAGGATGCTCTTCCATAAAGTCGAGCACCTTGGTAAAGGAATCGCGAGAAACAATCGTATCGGGATTAATGAAGAACAGGTACGGCTTGGTCGCCTGCTTTTCGGCCAGGTTACAGCCCTTGCCAAAGCCGTGGTTCACCTTGGAATCAATCCATTCCACCTCGGGAAAGAACTGTCTGATTTCAGGGAGGATCGGTTCGACAGAACCATTATCAAGTACAATAATCTGGGCATCGATACCCTCGCAGGCATCACGCACGGACTTCAGGCACGCCGGAATAAAGTCGCACGAGTTATAGGCGACAATGATTACGGAACATGAGTACCTGGATTCGGCCATTAGGCAAGACCCAGCCTTAGCTTGAGCACCAGGAAGAACGCCTCGGAAATGATTCCGCCGCTCATCTTGGAAGTTCCGCGGGTGCGGTCGGTAAACACGATGGGGATTTCCTTCACGCGCATACCCTTCTTCCAAATCTTGAACGTCGTCTCGATCTGGAAGCAGTAACCATCACTCTTCATCTTGTCGAGGTTCAGTGCCTGCAGCGCCTCGCGACGGAAGCACTTGAAACCGCCGGTAGCATCGCTCACCGGGAGGCGCGTCACTATGCGGGTGTAGACATTCGCGCCATAGCTCAGAATGAGCCTGCGCAGGTCCCAGTTCACCACGCTGATGCGGTGATTCTGGTAACGGCTTCCGAGCACCAGGTCAGATTCCTCTGCAGCCTCCAAAAAGCGCACAAGGTCTGTCGGAGCATGGCTAAAGTCGGCATCCATTTCAAAAACGCGCTCGTAATCGCGTTCAAGCGCCCACTTGAAGCCCGTCACGTAGGCAGAACCGAGGCCCATCTTGCCCTTGCGGCGGAGCAGGTGCACGCGCGGGTTAGCCTTCGTCAGTTCATCTACCATGTCGCCGGTACCATCGGGGCTACCGTCATCAACGACAAGCACCTCAAGGCATTCATTCTGCTCGAGGATTGCCGAAATGATAAGAAGGATATTTTCCTTCTCATTATACGTAGGAACTATAACCAAACTCTTCGGAAACGCCATAATCTATATAACTCCTAACGACAATCTACAAAACTTTATCGCCAAAAAACTCTGCCACAGGGTACGTTCTTCGCCGGTTGCCATTCAGCATCTCGCCCAATAGCCCGAGCGAGAAGAACTGCACGCTCATCACGAGCGAAAAACCGCCTGCAAGGAGGAGCGGACGCACATGCATCGCGCCCGTCTGGAGCCATTCATAACCGAAATAGCCACAAACGCCGAGCCCGAGCAACATGAAAATAAGGCCAATAAAGCCAAAGAAATGCAGCGGCTTGCTCGAAAAACTGCGCATGAACATGAGCGAAACCAGGTCCAGGAATCCGGAAACGAGGCGAGAAATGCCGTACTTGGACACGCCATGAATGCGGGCGCGGTGCGCAACGGGCATCTCGGTAATGCGGAAGCCCTGCCACTTCGCCATCACGGGAATAAACCTGTGGTAATCGCCGTAAAGCTGGATATAACGCACAACAGAACAACGGTAAGCCTTGATGCCGCAGTTAAAATCGTGCAGGCGCTTGCCGCAGACCATCGATACGGTCAGGTTGAAAAGCTTCGAGGGGAGCGTCTTGTGCCAGGGATCGAGCCTGCGGACCTTCCAGCCCGAAACCAGGTCATAACCGTCCTCGAGAATCTTGATCATCTTCGGGATTTCGAGCGGGTCATCCTGCAGGTCGCCATCGAGGGTCGCCACGTAGCGACCCGTCGCCTTCGAGAAACCGAAGGCGAGTGCGTCGGCCTTGCCGCAGTTGAACTGGAATCGGTAACCACGCAGGAAGGGGTATTCCTTCGAGAGGTTCTCGAGAACTTCCCACGTGTTGTCGCGGCTGCCGTCGTCGATGGCGATGACCTCATAGGCGAAACCCGTGGGTTCCATCGCGGCGACAATCTCTTTCATGAGTTCCGGAAGGTTTTCGCTTTCTTCCTTGACCGGAATGACCATGCTTAAATCCATCACGACCTCTACACTAGTTGGCGGCAGCTACCACCGGATTAGAATCAGGCTGGGCGGAATCAGGCTTCGCGGTATCCGCGGCGGGCTCCTCCACCACCATCGGCTTCTCGGGGCTCATCTTGATCTGTTCCTTGCTCATCGTCAGGCGAGCACGGCCACCTTCGTCGTATTCAGGAACATTTGCAAGACCACGATCGAGAACCTCGAGGGCCTTCTCCTTTTCGCCCACGATATCGTAGACAAACGCGGCAGCCCAGTAGCAGCGCCATTCGTCACTAAACTGCTTCTGGCCGAGATCCAAGTACCTGATCGCCGCATTGGTCAGGCTATCCACCTGGGCCTTCTTGTCGGCCGTGAACGGACGGCTGGAGCGGAGCGCCGCAATCTTTTCGCGGGCATCGAACGAAATCTGCAGGTACAGGGAAACGTAGCTCGAAAGCAGACGGTTCGTCTCGTCGTTAATGTATGCCGTACCGTCGCCAAGGCCACGGAACTTGAACACGCTGTCGATGAGGTCGGCCGCATACTTCGCGTCGAACGCATTGCGCTTCGGATTCAGGTCACCCTTCACGAGGTTGTAGACGAGGCCTTCCTGAACCATGTACTTCTCGAGGCCCATGAAGTTCGAGGTACCCACAGTCGTCGAGATTTCGATAGGCTTGTCCATGTTCTGGAGTGCAAGGTCAATCACCAGCTTGTGCTGGGTAAGCATCGTTGTGCTACGGGTACGTGCCGCCCATTCGGTAAAGGCATCCCACACCTGGTAATGCACCTTGAACTGCAGGAGCTTCGCGGAATCGGCAGCGGAAAGTTCCTTGCCTTCCATCTGGTCAATACGTTCCTTGAGTTTCGGCATCAGGCGCTGTGCATTCTTGACCCAGGTGGCAGTCGCATGGTTCGGGTTGTTGTACGAGCTGTTGTCGAGCACCATGTCGCTGTCGATGGTCTTCTTGTTGTAGCTCAACTTGAGGACCGGCTCGTTGTCGAGCATCTGCTTGATGTACCAGTCGGTATTGCCGAGCGAGAGGTTCACCACGCGCACGTCCTTACGGATACCGGCCACTTCCTGTGCAAACCACAGCGGGAAGGTATCGTTGTCACCATTCGTGAAGAGGATGGCGTTCGGGCGGCAACTGTTGAGCAGGTTGTAGGCGTAATCCCAGGGCACCCACAGGCCGGAACGATCATGTTCCTTGTAGTTGGATGCACACGGGATTGCGAAAGAGACAAGCACGAGGATTGCGGCAAGCGGAGTCGCAAATGCGACCGCGGAGCTCGTCGCGCAGGTAAACACGAGAATGCCCGCACCCACGCCAAAGATAAGGCTCATGAAGATGAAGGCCGGCGTATAGAAGTAGTCACGTTCGCGAACTTCCATGTGGACCGGGTCCGGGAACGGAGCACGGAGCCCACGCTGGGCAAACCCGCTCTCGATCTTCTTCCAGTTCGTCCAGGCCGGAGATTGTTCGTAGCTGTCGACTTCCTTCTCGACCTTGGCAATCTCGCCCGCAGGGGCACCGTGCTGGCGCAAGTATTCCACACGGAGCTTGGCACGCTCGATATTCTGGCGCAGGTCAATCAGGTCGTTCGGGTCAGGAACGGAGCCAATCTGCGCGCCCATGGAATTCAGGTCGCCCACGTTACGGGTCATGACAGACATCCAGTAATCGTGCTCGCGGCCTTCCATGCGGGTACCGTCGGCAAAGTTGATGTAGAACAGGAGCCCGAGCGAGCAGAGCCCATAGAGCACCGAGGTAAAAATACCCAGGTGCCTGTTGCGCTTGCAAATAAACACGCAGACAAGGACCAGGAGGCCATTGAAAATGAGGAAGACGAAGAACTGCTTGATAAAGTTATCGCCCATCATCGTCATCTGCGTCGGGAAATCATAGCCGAAGCGCTTGAGGGGCACGTTTTCGGACTTGTCGAAGGTGTAGACACCGTTCGCGTAGTTCACGCCACCCACCTTGTAGGGCAGGTACTGAGCCATCTGGTAGCCACCGTAGCTCATGTTCGGGAAAGAGAGCACCTGGTGAGCCACCTGGGAACGGCGGTAGAACGCACGGCTGAGCATGCTTTCGGAACCGTACTGCTTACGTTCCACGAAGTTGTTGAACGCTTCCCAGTTTTCGCCCTTGAACAGGTTGCCGAGCTGCAGGTTGCCCTGCTCGTCGCGAATGTTGATTTCCGGGTCGTTCTCGTCGATAATCGGGTTCAGTTCCGAACGGATAGGAATGTAGAGGTGCGTGCTGTAGCCAATCAGGGCAAAGAACGCAAATGCGAGGGAAAGACGCACTGCATGGTTCACGTTCGGGGAGAACGGCTTTGCAAACGTAAGCACAGCAAGGACCACAAGGCAAATCAGCGAAATTTCGATAAAGCCGGAAACCCAGTAAATCACGGAGCAGAGGAGCGTACCCGTAATCCATATCGGGAGGCGTTCCAGGATCTTCTTGGGCTGGGCAACGAGCAAGAGCACGAACACGGCAGGCACGGTGAGCATCGTGTAGAGGTGCGCACCCACGCCGAGGAATGCGATGTAGCAGATAAAGATCAGGAGCTTGTCGCTGCTTTCGTCATCGCGGTTCTTGTACCACAGGAGGCCCAGGTAAGAAATGAGCATCAGGATGAACATGGCAACACCGTAAACTTCGGCCTCGACCGCGTTGAACCAGAACGTATCGGAGAACGTGAGGAGGAAGCCGGCCACGAGAGCGGCAGTGCCGAGAACGATCGTACGGACATTGCCGCTGATCTTGTCTGCAAGCCTATCAACGATGGTTTCGCCATTTCGCGCAACGGAAGTCTTCACGGAATCGAGAACGGCGGCAAGCAGTTCCCAGGCAAAGAGGGCCGTCACGTAGACCGTAGCCGCAGAACTGAATACCGAGATATAGTTCACGCGCTTCGCGATTTCATCCACAAACGGGAGCAGCACGATAACTGCACGGGCGAAGAACACGAAGAACGGTGTTCCAGGAGGGTGCGGGATGCCGAGGGTGTTTGCACAGGCGACAAACTCGCCGCAATCCCAGAAACTCACCGTGGGCGCCATGGTCAGCGCATACACGACAAGAGCGACAAGGCAGGAGATACCTGCAAATACGTGTTTCATCCATTTTTCATTGAGCATGAACTATACTCCCTTATTCGCTTGAATTTTTTGAGTCGCCTTCGCATCGGCGACAATACCGTGTTTCTGCATGAACCCTGTAAGAAGCCCGTTCACAAAGGCGCCGGAACCATCCGTGCTGTACTTGGAAGCAACCTGCACGGCCTCGGTAATGGCAACCTTTATGGGAACTTCGGAAATATACAGGAGTTCGACCATCGCGATGCGCGAGACAATGCGGTCGAGCTTTGCCATACGGTCAATTTCCCAGTGAGCCGATGCAGACGCAATGTCCTCGTCCAGTTCGGCCCTGTGGGCCTGCACCAGGTCCACCAACTTCATCCCATACTTTTTCTGTTCGTCGGCGAGAGGCTGCGACTCGAGAACGCCCGGAAGCGCCTCCCCTGCCGTCTGGCCCGTGATTTCCATGGCATACAGGAGCTGCATGGCAAACACGCGGGCGGGTCTGTAACTTACTTTCGGCATAATTAGATGACCTTGTAAAGGTTTGCCATTTCGACAGCGGTAGATGCCCAGTTGGCACCGAGGTTACCCGCCTTGAGGCCGGCGCGATTCATCGCCTGGTCAACAGTATCGGTCGTGAGGATTCCGAGAATCACGGGGAGCTTGCCTTCGGCAGCGATGCTTGCGACACCGCCGGTAGAGGCGTTCACCACCACGTCGTAGTGGCTTGTTTCACCACGGATCACGGCACCGATGGCCATCACGGCACTGTACTTCTTGGAATCGGCGAGCCTGCGGCACACGCCCGGGAGTTCGAATGCACCCGGAACACGCACGACGGTCACGTCCTTTTCGGCAACGCCCAGCAGTTCGAGCTGGCGGAGCGCGCCTTCCAGGAGTTTGTCGGTCACCACCTCATTGAAGCGGGCGACCGCGATTGCAATCTTGAGGCCAGAGCCATTCAGGGAATTCTTGATTTCTTTAGCCATCTTATTTTTCCTCTTTCAAATTTTCTTCAGCGGGCGCAGTGCCGTCCAAATGCAGCTGGTGGCCCATCTTCTTCTGCTTGGTGAGCAGGTAGAACAGGTTTTCCTTGTTCGGCTTGATTTCGATGGGCACGCGCTCCACAATCTTGAGCCCGTAGGCCGAGATGCCCGAAATCTTGCTCGGGTTGTTCGTGAGCAGGCGCATTTCCTTCACGCCGAGGTCCGCTAATATCTGGGCACCGGTGCCGTACTGGCGGAGGTCCGACTTGAACCCGAGGTGCAGATTCGCCTCGACCGTATCCATGCCCTTCTCCTGCAGTTCGTAGGCACGCAACTTATTGCAGAGCCCGATACCACGACCTTCCTGGCCGCGCATGTAGAGGAGCACTCCCCCATGCTCGCCGATGAACTTCATCGCCGATGCCAGCTGTTCGCCGCAATCGCAGCGGAGGCTACCAAAGATGTCGCCAGTAAGGCATTCGCTGTGCACACGCACGTAAACCGGCTTGCTAAAGTCGGGATTGCCTGCGACCCACGCCACGTGTTCCACGCCGTCGGTCTTACTCTTGTAGGCGTATGCGGTAAAGTCGCCGTATTTGGTCTGCACATGCGGGGCGGCCACACGCTGCACCAACTTCTCGTTCCTAAGGCGGTAGTCAATGAGGTCGCGGATAGAGATAATCTTGAGGCCGAACTTCTTCGCCACTTCCTCGAGCTGAGGCATGCGAGCCATCGTGCCGTCCTCGTTCATGATCTCGATGAGGGCGGCCGCGGGCCTAAGTCCCGCAAGCTTCGCGAGGTCCACAGCCGCTTCAGTATGGCCTGCACGGCGGAGAACGCCTTCTTCCTGTGCATAGAGGGGCGAAATATGCCCCGGACGGCCAAAGTCGCTCGGCTTGGAGTTCGGGTCGGCTAGCGCCAGGATGGTCGCTGCACGGTCATGGGCCGAAACGCCAGTAGAGCACCCCTCGATCTTATCGACCATAATGGTAAAGGGGGTTCCCAGAATCGAGGTATTCTCGGCGGTCTGGCGCGTGAGGTTGAGTTCATGGCAGCGCTTGATGGGCAGCGGGCAGCAGAGCACGCCACGGCCCTCGTGGAGCATGAAGTTCACCTTTTCGGGCGTAATCTTCTCGGCAGCGATGACAAAATCGCCCTCGTTCTCGCGGTCCTCATCATCGACCACGATCAAAAACTTGCCGTTCTTAAAATCCTCTATGGCCTCTTCTATCGTATTAAGCAAGGTCACGTTCCTTCAGATAATTTTCAATGTACTTGCCGAGCATGTCGACTTCCACGTTCACGATGGTCCCGGCAACCCAGTTGCGCAGGTTCGTGCGGGCCAGCGTCTCGGGGATGATGCACACGCGGATGGAATCCTCAAACTTTTCGGCCACCGTAAGGCTGATGCCGTTCAGGGAGATGGAACCGCGGCGGATAATGTAGCGCTTGAGGTCCGCAGGCATCTTCAAGTCGACTTCCACGCCCGTTTCGCGCGGGGTCACCTTGATGACTTCGGTAATGCAGTCCACATGGCCCATCACAAAATGCCCGCCCATAAAGCTATCGGCACGGCACGGAAGTTCCAGATTGACCAACTTGCCGACCGCAGCCTGCTTGAAGGCGGTATTTTCGACCGTCTGGTGCATCAGGCAAAAAGTGGCTTCATCTTCGGTACAAGATTCAATGGAGAGGCACACACCGTCGTTCGCGACGCTGTCGCCCAGTTTGCAATTCTTGAAAAAGCCCGGCGACTTGAGGTGCATCGAGAGCGCATCACCTCGAGACTCTATCGAGACGATTTCGCCGGTAGATTGAATAATTCCCGTAAACATACGGGGACAAATGTAGAAAAAGGCGAGAGCCGCGACAACGCAAGTATTGCGTTGGCATAGCCGAGCCGCCCTAGTTTGACGCGCGGCGGGCTTACTTTATCCGTCCGAAGCGGTTCTTAAGCCTGGCGAGGCTATCTTCCTCGATAGTATCCTCCGCATCGTCACCCTTGCGCTTGAACCTGAGAATTTCGAAGTCCTCGAGCATCGCCGAGGCCTGCAGGTAGAGTTCCGGATATTCCGGGTCGTCCTGCGGCATACGCTCCATCTTCGAGAGGATTTCGCGGGCATTTTTGAGTTCGTGGTCCTTCATGAAGCGGGCCTTGAGGAAGGGCCGGAACTTTTCGCGGAGGTCCTTGACCGAGAGGTCTATTTTGTCGCCGATTGGGGATGCAAGTAGTTTATCGCGATTATCAAGTGTTTTTGAATCGCGGGCATCAAGTGCGCCGGCGAGCGCGGCAAGTCTTTCGAACAAAGTATTATTCCTGTCCAGGGAATAGAGCGCGACAATTTTCGAGATGGACTTGTTCCTTGCCATGAGTGCGGCAATGGTATCACGAGCATGGTCATCGCCCTGACGCATCGCGACCGAGAACTCACGGAGGACATCCCAGAAATTCACGAAGGCTTCGGCCCCGAGCAACGCCGATTCATAAGTGGCACGCACCAAGGCAAGGCGAACAACCTCATCCTCACTGCGGGTAGTCGCGGCAAGGTTTCTGAAGTCACGAATCTTTTTGCCGCGGGAATACTCGAGGCCCGAAAAACGCACACAGCGGTTTGCATCTAGATTGTCCGCAGTGAGCGACATCAATACCCACGACTTGAGCGCGGTCTTGAAATCATCGGAATAGAGGCCACCCGTCTCGAGCATGTTCAGGCGATCGACGATAAGCGAGGAATCGGCTTCGGGAGTTTGGATTTTGGACTGCGCGCGATTTCCGGCATTAGACTGTGCCCGACCTTCCACGCGCTTGCGGAAGGCCTGCCAGAAGGCGGATTCTGCCGGAGTCATGAGAGCCGACTCGCCGAGGCGCCAACCGAAGCGCATGTCGCCAAGCGCAAAGTCGATACCGAACGTCACGAGGACGGGACGCACCGCTGCAAACAGCCGGAAACTACCCCATTCCGGGTTAATTTCGGTGGAAAATTTCTCCGGGAATCCCTGCTTGAAGATTCTCGCATGAATCCGCAGGTGGTTTTCCTTTTCGGGAGTGACGGTCGGGATGTCGCAATCGAGCTGTTTCATCTCGGAAAAAACTTCGTAGAGGCTGAATAGCGGAGCCTTGTGCGGATTCGCCTTAAGCTTGTCGCAGAAGGCATCGTCAATAAAGGTTCGCTTGCCTTCTAACTGCTTTTTCGCAGCCTTGGGCATCTCGCGGATAATGGATTCCGCCATCCATTCGCGCCACTGGTGAATCGAGAGCGCAAGCGTCGCGGGCGTCACCTGCGGGAGCATGTCGTAAGGCAGGTCAAGCGTGATGCCATCGCAGTCGCGCATCGCATCGAAAACCATCTCGCCCATCAGCATACGGCTGGAGCCGTCAAGCCCTTCAATGCGGAACTGTTCGAGGGAACCGCCGAGAGTGGGTTCCTGTGGTTTTGCAGCCTTTTTCTTATCACCCTTCGCCAGGGCATCGAAAGCGCGGTTGCTAAAACCCGAATCCGTATAACTTACACCCGTTTCGCTTTGCTCCAGCCAGAACTTCGCGTCAAATTTCAGGAACTGGTCCGTATGTTCGCGGATGTAGTCCTTGAGCGTCTTGATGGAATTCACCTCATGCGCAATCCGCACGTAGTAATCCACCAAGGCATCTTCGCTCGGGGCCAAGCCAAACTGACGTTTGCGGGCTTCGAGAGCATGCAAGTCCTCGACAACGCGCTCATTGTGCGTCATGAAGGCAAACGGTCGCGCCATCTGGCCAAGCACTACGGCCTCGCGCCAGAAAATTTCGGCACATTCCCCGGGATTCACGCGGGCGTAATCCACGCGGTGGCCGCGGCTAATCACGAGCCCGCGGAAACTCACCTCTTCCACCGCTTCCACGAAGCCGCGTTCCTGGTTCCACGTAGGCGCATACCAGCGGCGCGTGCAGAAGGGTTCCGCCACCTGCATAATCCATTCAGGCTTGATTTCGGCGGCCTTGTTGAGGAAGATGCGGCTCGTCTCGCGCACCTCGGCACTAAAGAGCCATTCCGCACTCTTGCCGTAAAGGTCACTGCCCGGGAACACGTGCGTCTCGCGCCCGCTCACCAACCGGTAACAGCCGTTCTCGAGATCGCGAAGCGCAATGCCGCCCAGGAATCCCGAAAGCAATGCGATGTGCAGGTTATCGCGATGGAAACTGTCGAGCGGGCACACGCGATTCTCGAATTTCACGTCGAGGATACGCCCGAATTGCTCGTACAGATCAATCCATTCACGGCACCGCAAAAAATGCAGGCTGTTCTTGTCGCAGAACTTGCGCAATTTGTTCCAGGTCTTGCCATCCCATTCGGCACAGAAGGCGTTCCACATGCACACAAATGTGAGAAAATCGCTCTTGTGGCCCGCGAACTTGCGGTGCAGCTGGCGAATGCGGGTGCGTTCCGGTTCTTCGCTCGGCACCACACGCGGGTCCTGAATGCTCAAAGCCGAGCAGACAATCAACGCAGGCTGCAATACGCCGACATCGCGCGCCCGCAAAAGCACCGCTGAGAGAGCCACATCCATCGGGAGGCGCGTCATCTCGCGGCCAAGCTTGGTCACATGCCCGCTGGCGTTGTCGGCAGTCAAAGCCCCAAGCTCAAAGAGCGTCTTGTAGGCGCCGCGGAAGGCCGAATGGGGCGGCGACTGTAAAAACGGAAAATTCTCCATTTCCAGTCCCAAGCTCCGGAGTTGCAACACCACGTTGGCGAGATTACTCCGCCGGATTTCCGGCTCCGTAAACTCATCACGCTTCTCGAAATCTTCGGGAGAATAAAGCCTTATACATACACCAGGCTTAACGCGCCCCGCACGCCCTGTGCGCTGCCGGGCACTGGCCTTCGAGATGTCCTCGACAGGCAGCCCCTGGATTCGGGACTGGGCGTTGTAGCGGGAAATACGGGCGGTTCCCGTATCCACCACGTAGGCAATTCCCGGAATCGTGAGGGATGTTTCGGCAATGTTGGTGGCAAGAACCACGCGGGTCTTTTCGGTACGCTTAAAAATACGGCGCTGTTCATCGGGACTCATGCGCCCGTACAGCGGCAAAATATCGAAAGTGGCAGAATCCAGCTCATGGGCAAGCTCCCCCGCTAAATCCTGAATATCACGCTCCGTGGGCAAAAAGCAAAGCAGGTGGTCACGGTGACGGCTTTCCAAGTCGAGAATCGCATCCCGGGCTTCGTCCAGCAGACCGGAATCGCCCTTGCCACTGGTATCGAGGGCCGCCCGCGCCATCGACCCCCCGTCAAAAAAGTATTCCACGTCTACCGGGAACGTTCTTCCTTCGGCCTCCAGCACGCAGCTATTGTCGTAGAATTCCTCGAAGAGTTTGGCATCTAGCGTTGCAGAGGCCACAATCAGCTTGAATTCCGGCCGGGCCTGCAAAACCGTCTTGAAAATGCCCAGCAGAATGTCGATGTTCAGTGAACGTTCATGAGCCTCGTCAATCACGATGGCCGAATACTGCCTAAAGAGCCTGTCCCGACGGAATTCCTGC
>JAGAAW010000112.1 GCA_017615055.1 Fibrobacter sp.
ACGCTATATTCAACACCATCGATAGTCTTCTTTTCGGCGGAAGACTTCGTGGAGCGGGTGATGTATTCTTTACCCGTATTCGCATCGACGAACACGACCGGTTGATAGTTAGGGTGGATACCTTCTTTCATTTTTAAACTTCCTATTGAAGTGAATATTTGGAGTTCCAAATTTAGCAGATTTTGGCGTTTTTGGCAAGGCTCAGACTCATTTTTAGTATTTTTGAGGGCATGAGAACGCTCAAAAGTTTATTTGCCGTGCCCCTTTTGGCCGGTTTTGCACTCTACCTTGCCGCCTGTAACGACGAACGCCCCGTAGCAAAGATTATCAAGGTCGACCAAAAAATGCCGCTCATCGAGTGGCCCGACAGCGTGTACGTGAACTCGCTCGACTCCATCCTCGCGCTCGAGCCCATCAAGAAGTCCGCCAAAGAGAAAAAGGACGTAAACCTGTCGTTTAACTCGAAACAAGCGCCCGTATTTAAGCTGCCCTCGTCCGTTACGGGCAAGCCCGAAAAGAAGCCTGTCGGCAAGGACATGCGCAAGGGCACCCCGGAAGCAACCGGAAGGGGTCTGCCCTCGGGGCGCGAAGAAAATGCATTCGGCAAGAAGGCAGAGGCCTTCAGCGACAAGTTCGTGAAGGCCATGAGCGCACTCCAGTCCGACCCGAATAACGCAAGCCTCTACAAGATTGTGGTCGCAAACGAAGAGGACCTGAGCAAACTGCTGCGCCGGACCTACGGTGCAGGTTCACAGACTCTCCCCCTGTTTTTCGTGCGCTCCGCACTACAAACAGTAAACCCCGGCATCAATCTGGATAACCTGAATGCCGGGGATAAAGTGAAGGTACCAAAAATTTAATTAGAGCACGCCCTTGCTGCTGGGCACACCCTTCACATTACGGCTCGGGGCAACCGCCATCGCGACTGCACGGGCAAAAGCCTTGAAGATGCTTTCGAGGCAGTGGTGGTTGTCGTTCCCGTAGAAGAGTTCCACGTGCAGGTTCATGCGCGCGTTCTCGGCAAGGCTCTTGAAGAAGTGCTCGAACATGCTGGCCTCGATCCCGCCGGCAACGGCAGCAGGGAGCTTCACGTTCCACACAAAGCCAATGCGGTTGCTAAAGTCGAGGCAAACACGGCTGAGCGACTCGTCCATCGGGACAAAGTAGAAGCCGTAACGTTCAATTCCCTTCTTATCGCCAAGGCATTCCACGAGAGCCTGACCCAACACAATCGCGATATCTTCCATGCTGTGGTGCATATCGACCGCGGTATCGCCCTTGCAGGTGAGGTTCAGGGTAAACCCGCCATGCACCTGGAACAGGTCGAGCATGTGGTCAAGGAAGGCGTTGCCGGAATTGACTACCCCGCGGGAAGCCTCGTCCAGGTTCAGCGAAAGTTCGATATCGGTCTCGCCGGTCTTTCTCTTGATTGTCGCTGTACGCATTAGCGCCCTCCCTTAGTCTTCACGACTTCTCCCCCGAACACGCGGAACTTGGCCACACGGCCATACTTCGATTCGGGAATCTTCGTTTCCTTGCCGTTCAGGAGCATCTTGGAAATTGCACGCGGTTCACCGATGATTACATACAACGTATCAGAAGTTTCGTAAATCATGCGGGCGTTCTTTTCGGCAATATTCGCTTCCTTCACGAATGCTCCGTCTTCTTCGTGGCGCTTGAGGCCCACCCACGAACGCATAGCGCCCGAGCCCAAAAGTTCCATGTGAGTCTTGCCCGAGGCGGCTTCCGCATTTTCGGAAGTTTTCGAGGCAGAAGAAATGAAGATGGTTGCCGATGCCGGAAGGTCGGACTTTTTCACGGCCTCGTCAACAACGGCCTGCGTCACAGTTTCGTCGGACTTCTTCGCAGTATCGGCCTTCGTCTTCGCCGCAGAATCTTTAGTGACAGAATCTGTCACAGACGTATCAGGAGCAACAGCCTCGGCACCTTCGGGCATTTCGGTGATGTCTTCAACCGGCGCAGGCGGTTCAGCGTTCGTTTCGACCGCAGTCGTTTCCTGAGCCTTTGCAGCCTCTTCGCTCTCGCCCAGTTCATTCAAGAAATGAGAGCCGACCACAAATGCCAGTACGAGCAAAACAATCACGATAGGCACGGCCTTGCTACGGGGCTTTTTCTCCTCGTCGGTCATCGGGGAAACCTTCACCGGCTTCTCGGGCACGGGAGAAAGCAGGCTCGTAAACTTCTTGCCAGCCTCCATGTAATAAAAGTCGAGAATCCTCTTGGATTCAAGCCCGAGCTTTTCGCATATGGAATTGAGGTAGCCACGGAGGTACGCTTCCACCGGGAAGGTCTTCCAATCGCCACTTTCAATCAAGGTTATGTTTTTTACTGTGAGTTTCGTCACAGTGGCGAGTTCCTCTATGGACATTCCCTTAGCCTCGCGTACGCGGGTAAGGTAGGCCCCAAGGCGTTCGTCAGGGCGCTTGTCTTCAATAGGGTTCATACTCATACTTTCACCTTTTGCCTTGCGAGCATTTCGAGCGTCAGGGCCACGGGCAAGCCCACGACGTTGTAATAGCAACCAGAAATCGACTTGATAAGGCGAGCTCCGCGGGTCTGGATACCGTAAGCGCCTGCTTTATCCATCGGGTCCTTAGAATTTACATAATCTTTTAGGTCTTGTAAGGTGTTCTCCCGAAAAAACACCTCTGTTTCTTCTCGTTGAGTATCAACGACTTGCGAATCTTTTGCTAGGGCAACTCCGGTAATAACTTTGTGAGATTTTCCGTTGAGTTTCAGTAGCATTTCAAGGGCATCTTCGGGGCTTTTCGGCTTCCCGAGGGGCATCCCGTCCAGGAATACAAGCGTGTCAAACCCGAGCACGTACTGCCCGGGCCTCATTTTCGAGACGGCGAGGGCCTTCGCGGCGGCATTCTCGCCAGGGAAATCGAGCGGGTTATCGCTCTTGGGGCGCTCTTCCTCGTTCGAGACGACCACCTCGAAATCCACCCCGATCTGGGTGAGGATTTCTCGCCGCCTCGGCGATCCACTCGCCAATATTACTTTATCTGCAGTCACATTACTCATTTCACATTCCACATTTCACATTTATCAATTCGTATCCGTGCTACCTGCGTTAAGCTTGATATCGGGCAAATCCCTCACGTAAATGGAGAACGACCAGCCCGCAGCAGGCCCGGTCGGTGTCCACGTAAAGTCGAGTTGCCAGCAGTGTAAGACCCTGTTGAACGTGAAGCGGTGCGTCACGAACTTACCCTCGTTATAATCGTACTGCGTGCTGTAAGAAACTTCCCAGTTCACCGTCGGCTGGAAACTTGCCGAAATCGAAGTCGAGTGGCTCACGTTATCCTGGAACAAGTCCTTCCCCACTCGCGTACTCGAGAACGAATAGCGGTAGTTGAGCCCGAGCGACCATTTCTTCATCTCGTACTTGTCCATCTGCGAAGGGAGGCCCACGTTAAACGTTCCGCTCCAGTTAAAACTACGGCTCAGTTCATAGCCCCAGTACGTAAGTTCCGGGAACCGCACCTTGTTCGGGTCGCTCGAATACTTGTGGTAGAGGCTGTGTCGCGTCGTCACGGTAAACATGTAGTCAGGTAAAATCTGCAGGCCGAACGAAGAATTGATATCCGAGAAGTTCAGGGAATCTGCCGCAAAGTTATACGAGACACTGTGGCGTGTTGTCAGCAGGCGGCGGTTACCGTACTGGTCCTCGACCGCCTTCGCCGTATCGCCCTTGGTGGTATCGGGCTTGTGGCCCACCACCTTCAGGTACTTGATATCGAAGTCGTTACCGAGCGAAAAGCCTACGGTCTGCTGCTCCTTCTGGTAAGGCGACTGGCCCAATAGCGGGTGCGGGGCAAAGTACTTTACCGTATCGATTTCGGGCGCGTACGTGTACGACACGCTCGGAGAAAGGATATGCCTCACGCCCGTAAAGCGACCTATCTCGGGCACCCAGATGCCGTACAGTTTTGTGTCGGCGGTAAGGCTGTAGTTGTGGTTGTAGGCAACTTCACCATAGGTATCGTGCTCCGGATCAAGGCTGGTGCGGCGCTTCCAGTACTTGCTCGAGTCGTCCGGGTTTATCCACGACTGTCCGGTCCAGTACCCGCTCCACGTGGCACGCGGGGTAAGGTTGATCACGTTGAACAGTGAACCCGAATAGTCTAGCGAGTAGGTACCCGAATAACCCACGTACTTCGCAAGCGTATCAACATCGAGAATAGTATCGCGGCCTTCGCGCGTGTGGAAGTTGAAGCGGTTCGTAAAGCTGTAGTTGAGTTTTTCGAGGTATTTCCAGAACGAGTTGTCGTCGATGGCAACGCCGTCGTCACCGCTATCGAAATTGAACAACGGTCCGTTCATGCGGAACTGCACGTCGGGCAACTGGCGTTCCACGTAGCCCGTCTGCAGGTTGTTGGTCTGGCTCGCCTTCACCGTAAGGCTCTTGTTGGTACCGAACCTACCCGAATACGTGAGGTACGCGTTCGCCTGCTGGTTGAGGATTGTCTCAGCGTCAAGCGCCTCGCGGCGTACGCTCTGGTCACTCACGAACGAACCGGTACCCGTCAAGGTGTGCTTGCCGTCGGGCGTCAGGTTCTGGTTGTGCGAGAAGTTGATGTCGTAGCCGCTGTTGTCGAAGTTGAATTCCCTGAGGTACGCCTTGTACGACACGTTACCGTCAAGCACGTAGCGCTTCTTGTACCGCACCTGGCCCGTAACGGTCGACTTTTCGAAGCGCGCCTCCTCGCCTTCCACGATATCGCCCGAAAGCGTCGCATCCCAGTAGTCGTTCGGCGCGTAGTAGAAACCGAGGTTACTCAGGTAGTAGCCCTGCACCTGGTCGCCACCGAACTTGGGGGTGAGCAAGCCCGACTTGCGTCCGCTCTTCAAGGGCGCCACAATCATCGGGAGCACAGCCACCGGAACGTCGGCAATGTTCAGCACCACGGGCCTTGCCGTAATCGTCTCCTTCGGCTTCACCACCATGCGGCGCCCGTAGAAGTAGAAGTGCTGGTGCGTAGAGTCGTTACAGGTACTAAAGTCGCCACGCGCAATCTGAATGCGCGAATCCGGGAGCCTGCGTACTTCCATGCCGTTCAGCTGCTGGTTATCCTGATACGTAGTCGCGTAGTAGATCTCGCCGATGCGGCTGTTCATGTTGTACTTGAGGCGCATGCCCGAAAGCGAAGGGTTCTTGGTTTCGCGAAGCACAGGCTCGCCCGCCGCCGCAAGTACGGAATTTTTCTGGTCGAACCAAATGGTATCAGCATCGAGTGTCGCCGTGCGGTACTTGAGCTGTGCGTTGTTGTTCAGGTTGAACGTTTCCTTGTCCACGTCGTAGATGAGGTCTACCGCGCGGTACTCGATCGTGTCCGTCCCCGTCGTGTCGTTCATCCAGTCCACTTCGGTGGTGTCCTCGACCGGCTGTTCGCGCTCTTCCAGTTCAAAGCGCGTCATCTCCTGTGCAAGTGCGGCAGGAGCAATGAAGGTCGCGAGCCAAAACAGCAAAACGACCCACAGCAGACTATGGGTTCTAGACAAAATCACGTTGAGGCAAATATAGGAAATATTGGTTTACGGGAGGGAACTTTGCACGCATCCGCATAAAAGAAAAAGCCCCGCAAAAAGCGGGGCCATCCAATCCAAAAATTAATTTGTACTTACTTGAGCACGGCGAACTTGCCGGAGACACCGAAGGACTGCTCGATGCTAACCATGTAGCGGCCGCTCGGGATATTTTCACCATCCCAAGAAACGCTGTTGAAACCGGCAG
This sequence comes from Fibrobacter sp., assembly GCA_017615055.1. GTDB lineage: Bacteria > Fibrobacterota > Fibrobacteria > Fibrobacterales > Fibrobacteraceae > Fibrobacter. The sequence goes on from JAGAAW010000112.1 coordinate 5,762, forward strand.
GAGCATTATCCACACGGACAGAGGCAACCTCTTCGCCGTTCGGGCCAGAGACCTTCACGACCGTCGTGCCTGCAGTCTTGAGCGTAAATGCGATAGCATTGCGGCTGAAGCCCTTCAGCACGGCGCCGTTGGACTTGACCGTCTTGTTCGGCTGAGCCTTCGGGGCAGCCTCTTCGGCCTTTTCCACGAACACTCCGTTCAGGTGCTTTGCAGAAACACCCTTCGCATCGCCCGCCACCACGGTACCGCGGCTAAGGACTGCAAGGAGTTTCTTGTTGGCTTCGGTGCCGCTTGCAAACGTTTCGAGTTCTGCACCGTTGAATTCCTTCTTGTCGCCATACCAAGCGCTCACGGACTCCTCATCGAAGTCCTTCACAAGCATGGATGCACGACGCACCACCACGGACGACGTATCGCCGTTGCTCACGTAGGTAATCTCGAGCGGCTTGTTCACCTGTCCGCGGATCTGGCCCTTGGAGAACTCGATGTTCTGGCCCTTGAGGCTCACGCCATCGATTGCGATAATGATGTCGCCAGTAGCAAGTTTCGTATCGGCAGCGGGGCCACCGGGAATCACTTCGGCAACATACACACCGGCCGGAACCTGGTAGATGGTCACACCGATACCGCCGAAATCTTCATCGGCCATAATCGGAGCGGCAAGCATGCCGGCAACAAGAGACGCCTTGACAAAATTCTTCATCGGAACTCCTTGATTTTATTCTATTCTAAATATACTATAAAAATTGCCAGACGTGCCGGCAAAACACATATTTTCCGAAAAAAAAGCACTAATTCTGCGGCAAAACAGGTTCTGTCACCGCCGAGTCAGCAACAGCCTGTTCCTCTTCGCGAAGCGTGAATACCTCTTCGCCTATGACCAACGTCTTTACAGAATCGTCCAGAAGCCCCTTGTCGACGGTAAACGACATGTCCACCCAGGAGCAAAGGCACAAGGTCTCGGTATCCGGCCTATAGTTCACAGTCGCAAAGAGCGTATCCCCCTGAACACGCACATCGACACCGCGAATTACCTTATTGCAAGCACTGACAAGGCCCGTAACAAACACCTGCGCCGAATTTCCAGCATCCTCGACATAGAAGCTGCGTCCCCCCCCCTCGCCGTACTTTTCCTCGGAGGTAGTCTTCTTCAGGGACTTGTCGGCAACGGATTTCTCAAACGTAGATTCATCAAACTGACACGAACTGCCCTTAAAGACAGCCTTTCCCTCTGAAGCCACCGAATCCTTTCCCGGCACATCAACCGTAAAGTCACCTCCCGGTTCAGTCGCCGAAGAATCCTTATTCACCTCAGCTACCGGAGAACCTTCTCCCGAATCAGGCGCTCCCTTTGCCTGGGTCGAAGAATCGTCAGAACATGCGGCAAGCACAAGAGCAATCGCAACGCTCCATAAAAACTTATTATTCATGATGTCTCCTCCTTCCTGTTAGTTTGTTATATATCCTAAATATACACTCGTGCGAAAACTTTTGCAACCATCTTTCCGCTATTCCATCATCACGCCTTCTTCCTCATCGCTCCCATCATCGTAATCCTCGATGGTCTTGTCACCCGGCACGATAATCAGGCCAAGCGTCACGGGTTCGCCCTTCAGGTTGATATAGGCTTCCAGGTAAAGCTTGGTCGAGAGGCGGATCAGGCGCAGGTCGAGCATGGTGCCGCCCTTGTGGATGCTCTTGGGGTTACGGTTGAAGAACAAGAACTTCTTGTTGATGTACTCGAAGCGGTCCTTCTCGTAGTTGATGCTCCACTCGGAATTACCGTCGTTCTCCTGGCGGTACAGGCAACGATCATGGTCGATATCGCACTCGAAACTCGCACTTTCCTGGTAGCGCTTGTTCCACTCGCGGCTAAAGGCACAGCTCTGCACGCGGCCGGCACCGTTGCGTTGCTTGTTCAACTGGTCATTTATGACAACATAATCCATCTTCTTGTCCTTGACCTGGTTGTATACATTCATCAATATGATGTAGGCCTCGATATTCTTGGGGCACTTGCCCTCGAGTTCCACTTCCTCGTGCGCCTTCAGGAGCGTCTGCTGCAGGTCAAGGTCAATCGCATCGGGAATCTCGCTTTCACGCAACTTGTCCAGAACCTTCTTCGGCGGGATAACGACAATCTTGTCGCCCTGCTTGATGGCATAACCCAGCTGGTCACGCACGTAGTCAAGGCACTGCTGCACGTGGATATGCACCGTATTCGAACCGCCCGAAACGAAGTCCACGCCTATACGAACGTTCCATGTGGAGGCGTCGCTCTTGGAGCCCTTCACCAGTTCACAAAACGGATCCTCGCGGATACCGTCGATAAACACGATTTGCGCGTTGAGTTTAGTAACAAGAGAGCCTTCCTTGTCCATCGCGCTCCCGAGGCTCCAGAAGTTCGGGTTCAGGCGGAGCACCTCGGCAAAGGCCTTGTCACCATCGAGCGCAGGGAGCAAGGAATCATTACGGGCATTCTTCTCCTTCAGGAGTTCGGAATACTCCGTTGTCACGTTCATGTTGCTGAAGCCGTTACGCGCCTGCGGAGCCGGGAACGACCACGCAAGGGAAGCAAAGAGGAAGGCGAGCGTTACAAAAAGTGCGGAATAAACAGTTCGTTTCATACGGGTATAAAATACAAAAATAGATCCTTCGACTACGTGCTGCGCACTCCGCTCAGGATGACACAACAGGAAGAATATCGCGCAGGTTCATCAGATGCGGGATATGGTAGTCCACCCAGGCCGGCGCTTCCACGTTCGGGTTCACGAGCACGGTGGTCCAGCCCCGTCTATGCGCGGGTTCCAGGTTCCGCAGAGAATCTTCCAAGAGGATGATTTCGTGCTTGTCCGTGGGCATCGAGCATTCCCATCCGGGCATCGCGCCACATCTCTCCGGCAAAACACGCGCAAGCCAGCGTTCCATCTTCTCGTACGCACTCTCGTGCGGCTTGCCTTCCCAACCGAGCAACTTCAGGTCAAACACGCCGTCTATCGCAGAATCAATTCCCATGTGGGCCATGCCCGCCTCGCTCCAGTCGTGCCGCCCGTTGGTAAAAACATAGCGGGGGCCCTGCAGGCTTTGCAACAGCGCGAGTTTCTCGGGAGCCTTTTTCGGGTACGTGAGGTACTCCGGTTCGTGAATGAAGTCGAAGAACTCGTCCGGGTCGGTGCCGTTCATCGCCATGAGGCCCGCAAGCGTGGTACCGAACTTTTCCAGATAATCCGTGCGGATCTTGTGTGCAGATTCAAAATCACCGCCGACGGTCTTCTGCACAAAAAGCGAAATGCGGTGGTCCAGCGAATCAAGAACGTAGCGTTCTTCCGCCCCGTACAAGGTAAGGTCGTAATCGAAAAGCCAGACTTTCAAGGTTCCGCCTATACACCCATCGCAAGGCCGCCAATCTGGCGTGCCAGGTAGGTCGCGTAGTTGTCCGTCATGCCCGTCACAAAGTCAAGCACCTGGTGGTAAGCCTCGGCGGCGGTAACGCTCTGCCCGATTTTCGCCTGACCGATAAGCCGCACAATGCGGTCGGCACGGTACGAATTCCTGCCGTTCTGCCTGTAGTCGTAAACGCCATTGATGAAGGCATCGAGCACGGTGGCAAGCGTCGTGTAACTACCGACTTCAAGTTCCGTCTTGCGGCGGTCCGGGTAAATGCGTTCCACGCCCAGGCGCTTCGCAATGCGGATACCCCACATGGCATCGGATTTCGTGATATCAATCAAGTGGCTATTGAGCTTGCCCTCCATGATTTCATCATAGTGCTTCACGAAGGTCACTGCAACGTCGTCGATAATGTTCTGGAAAGCCTTGCCGCGGATGCTGCTGAGGAAGTCGCGGAAATTGCGCCCGTTCTCCTCGTATTCCTTGTCGATATTCACATCGGGGCCGCAGAGGTAGCTGAACATGTCGCGCACGTCGCCAAAGGAAAGGATACCGAGTTCAATGGCATCTTCGACGTCGAGGATGGAATAGCAGATATCGTCGGCGGCTTCCATCAGGTAAACCAGCGGGTGGCGCACCCACTTGCCGTTCTCAATCTGCGGGAGACCGAGCGTTTCGGCGGTTATCCCGTAGAGGTCCGCTTCCGTCGAGAACAGGCTGGTAGGGCACCCGTACTTGGCCAGCTGCGGGTACTTTATCATGGAACCGATGGTCGCGTACGTGAGGCGCATTCCGCCATCGAGGAAGTGGTACTCCAGCTTGCTCAAAATGCGGTGGCCCTGCGCGTTGCCGTCAAAGTTCTCGAAGTCTGCCATTTCCCTGTCGCTCAGGTCCTTCAGGGGAGCGCTGGTGCGGTTCTTGCGGAACCATTCGCGAATGGCCGCCTCGCCCGCATGCCCGAACGGCGGGTTACCGATATCGTGCGCCAGGCATGCCGACTGCACGATGGTGCCGAACTGGTATTCGTTGATATACTTCGGCAAATACTTCTTGATGAGGTGGAAAACCGTAATCGCAAGGCTACGCCCCACGCTCGAGACCTCGATACTGTGCGTCAGGCGGCTATGGACGTGGTCGTTCACCGAGAACGGGTGAACCTGCGTCTTGCGGCCGAGCCTGCGGAAAGCCGTCGAAAAAACAATGCGGTCATAATCCCTGTGATAATCGGAGCGGTTCGGGTCCTGATCAGCCGGATGACCGTAACGCGTAGCGGATAAAAGTGTTTCCCATCTGAGCATGGCGCAAATATATTAATTTCTATTATAATAATTTCTATCTTTTACCACATGATTACGCGTATCATCGACCGCAATTTCGCCAACATGCGACTGGACCGTTTTTTACGCAAGGCATTCCCCGACGAATCCCTGTCGGTTTTCTTTGCAGTCATCCGCAAGAAAAAGGTGCGCGTGAACGGAGTCATCGGCAAGGCGAACCAGATGCTCGCCGAAGGCGATACCGTATGCATCTACGAGAACTTCAAGAGCGTCGCTGCGGACAATGCAGGCAGTGCACCTGCCGTCCCTTCTAGCGATAGCCCTGCACAAAGCCCCGAGGCCGATGGAGCGCAGGCAAAATCCGGTTTTGCAAAGAACAAGTCCACCTGGGGCAAGACGCTCTCCCCTGCCGAAAAGCAGGCGGGATGGGGCGCAAAAGACCTGGACATTGTCATCCAGACCGAAGACTACGTGATTGTGAACAAGCCCTCGGGTCTTGCAAGCCAGCCCGGTTCCGGGACACGCCCCGGCGAAAGCCTCGTGGAATACCTGTGGGAATGGGGACGCCGCGAAGGTCTTGACTTCAAGCCCACCATCGCGCACCGCCTGGACCAGGAAACCTCGGGCATGCTGATAGCGGCCCTCCACGGCGACACGCTGCGCGACTTTACCCGCATGATACGCGAACACGAGGTGGAAAAGTTCTACTTCGCGCTCGTCAAGGGCAACCTGAAAAAGGAAAAGGGAACGATTTCCGAATCGCTCACCCGCACTGATGCGGCAAAGGGCAGCAAGATGAAGGTCGGCGAAGCCGGCAAGGACGCGCAGAAGGCCATCACGCACTACCGCGTCAAGCAGCACTACGAAGGCTACGACCTCGTTAAAATCAAACTTGAAACCGGGCGCATGCACCAGATCCGTGCCCACTTCGCTAGCATCGGACACCCGCTTCTGGGAGACTCCCGCTACGGCGACTTCGCGCTCAACCGCGAGGTGAAAAAGACCCTCGGGCTCCACAGGCTATTCTTGCACAGTTGCCGGCTTGAATTCGTGTGGCAGGGCGAACGCAAGGTATTCGATTGCCCGCTCCCCAAAGAACTCCAGAGCGTTATAGACAAACTAAAGCCCATGCGTTTTGAACGCAATCGCTAACAGGAACGCTACAAGATGCGCGCACTTATCCTTTCTGACATTCATGGTTCCGCAATCGCCGCAAGGCAGGCGCTTACTTTTTTCGAGAAATTCAACTGCGACAAGATTTTTCTTTTGGGCGACACGCTTTACCACGGCCCACGTAATCCGCTCCCCGCAGGTCACGGCCCGATGGGAGTCGTAGAAGCGCTGGCCCCGTACAAGGAATGCATTACCGCCGTCCGCGGGAACTGCGACGCAGATGTAGACCTGATGATGCTTGACATGCCCATCGAGGATGAATTCGCCGTCGTGAAAGATGCTGCAGATGGCGCAGCCGAAAAGACGCTGTTTCTGAGCCACGGGCACATCTTTATGCCCGAATGCTTCCCGGCAGATGCGCTGCACGCCATAAATCCAAACGACCTGGACGCCAATTCGACCCAAATCGATGCCTACCTCTACGGGCATACGCACATCTGGAAACTCGAGAAGAACTTCAAGGGCGTATTGCTCGTGAATCCCGGTTCCACGAGCCTGCCCAAGGGTGGAAACCCGCCGACCTTCGCGCTTTACGAGAGCGCAACAAGTTCCTCCCCCGCCCGTTTCAGCATCCACAGGCTCGGCGACGGCAGCGAACTCGCAACCGCACAGATTTAACTGCCCCATTTTGCACAAGAGGGAGCCAAACCGCGCGCCCTCTTTTTTATTTTTAGAGTCATGGTTCTAAACGTAATCTGGCTCGTTTTCTTCTTTGGTGCGTTTATCGCGTGCATGGTACAGTGGATCGCCTTCGGCGATACCGGAATCTTCAACAAGGCAATCCTCGGCGCATTCGACATGTCGAAAACCGCGTTCGAAATCGCCCTCGGCCTTACGGGCATTCTCTCCCTCTGGCTCGGCATCATGAAGATTGGCGAAAAAGCGGGCGCGGTGCAGATTCTCGCAAAAATCGTCTCCCCGCTGTTCAGCCGCCTGTTCCCTGAAATCCCGAAAGACCATCCCGTAGTCGGCACGATGCTCATGAACATCAGTGCGAACATGCTCGGGCTCGATAACGCCGCCACCCCGATGGGCCTGCAGGCAATGAAGCAGTTGCAGGACTTGAACCCGAACGAAGACAAGACCGTTGCCAGCAATTCGCAGATTATGTTCCTCGTGCTGAACGCGAGCGGTCTTACGCTCATCCCGGTGAGCAT
>JAGAAW010000113.1 GCA_017615055.1 Fibrobacter sp.
GCCGCCTGCTGAACCTCGGCTGCGCTACCGGTCACCCGAGCTTCGTGATGAGCGCAAGCTTCACGAACCAGACCATCGCGCAGATTGACCTCTGGCTCAACGCCCAGGGCAAGCAGACCGTCGCCGGCATCAAGTACGAAAGCGGCGTCGTGTACACGCTCCCGAAGATCCTCGACGAAAAGGTCGCACGCCTCCACCTCGAAAAGCTCGGCGTTCACCTCACGACCCTCACCAAGGCCCAGGCCGACTACATCGGCGTGCCTGTGGAAGGCCCGTACAAGGCTGAACACTACCGCTATTAATTGTGAGAGTCGCGACCCCGCGACTTACATGTCACCCCGGCCATAGTGCCGGGATCTCCTTTTAGCAAAACTCCCTCGGCACTCGCCGGGGAATGTTTTTTCACTGGTAAAACGTAAGCGGGACAACCACTTTCGCGTTCCCGGACTCCACCTCGCCAAACGTCATCTGGCCAACATAGTCCCTGACCGCATTATCGAACTCCTTGTAACCGGTCGAGGAATATGCGACGGCTGTATGGAGAACTTCACCGCTCGGAGCAATTTCCAGTCTCAGGACAACGCGGCCTTCGAATCCGGGTTTCTTCTTCAAGAACTTATTGTAAACATGACGCAATCCTGGCGACCGCTGGCGCATGATTTCCGCAACATCTTCGGCGGAACGTGAACCGCGCACCTTGATATCATCGGCCCATGACGGAATCAAGACTTTGCCGGATGGTCTGGTACTTTCGGCTTTTGACGAACCAGCTGCTCCCTCAAGCAGCTTGTCAATATTCTTTTTGAATTCTTTAGACTTTTCCATCCCGACCAATTTCTTAAATATCGCCCTCGAGCTGGAGGCCACCCTAAAACCGCGAGGAAGGGACATTGAAGGTTTGAGACCGGTCAACCGGTAAATTTCCCGATAGGCCATTTTTATCGAGCGAAGGCGAAAATCTTCATCCAGTTCATAAACATCGACCCAGACGTATTTGAATCCTATTTCCTTCAACGCAATTATCAAGGGGGTCAATTCATGGAACCTATTCTGCCTAAAGAAACTGCCATCGATGCATAAAGTAATCCTGTCAGCGTCCCACCTGTCAGCATACGCCTCGCGAACACGAATCAATGTGCTGACAATAACATCAAATGCAGAAAGCGGAGCGATAGCGGCATCTCCCCGCCATATCCTTCGCATAGAATTCGGGGAAAGCGTAGCAAGCGAATCCCCTTCGGCAGGCAATTTCAAATCCTTCGGCGGAATCATGCCCAAGTCGCCCTCCCCCTCCATGCTGAGAAAATCGCCTTTGCCATCAACATAGACGCTATCCGGCGTCGCGACCAGTGCCGAATACATATAACGGGGGAACGGATAATAGACCGCCCAAAGGAGACGCCCCGGATCCTCTTCGAAATCCTTCTCGATTGCCGCATAGCGATGTGCGTACGGATAATCAAGAACCTTATAATACACACTCGGGATAGGAAACCAGCCAAGGGCACCGACAACAAGATAGTCGTCGCGCACGTTGACGTTAAGCATCAGGTCCTGTTCCCAGCAGTGACCGTAGCCAAAATAAAGCGACACCGCAAGGGCAATGGTAAAAAGAATCCGGTCCGTCATTTTACTTCTCCAAAAACTCGAGCATCACCGCCGGAGAAAGTACAAGAGGATATTCTAAGTCCGCTTCAAGAAAATCTTTATCACCGCTAAGAATTACATCGACTTGATGAAATAAGGCGTCGCTCAGTACCGGTATATCTTTAGGATCTCGCAAGATTCCTTCGCTCATGCTAGAGCTTTCGCAAAAGACAAAGGGAAGTTCTTTAAACAAAGAATACACCTCGTCAAACTTGTCGGGCCACTTTTCTTCAATCTTAGCGCAGAATTCTCTTTCTACATAGTTAGAGACAAACAATTCGAAGTCGCCATCGAAAAGTTTCTCAAGCAGCCGTCCAGCAGTTCCGCCAAATACAAAGGCGGAGATCAAGACATTCGTGTCCAGCAATATGCGCATCAGCCTTTTTTCCGAGAACGTCTGAACTTGGCCAAATCGGAAATCATTTCCTGTTCGCTTGCCCAGCCTTTATCCTCGGCAAAAATCTTCTGGATTTTCGCAAGCGTTGCCTTTGCGTTTTTTTCACCAGTACCAATTTGCGAATTCGGCAACACGGAAGCCTTGCTACCTGCATTATAAACAGCAGTCGGTTCACGGACTTCAAACGGAATGCCTTTTTCAGTCACGGCGCGCTTGAAGAAAATGCGAATCGCTGTAGGAATATCTAAACCTAACTTCTCGAACAATTCAGAAGCTTCGTTCTTCAAATCTTCGTCCATGCGGACCTGCAAAACAGTCGTAGCCATAGCGACCTCCTTTCAAATACAAATATAATACAAACAATTACAAAAGTCAAGTTTTATATTTTCAAAAACATTCCACCCACTTGCCGCGAGCGACAGCGCGGGCATGTATGGACCCAAGCATCCGACTGCCTTCCAGTGCCCAGAAAACGAGGTAGCTCGACGCAAGGTCGACCATGTGCATGCAGAACCTTGCCGTCGCCAGGTTATGCCGCTCCCGATTGAAACACGACACCATCAGCAAGCGACCGCTCTTCACCGCCTTCTTGCAAAAATCGGGCAGGGCGTCCGGCAACTTGCACCCCATGAACCACACGGCAGAGCCACCATTCTTCAACACAAGGTAAAGTATCTCGCACTCCGAACGCGAATGGAACGTCCCGACAATGCACTTGCGCTGCCGCCCCTTCGCCACCGCCCACTGTTCCTTGATAATACTCCCTACGCGATCCAGTTGCCGTGACGCGAATACACCAATGCGTGCACGGGGGGTCTGCAACAGGTCGACATTGCCTATCGTCTTCATGCCAACCAATTCAAATTCCTTCATATGTACTCCTTTGCGGTGCGATTTCTCCACATAAAAAAAGACCGTCTCCACACACAATGCGAATCGACGATCATATAATACGGGGCCGGTAACCTAACCGGCTAGTTCAAATATACAAAATTTCTACCGATTCCAGCCGGAATGCCCGTCGCCGTAATAGAGGGCGGCGTCTTCGGGGCCAAAGTCGTCCGGGCCGGAATCACGCGGCGAAAGCCACCCGCGCATCTTGCGGATGCGGGCACGGCGCTCCTCGGCACGGCGTTCCTCGGCGGCATGGTTCGCGGAGGATTCCTGCTGTTCAGCGGCACTCTGCTTCGGGGCTACAGGCTGGCTATTGTCTTGCTTATCTTCCATAGCAGTTTTACAGGTCAAATATACATTAATTATACAATTTTATTTTTATTTCGGATAAACTTGTTTTTCCTCGGGCTATTTTGTATTTTGTCATCCGTTCATTGACAAAGAAGGAGGAACAATGAAAAAGATAGCACTTGCTATAGCCCTTTTGGCTTGCTTCAGTTTTGCCCAGACCGGGATTTTTGCCGGACTCGGGCGTGGGTACCACGGACTCGTCGGTGTGGAACAGTCGTTCCTGAACGGGCATTTGTCCGCGAACGCGCACTGGCTGGGTTACGATTCCGACTACGACTTTATGGGCGGTCTAGGCGTGGCCTACCGCTTTAACGGACCGACTGGCCCCTACGTGTTCCATGCATCCGAATTCCTCACCGGCAGGACTAACGACCATCTTTACCACGAGGAACTGGGCGGTGTAAAGTGGGATCGCTTCTACTACTGGCGCCTGGTGTTCGGTTTTGGCCTGCAGCACATGTTCAACGAGCACCTGGGCCTGTTCTTTGAAACGGGCTTCGAATTCTTTGCCGGCGATGGCAGCTACTACACCCACCTCGACATGGACGATGGCGGACTCAGCAATGACGAGATTACCTTCCCCATGGTCGTCGGCTTTGTAGTGCAGTTCTAGGAACATGTTGATTTAACTATCTTTGGCACATGCCAGAGATGTACCCGAAATGGGTTGCCTGCTGGGGCAACGCGACATCCATTACCGACCGCAAGGAAGCGACCTACGCGAAGGACTTGACGCTCCGCTACCCGATACGCGCATGCTTTTCGGGCAGCAAGTTGCGGTTCCATTTTTCGAACCTCACCGGCACCGAGCCCGTGACGATTAGCGAGGCGTACGTCGCGAAATCGGACGCGCAGTTTAATTATGCGCAGTCGGAATATGCGCCGGTCGCCATCACGTTCGGCGGCAAGACCTCTGGTACCATCCCCGCGGGCGAAGAAATCCTGAGCGACGAAATTGCATTTAGCGTGACCGCGGGCGAAACCTTCGACGTGAGCCTGTACTTCGCGGACTTCTCGCAGATGAACGCAGGCACGGCAATCACGGGCCCGCTTTCGGGCGGCAAGTACAGTTACGGCAACTTCGCGAAATCCGCCGAACTCCCCGATGACCTCACGCGCAAAACGAACTGGATTTACTTCCTCAACACGGTAGACATCCTTACCGAAGAGAAAAACTTCGCGCTTGTCTGCTTTGGCGATTCGATTACCGCGCAGGACTGGCCCGACTACCTCACGCTGCGTTGCGCCCGCCAGGGATTCAACAACGTTGCGATTATCCGGCGTGCGGTAAGTGGCACACGCATCTTGCGCGAATACAGTTGCATCACGTATGCGGCATACGGCTTGAAGGGCGCCACCCGCTTCCCCATCGAGATGAACGTCGCCGGCGCGCGCGCCGTAATCGTTCAACACGGTATAAACGACATCATCCACCCGGTCGGAGTCGAGGTGAACAGGTTCCGCCCCTGGAGCGACATGCCCACGGCAGACGACCTTATCAACGGAGTACGCTCGCTCTACATTACGCATGCACGCAAACTCGGGCTGAAAGTCTATAGCGGTACCCTCCTGCCCATTTACGGCTGGCGTACCTACAACGAGAACCGCGACATCATCCGCATGGCATTCAACGAATGGCTGCGCACCGCACCCGATTTTGACGGTTGCGTAGACTTCGACAAGGCCGTTTGCGGGCACGAAAATCCGAAGGCATTCGCTGCCGGATTCGACTCCGGAGACCACCTGCACCCCAGCGCGAGGGCCTACGAGGCCATGGCCGAATGCGTCCCCGAAGAACTCCTGAAGTAAAAAAATCTTCATTTTTCGCAAAATTTCGCCAAAAAAAGTGTTGTAAACACCCATTTTGTGTAATCCATATCACGTGTTTACCCCTGTAAAATTATTTGCTCCTTACATTGTGGTTTTCTGGCCCCCCATAATTGTATTTTATGGCCATGGGTTCACAAGAAGTACATATTCTCAAGCAGATCGTGGTGCTGATTGCAGTGGCAGTCACGCTCGGCTTTATTTACGGCTAACGTTTTCCGTTTAGCACTTTTCAAAATATTAATGTATTTTGATGTCATGCGCTTATAAAGGAGGCCGCATGATTTTTTTATACCCTGTCATCCTGTTTTCTGCAGTTGCCGCCACGGCCGCGTTTGCACAGACGGCCTCCGACACCGTATCCTTCGTGGATTTCGAGAACCGTGAACCCGGCGTTTACGGAAACGCGCTCGCCAAGGAAGACTTCAAGCGCAATGACTACGATAAAAGCTGGTGGTACGCCATGGACAAGAACAATGGCGAGAACTCATATATCGTCTATGACGGTGAGGAACACGGGAACGTGCTGCAGTTAAAGTATCCCAAGGGCTGCGTGGGCCCGAACGACAACGATACACCCGCATGCGCAGCGCAGATTATACAGCCGCTCGTGAAGGTCGCCGACACCATGTGGAGCGCTTACGACATATTCTTCGAGGACGGTTTTGAGTTCCAGCTGGGCGGCAAGCTCCCCGGGCTTTGCGGAGGCAAGTGCTACACGGGTAACGCATTGCCCAGCACGGGCGACGGCTGGAGTGCCAGAATCATGTGGCGCAAGGACGGCAACGCAGTGCAGCTCATCTACTTCATGGGGCAAAAGTCCGAATACGGCGACGACTTCAAGTGGGACCTGAACGGCACCATACCGCAGAAGCAGTTCACCACGGGCACATGGCACCGCATTGTAAACAAAGTAACAATGAATACAATCAGCACTCCCGGCACCGGCGACAAGAACGGTCGCGTGCAGACATGGCTTGACGGGGAACTCGCACTGGATGTAGATACGCTCCGGCTCCGCGACTACGACACGGTACACGTGGACAAGTTTTACCTCTCCACGTTCCACGGCGGGAGCAGCGCCGAATGGGCACCCACGCATGACTGCTTTATCCGCTACGACAACTTCACCGTATCGACGGATTCCATCGCCATCACGATCGCTGCACCCGATAGCGGTAGCGGGCACGAGACCGACAGAATAGTGCCCCGCGGGCAAAACAGAAATGCGGCGACACCCGTAAGGATGTACCGCATAGACGGGACGCTTGTCGGGCGAGAGATTCTGCCCGACGAAGCAAGCACGCAGAGTCTAAAGAACGGCAAGCGCGTGAAAGTCGTAAGGTAACTGCGGATCACTTCTGCAGGTTCAGGCTTGCGTTGGCAGCGCCATACAGGCTGATGCTGTAATCCTTGATGATGTACACCGGGATCTTGTTCAGGAGCGGACGGATGTTCGGGTTGTAGTTCTTCTCGAAGTACTTCATGAACAGGTTGTCACGCTCAAGCCAGCGCAGGTCCTTCTGCACCGTACCGCCGGCCAGGTAGAAACCACCGAGAGGCAGGAACAGCGTGGCGGCATCGCTTGCGAAGCGGGCAAGCATCTTCACGAACAGGCGCATCATCTCGGCTGCCACCGGATCGGTATCGCTGGCGCGGCTGATGTACTTCGGGCGATCGTTCGGTTCCGTCTCTTCAATCTTCTTGAAGGCCTCGTTATCGGGAACGCCGCGGGTTTCCTTCCACCATTCGTACATGTTGCGCAGCCCCATGCCCGAGACGAGCGGCTCAACGCCCGGAACCATGCCGATCTTCTTTTCCATGTAGTCGTGGAATTCCTGGGAATCCTTGTCGAACGGAGCGAAGGTAGAGTGTCCGCCTTCAGAGGATGCAGGGATGTACTTCTCGCCATCAAAGGCAAGGAAACCCACGCCCATGCCGGTACCCGGGCCAATCACAGCCTTGGTCGCCTTCTGCGGGGCGGGCTGGCTACCGTCGGTATGCGTGAGCTTGAAAATCTGCTTGGGATCATCCACGTCGAGGGTGGGGATGCCGTAACTGATGGCCATGAAGTCGTTGATGACAAGTGTCGGGATGCCAGTCGCCGCAGTGAGGGCGTCACCGTCCACGCTCCACAGGAGGTTCGTCATCACGCACTTGTTGTTCGCCACCGGGCCCGCGGCGCTGATACACACGTGGCTGGGCTTGAGGTCGGCATTATTCTCTGCCGCAATCTTAAGCGTCTCGCGAATAGGGGCATCGAGCCCGTCAATGTCCTTGCTGGGGCAAACCGTTTCGAGAATCAGCGTGAACTTGCCGTCCTTGTAGCCGACCAGGCCGAGATTCGTGTTGGTGCCACCAATATCGCCCGCCAAGACCAGGCGGTCAAACTTTGCATCGGGATTAAGCCATTTGATTTCCATAAAAAACTCCGGTATTTGTTCGTAATGAATATAGGAAATTTCTTACAGAATTTGCACCTCGGGCAAACTTTCTATATTTTTATAAGGGATGTTTTAAGGAGGATGAATGAAGCATTCCGCGTTTGGAGATTTTGCACGCCTTGCCGTTCCGGCACTTATGGCGTATTTTTTGATATCTTGCGGCGACGATGACGACGACTTCGCCCCGGTTTCTAGGAACCGCGGATACGACTACGCGTTCACATCGACAAAGGAGTTTGCAGACTACCCCTGTAACGAGATGCGCGAAGGCCGCGAGGCAATTGTAGGGCGCAACAAGGACAGTTACTACTGCGAATTTGATTACCGCGACTCCGTTTATCTATGGATAGGCGACGAAGACACGCTCACTGCATACGGCAAGGAGTTCGTGCGCGAGGAATCCTCGAGCAGTTCCGATGACGATGCTAGCAATTCGCGCCAGTCCTCGAGCAGTTACTCCAACAGCTACTCGAGCAGTTACGGTTCTTCTTCAAGCTACAACAGAAGCAGTTCTTCAAGACAGCACATAGACGCCAACCCCCGCCTGACCGAAAAAGGGGAACAGTTCAACTCAGCCATCAGCTACGGCATAATGACAGACCCGCGCGATGGCACGAAGTACAAAACCGTGGTCGTCAATGGTCAAACCTGGATGGCGGAAAACCTGAATTACACTGACAACGAATATGGCGAGTCCTTCTGCTTCAATGACGAAGATGATTTCTGCGAGCTTTACGGAAGACTTTACACTCGCGAAGCGGCAATGAATTCACCCGACTGTCCATCAGGCGAATACTGCTATCTGGGTAGCGGGCCCATTCAGGGCATCTGCCCGGATGGTTGGCACATCCCGACCTATGATGAAACAGAAACCCTAATAAACTATATAGGCAAGAATGAGTCAGACTGGGCATCGGCAAAGGGCTGGAATCTGAACTTTTTCGACGACACGCCAGAAGATACTTACGGGCTATCGTTTGTGCCGGGTGGCGTGCATGAGTCCAAAGGCTTCAGGTCCATTGACACAGCGTCGTTCATGTGGGTTTATAAGCCGAACGGTCCTCAACGCTATTTCGTGGTAAACGCCAAGACCGACGAGGTTTTCCTCCACGACTATACTTCGTACGTGAGCATCGCCGTACGATGCGTCAAGGGCACCGCCAATCCGCTCTCTTCGAGCAGTTACTCCAGTTCGTCGAGCGCACGTTCTTCGAGTTCCTCGGCAAGGTCGAGCAGCAGTTACTGGCCAAGCACATGGTCGAGCGAGAACCCCTCCAGCAGTTTCTCCATAAGTTCCAAGGAAGACCTGTTCAACCCGGACCTGACCTATGGCACAATGACGGATCCGCGCGACGGTAAGAAGTACAAGACCATAGTATTCAATGGACAGACCTGGATGGCGGAGAACCTGAACTTTGCGGACTCCAGCATTTACCCTCTCCTGAAAGGGAACACCCGGTGCTACCACGAGAAAGAGAGCGAGTGCGAACTCTTCGGGCGCCTATACAGCCGTGAAGCTGCGATGGGAGACTCCGATTGCGCTTTCGGATTTTCATGCAGCTTGGGTAGCGGCCCGATACAGGGAATATGTCCCGACAATTGGCATGTGATGTCGGCCACCGAAGTCAACAAAATGATAAGTTACGTAGGTTCCGACAATGCAGATAAAATAATGTCGGCTAAAGGCTGGGGCTCCGATGTATATGGAACAAATACCTACGGGCTTTCCTTCATTGCGCCGGGCACACGCGATGGCGTAAACTACGATTCCAAGGGTGGCTACGCTTACTACTGGATTTATATTGAATATACATCGCAATACTACTTCTACATCAATGGTCCATCAAAATACATGAACACAAGCAACTACAACAATCATGAACTTTACCTCCCCGTCCGCTGCATAAAGGATGACCCGACCTTGTCGAGCAGCTCATCGGTCAAATCCAGCAGCAGCGTCTCATCGTCAAGCGCGCCACCTAGTAGTTCGTCAGTCAAGTCAAGTAGCAGCGTCTCATCGAGTTCCGTGAAGAGTTCGTCTTCGAGTGTTTCTTCGTCAAGTATGAGCTCTTCAAGTGCTCCGCCCAGCAGTTCGTCGGTTAAGTCGAGCAGCAGCGTATCTTCGTCAAGCGCAAAATCTTCTAGCAGTTACTTAATAGAATCCAAATCCGACCTTTTTAATCCAAATATCAGCTATGGTGTAATGACAGATTCCCGTGACGGTAAGACATACAGGACCGTGGTTGCTGACGGGAAAACCTGGATGGCGGAAAACCTTAATTACAACGACGAGACGAAGAATCCTCTTTTGAAGGATAATTCACTTTGCTACAACGATGATAACAAGTATTGCGAACTGCTTGGACGCCTGTACAGCCGTTCTGCGGCGATGAACGATAATCGTTGCGCCTTTAACGAGTCATGTGATTTGGGCGAAGGTTTTGTTCAGGGTATTTGTCCGGACGGATGGCATATCCCGTCGCATGTAGAAGAAGGAGCAAAACTGGTCAGTTTTGTAGGTGCTTTTTCAGCCACAAATGCACGATCGGCCAATGGCTGGAACGACACCCTCAGTACCGGGCTCGATACCTATGGGCTGTCTTTTGCAGGATATGCAAGCTGGAACAATACGTCTAAGCGCTACTCTAGTTTGGGCGAATATGGGTATACCTGGCTTTACAGGAACGAAATCGAACAATATTACCTGATAGTGCGCGCCGGTATGAACAATTTTTCCGTGATGACATATGGGGATGCTGAATTATTCTTACCAATCCGTTGCGTAAAGGACTAGTTTTTGGCTGAAAGATTTTCGAGACAGGAGAAGAGAATGAAGATGCGTCCAGAATCTATGCGCCTTAGCCTTGCACTGACGGTGCTTTTCACTGCGCTGCTTTTTACCGCCTGCGGCGATGACGACGACTTTACCCCGGTATCAAGAGACCGCGGGTACGATTATTCTTTCACATCCACCAAGGACTTCGAGGATACCCCCTGCAACGAGCAGCGCGAGGGCCGCGAGGCAGTTGTCGGGCGCGACAAGGATCTGTACACGTGCGTGTTCGACCGGGCCGATTCCCTCTACCTGTGGATAGGCGACGAAGACACGCTTACGGCGACCGGCAAGGAGTTCGTGCGCAAGGATGTGTCGAGCAGTTCGCGCTATTCAAGCAGTTCGCTTCGGCAAAGCTCGGCGAACTCATCCTCAAGTTCCTCACATTACAAGTCTTCCAGCAGTTGCTCCATTTACTCGAAAAACTACAGCAGTTCATACGCCCGGAACACGACATTCGACAGAAGGGACCATTATCCCGTAAAATGGCCCGAAACCAGGGACGGGTTCCTGAACCCCGACATAGAATACGGCACCATGACTGACCCGCGTGACGGCAAGACGTACAAGACGGTCGAGTTCCATGGACAGACATGGATGGCGCAGAACCTGGACTTTGCCGATTCCGCCCTTTACCCGCTCCTAAAAGGCAAAAGCGTTTGCTATAATAACGACGAGAGCAACTGCGACCTTTATGGACGCCTGTATAGCCGAAGGGCAGCAATGAACGACAGTACCTGTGATTTCAGGATGTGGTGCGATCTAGGAAGCGACCCCATTCAAGGCATCTGCCCCGACGGATGGCATATTCCGACAAGGCTGGAAATGGAAGACCTCGCCTATCTCGAGGGCCGTTCCGCACAGTGGCTGATGTCAGAATATGGTTGGATTGACGATTCCATCGTGGTGCTCCCCGGAACAAATACTTACGGGCTATCCTTTGTAGGTACAGGATACCGGTGGGATGCAACATTCGACAGTCACGGCATGTACGGATTCATGTGGCATTCAGGTCAAGACGACGAGCAAAACTACCTGGTAATCCAGGGCCAGGAAAATCACCTGCTTATTCACGATTATGATGGCGCAGAAGTGTTCATTAGTGTCCGCTGCATAAAGGGCGACGGGATTGTCCTTCCGCCCGATGACCCACGTTTAATGTCAAGTTCCTCGCAGGGTTTTGATTGGAGTCTGCCCAAAGAGACTTTCCTGAATCCTGAAATTGAGTACGATACCATAATAGACTCTCGCGATGGCAAGGTCTATAAGACGGTGAAGATTGGCGAACAGACCTGGATGGCCGAAAACCTGAACTTTGACCCCGGTCTAGGAGGTTCTGGCGATGCAAAATACGAATGGTCCTGGTGCTACAATAATGAACCCAAGAACTGCGACGTGGCCGGTCGCCTGTATACCTGGGCGGCGGCAATCGACTCGATAAAGATGGCGAACGATGCGGATGACCCGCGGAACTGCGGAATGGGCAAAGGCAGCTTCGGCTGTACATTTTGGACTGCGGTACAGGGCGTTTGCCCGGATGGTTGGCATTTGCCTTCGACTAGAGAATGGAACAATCTGAATGCTTCGATAGGCGTTACGGGTGAGGAACTCAAGTCGCAGACGGGATGGTATAACGACGGGGATGGCACAAATGTTACCGGTTTTTCTGCGATTCCCGCTGGCTGGTACCGCAATGGCGTTTTTGGCAATGCCGGCATCATCACTTACTTCTGGGGGTCATACGGCTCCTACGATGACGAGGCGGAGTATATGAGATTGTTCTCGCACAGTAGTCGGGAAGTGTATTACCTCGAAAAAGACCACGGGTTTTCAGTCCGCTGCTTAAAGGACGAACCTGTTACTGATTAATTACTGGTCGAAAGTTTTTAACGGAAGAAAAATGAAGAAAAATCCTGAATCCTTGCGCTTTACTATTGCATTGACGGCATTACTCTCTGTGCTGCTTATCGCTGCCTGTAGTGATGACGATGACTTTACTCCGGTGGCTAGAAACCGAGGCTACGACTATGCACTCACATCTACCAAGGACTTCGAGGACACCCCCTGCAACGAGCAACGCGAGGGGCGCGAGGCAGTTGTCGGACGCGACAAGGACAGCTACTACTGCGAGTTCGATTCCCGCGATTCCGTGTATATCTGGGCGGGCTATGACGACACACTTACCGCAACCGGCAAGGAATTTGTGCGCACGGATGCATCCAGCAGTTCCCGAGGGTCAAGCAGTTCTTACGACGATGATGACGACACCCGCATTTCGCGATCTTCATCAAGTTATTCGTCATCGAGCTACAGCTCCTCACGCTATTCGTCATCAAGCTACTACACAAGCAGTTCATCGCGAAAGAAGGTGGACGCAACCCCACGCCTGACCGAAAAGGGCGAACAGTTCAATCCGGCCATCACCTACGGCACCATGACCGACCCGCGCGACGGCAAGAAGTACAGGACCGTCAACATCAATGGCCAGACCTGGATGGCTGAAAACCTGAACTACACCGGCAACGAATACGGGCAGGCATTCTGCTACAATGACGAAGAGGAATTCTGCGAACTTTACGGCCGGCTTTACACCCGTGATGCGGCGCTAAATTCCCCCGATTGCCCATCAGGGACATACTGCAGACTAGGATACGGCCCACTCCAGGGCATCTGCCCAGAAGATTGGCACATCCCGACGGTCTCCGAAGCAACGCTCCTGATGAACTACATAGGCACAGACATAATAGACTGGGCATCGGCAAAGAGCTGGAAGCCGGAATTCTTTACCGACTCTATAAAAGACACCTACGGACTTTCCTTTGTGCCAGGCGGTTTCCATGAGGA
>JAGAAW010000114.1 GCA_017615055.1 Fibrobacter sp.
TGCAAGAAGTACGGTGGATTCTTCCTCGGCTCCATCGGCGGTCCGGCAGCCATCCTCGCTGAACAGAACATTCTGAGCAACGACATCGTGGCCTTCCCGGAACTCGGCATGGAAGCCATCCGCAAGATCACCATCAAGGACTTCCCCGCATTCATCCTCGTCGATGACAAGGGCAACAACTTCTTTGAAGGCTTGATCTAGATTCTTGTTCTTTTAACATGAAAATCCCGCTGGAATACACCGTCGGGATTTTTTGTGTGTGGATGTGTTTTTTACCAAAAATAAAGATACCTCCTGAAAATGTTGCAATTTTGGACATTTTTTGAGGTTCCATTGTATTTTTTTCAATGACGATTGTTCCCGGAATCGCCTTTTTGGGGTAGAAAAGGTTATTTTATTAATTGGATAATTGTATTCCCGAGAATGGCCTATGCTGAACATTGACGAAATTAGCGACTACAGGGACTTGCTCAAGAACTACTATACCCAGCGCAAACTGGATATGCCTCTGTATTCCTATAAAATGATGGGCCAGAAACTCGGGCTCGAGACAAGCCAGATGTTCCGCGTGCTGAACAAGGAACTTCACTTGCCCAACCGCAGCATCCCGCTGGCGAAGGACCTTCTAGATCTGAAGGGGCGCAAGGGCGAACTTTTCGAGATACTGGTGGCGGCATCCAAGACGAAGTCGCCTGCAAAGAAGGACAAACTCTACAAGATGGCGCTTGCCTTGCAGGATGTGGACCTGCGCAAGTTGAGTGCGAGCGAGTACCTCTTTTTGAGCAAGTGGTGGATTCCGGTAGTCCGTGCCCTTATCGAGATGAACGGCGGGCGTGCCGAGGTCCCGCTCCTGGTAAAGCAGATTTCTCCGACTGTTTCGGAAGACCAGGTGCGCGAGGCGATTGCCGTGCTCAAGGACTTGAAACTCATTACGCCGCTCGCCTCGGAACGCTATGCGGCGACGACTGCGAACTTTACCTCGGCGGGTTCTGCCACGAAGACTGCCGCCATTCGCAGCTACCAGAATCAACTTTTGGCGCTCGCGCAGAACTCCCTGATTGCAGTGGAGCCTGCGAAGCGTAATATATCTTCGCTGTTGGTCGGCGTGGACGAGGATTGCTTTGCCGACCTGAACGAGATGACGCTTGAATTCAGACGTCAGGTGCAGAGGCGTGTTGCCGAAGTCGATAAGCCGAATCGCGCGATGCAGTTCGTATTCGCGCTTTACCCGGTTGCCGATGTTTCTAATAGTCCACGTACTAAGAAAGAGGGGGTAAAGGCATGAAAAAGTTGCTTTTGTTCCTCTCGGTACTGATTTTTGTCGCCTGCTCGAACGACAAGGTGGCGGGCATCAGCACGGTCGAGACCGAGAACGCCTACCTGATTCAGGTTGTTCACGAGGATTCCGTGCCTGCGGCAGGTGTGTTGGCCCGTATGCGTGCCGCAAGTTTTGTCCGCAGTATTGACGGAGATTCCGCTGCACCGGAATACTATGAGGAATTTGTGACGGATTCCTTGGGCTGTATCCGTATTGATAGTTTCGGTGTTGATGTGGCGACGATCGAGATTGTAGATAAGGGCAAGGGTCTGTTCCGGAAAATTTTTGCCGAAGACATGCGCAAATTTGAAGGTCAGCGGTTTGTGTTGGCAAAGACGGGGAGCATGCGTGGTAGGGTTTACCTACCGGAAGGCGTTGACCATGCGTGGATTCAGGTGTATGGAACCGACCGTCTTGTAAAGACCGATAGTGAAGGGTTCTACGAGATGGATTCGCTCCCGGCGTATGATTATGACCTGCGTGTGGTTGTGGGCGATAGCGTTGTGGATGAGTATGCGGAAGTTTGGCCCGGGAAGGAGACGCTCGCGAATGTCCGCACGTATGAACCGGATTCCGTCAAGGTGCTGGACTTTGAATCTGCGGATGCGCAGTTCGTTATCCGGGAACTCGGTATAAGCGAGGCCGGTTACATGTCCTCTACGGATACGAGTGTGAAGGTTACTCCCGAAGTGGCGACGGTGCCTGAAACGCGCGAGGACATTGCGGAATTTATCGTGGAAGCCGGAGCGGGCCGTGAGGGGAACTCCATTCACTGGGAATCTTCGGCAAAGCATGGCAACTGGTCGTTCTATGGAATCTGGGTCTGCAAGGAGGAATCTCCATGCGATTTGTCTGCCATTGATTCCATCGTGTACTATGCCCGCGGAAACGGTGTCATCTCGATTGCGCTCGAGACGCTCGGCTCATCAAATACCGAAGGGAAGACCTTGGCCTACGATACGCTCAAGACGAGTGATGAATGGCAGCGCCGTGTTATAAAGCCTGCGAACTTCAAGCCGCGCGATGACCTGTACGGCAACCTCGGCTGGGATGTCATCAGCAAGGCGGTGACGACCATCTCGATTGCCGCCTACGACGATACGGAATTCTGGATTGACGATGTAGTGTTCTACGGCGTCAAACCCAGCGACTTTATCGAGAAATAAAAAAATCCCGCCGATGGCGGGACTTTTCACTTAATAATTTTTTATCAAAAACGCATTTTGCTTAAGAAAAGGGTTGCGAAAAACTTTTTTCTGAGAAGCGAGCTAGACAAGGCGCGAGGCCTCGTAGCGTACTAAAAGGTACGTGAGAGGCCGAACAACGCCGTATAGCGAAGCTTATCGGGAAAAAGGCTCCATGACTTGCCACAGCACCGCTTTATGCGCATGCAGGCGGTTCTCCGCTTCTTCAAAGCTCATGTTCACGTCGAGGTTGTCCATCACGGAGTCCGTGATTTCTTCGCCGCGGTGTGCGGGGAGGCAGTGGCTCACCTTGCAGTGTGCCGGAGCGAGCTTCAGGAGTTCGTCGTTGATCTGGAACGGGAGGAAGTGGCTCTGCTTTTCTGCCTTTTCGCCTTCCTGGCCCATGGAAACCCAAACATCGCTATAGAGAATGTCGGCGTCCTTGACAGCTTCCTTCGGGTCGTTGAACACGCGGTACTGGCAGCCATGCTTCTTGAGGCCTTCGGCGGCTTCTTCCACCACGTTCTTCGGCTGCTCGAAACCCTTGGGGCAGGCGAGCGTGAAGTTCATGCCCACCTTGGAGGCGAGGGCGAGGAAGGAGTTTGCCACGTTGTTACCGTCACCGATGAAGGCGACAGTCTTCGGCTTGCCATCGGCATTCTTGAAACCGCCGAGGTTCTCGCTGATCATCTGCGCGAAGGCGATGGCCTGGCAGGGGTGGCAGTCGTCGGTGAGGGCGTTCACTATAGGAACACTACCGAATTCGGCGAGTTCTTCCACGAGCTGCTGCTTGAAGCAACGGACTACGATGGCGTTCACCCAGCGGCTGAGGCAGCGGGCGACATCCTTCACGCTTTCGCGTTTGCCGAGCCCGATGGAATCCGGGGCGAGCAACACGGCATGGCCGCCCAATTGGTTCATGCCCACCTGGAACGTGGTGATGGTTCGCAGCGAGGGCTTCTCGAAGAACATGGCGATGTTCTGGCCGTGGAGACGGTCAGAAACCTTGCCTGCATGGACCTCTTTCTTGAGGCGCGAGGCAATCTCGACGGTTTCGAGGATTTTTTCTTCACTCCAGTCCATCAGGCGGAGGAAGTGCTTGTTGCGATCGATCATCTTTGAATCCTTTGGGCAAGCCCGTAAAAACAAAAAAACTAAAAAACGGAGTTTTTCACTCCGTCTTTTGGAAATCACAAGAAGATGCTAACGGATATTAGCGAAGTTTCTTTTTGTGACGGTCACGACGACGGCGCTTTTTACGCTTGTGGGTCGCAATCTTCCTGCGCTTTCTTTTCTTTCCGCAAGGCATGGTTGTATCTCCGTTAAAGGTTAAACTTAAAAATGTGCCCCCAAATAGAGCAATTTTTGCGTGTTTTGTCAAGGGACTCAAGCGAAAAGTAAGTTTTTTTTCCCGGACGGGCGCTGCAGGTCGAACCTGCGCTTTTTTGCGAAATTACGCCTCTTGGACCTGGTCCATTGCCTGGCGGATGAGCGCCGCGGCCCCGCCGAACTGTGCGGCACGCGGGGCATTGTTGCTGAGCATCTGGCGGTACTTGCGGGCACCGGGGAGCCCGGTGAACAACCCGTACAGGTGGCGGACGAGTATTGTCGCGGGGCAGCCTTCGGCGGTCTGCTTTTCCACGTAGGGGAGGTAGGCCTCGAGCAGCACCTTGCGGGTGGCGGGCCGCGCCTTGCCGGCGATAATGTCTGCGGGGTTGT
This sequence comes from Fibrobacter sp., assembly GCA_017615055.1. Taxonomy (GTDB): domain Bacteria; phylum Fibrobacterota; class Fibrobacteria; order Fibrobacterales; family Fibrobacteraceae; genus Fibrobacter. Next base: position 4,222 of record JAGAAW010000114.1, read on the forward strand.
CGCTCGCTGGTCGCAGGTCGTTAAAAATCCGCTCGTCGGCATCGTGCAGGAACCACGGGTTCTCGTAGGCTTCGCGCCCGACCATCACTCCGTCCAGGTCCTGCAGTTGTTCTTCCACCTGGTCGATCGTCTTGATGCCGCCGTTGATGCTGATATTCAGGTCCGGCATCTCCGCCTTGAGGCGGTGTACGAAGTCGTAGTGCAGCGGCGGGACCTCGCGGTTCTCCTTGGGGCTGAGTCCCTGGAGCCAGGCCTTGCGCGCGTGGATAATGAAAACCTTGCAGCCCGCATCGCGGATAGTTTGTATAAAATCGGTGAAGAATTCCCAACTGTCGAACTCGTCAACCCCGATGCGGCACTTGATGGAGACTGGGATGCTTACGGCATCTTGCATGGCCTTGAAGCAGTCAGCCACGAGGTTCTTGCTTTTCATGAGGCATGCGCCGAAGTTCCCGTTCTGCACGCGGTCCGAAGGACATCCGCAGTTCAGGTTCACTTCTTGGAAACCCGCGGCCTCCACGAGCTTAGATGCCTGCGCGAGGTCTGCGGGATTGCTGCCCCCGAGTTGCAATACTGCGGGGTACTCGAAGGGCTCGTGCCCGAGAAACTGCTCCGGTTTTGTGTGGAGTACCGCGTTGGCGACCACCATCTCGCTGTAGAGCAGTATGTTCCGCGAAATCAGGCGCAGAAAGTAACGCTCGTGGCGGTCGGTGCAGTCAAGCATCGGCGCGATGGATAGGCGGCGGCTGTGGTCCAGGTTCATTTATTTTACCTTGATGGAGCGAACCCTGCCCTGGTTACGGACGATAAACAATCCCGCCCTGTTCAGGCGCAAGGTCATTCTTTCATTTGTTGCGTAGACGGTGTGCAATAGTGCACCCGTTATGTCATAAATCTTGAGGGTAGTGCCGGGCTCGATTCCGTTAATGATCAAGTCGCGACCGATTGCCTTGGCGCGAAGCTCCGGTAGTCCTTTATCCATATTCGCAATTCTGCGATTGATGGTTGAAGTGTCGTCGTCCTTGTAGTCTGTCCTGGGCTTTAGTCCTTTGAGAATCGGGAAGCCGTCATTGACGTTGTCGGTATCCATTTCGAATGCGTCACCCAGCAGTTCTACGAATTCGGCGGTCTTCATGTATTTTTCGGTTTTGATATCTTTGCGGTTGTCGTAACTGGAGCCCTTAGAATCTCGACAATCTTTAGAATAGATGGAATATATATTGGTTTCGATAGCGTAAGCGTATCCGTTTTCTCCGTTACATCCATTTATTTGAGCGTTATAGATGTTTTTTGCAAAATTGAAATCTCTTTTGATGTTCTTTACATAGAAGTGCCCGAAAAGCATATTTTTTGTCCCGGGAACAAAGCCGTAACCGCCTAAAGTAGTTGTTCCACGATTGTATGCATTCGAAATAATGAACTGGGATTCGTCCAGTTGATTGAAATTGTCTGCCAGGTCGATTGCAGCAACGATTGCGGAAGCGAACGAAGAATCGCTTTTGATGTTTCCGGTGTTGTAAACCCTGTCAATACTGACCTTGCCAAAACGAGCTTTGGTCTGTTTTGGGGTAACCTCAATGATGCCAATCAGGCCTGCAGCGTCTTGAGCGGCGGTTACCGTGCTATTATCGTTCCAACAGTTTTTCATTTGTCCATTAAACTGGTAAGCGAAGGCGGCCGCCCAACGCCCTTTGAACGTTGAGTTTCTTATACCCAAGTTCTTGACGCTGCCGTAAAAACTGCTGAAGAAAGATGCCGTAGAATCTTCGACTTTCATGTTGCTGATGGCATGGAAATTCCCGTCGAGTTCCCCGTTGAATTCAGTAATCGGAATCCAGGTGTATTCCGTGTTCTGCTTCATGTCGATATCATTGGTCAACTTTAAGAACGCTGTCGAAACCCAGTCGGTATTTCTATCGGTACGGGTTCTGCGTATGTTGCGCAAGTTGAACAGATACAGGTCCTGGGCGGTTTCGATTAGATAAGGCGCATCTGGCGAACCGAGGCCCTTATAGCAGTACGGAATGGGGTAGCCCTTGCTGTTTGCGGCAGTGTCCTTGATGAATGTCAATGGCAAAGAATCGAGGAAGGCGTCAGACTTCATGAACGAATCGTCGAGTGCCGTTCCGCCCCTGTCGTAGTCATCGAAATCGCTCTTCTTGTAGAACAACTTGGCCGCGCCCTTTATATATTCGTCGGCGCTGTTTGCTACCATGCTTCCGTTGGTTTTGGCCTTCACGTTGGCAATGGAATAGACATTGAAAAAGTAGGTCTGTTCCGACTTTGTGACACCGCAAATGCCGCCCACAAGGCTATCGCCCTCGACATTGGCGTTCGATACGGAATAAGATATGTAGCTGCTACATTTTCCGATTAATCCGCCTACCTCGTTTTTCCCAGATACTTCGGCATTGCTCACGACATTGGTGAGAGCGATCCAGCTGTATCCCGCTACGCCTCCGACAATGTTGTTGCCCTTGACGCTTCCTTCGATGCGGACATTGTGAATGAATCCGCTAGACCCGTAGCCCGCAATCGCACCGACATAATCCCTGCCTTCGATTTCAAAATCCTTGAAGGTAAGGTTTGCTATGGTAGAATATTTGAAATAGCGAACAAAGCCGATGGTGTCGCGTTCCGGGTGCTTGATCTTGATTCCCGAAATGCTGTGGTTTCCGCCGTTGTATTTGGTGAGGCGCAACGAGTCAATGCTCCATTCGCCATATTTGCCTGTCCACTCGATATCGGCCGTCTGCATAAAGTACAGCGTGTCGATGCGGATGTGGTTTGAATCGAGTGTTGACATGATTTCGAAGCCGTACAGGTCGCGTTCGTTCGAAATAAGATAGGGGTCTTCCATGGAGCCCGAACCTTTAGGCAATACGAGGTCCTTGTGCGTGGGGATGTACAGGGGGTAGCCCTGGTTCTCGCCCTTGCCGGATTCGTCCGCGACAAAGGAGTAGCGGGTGGGGTCTAGCATGGCGTTTGCTTCTTGTATCGATTTCTTTTCTTCGAGGGTAACGCCATTTTTGACAACTTCGCCAAAATTAAGGCAAGTGTAGGTGAGGGTGTCTTTGGGAGCGGGATGCATAGAATAAATGGAGCTCCCTCTATAGTATTCGCCGACAATCCCGCCGACAGCATCTGTACCGGAAACAAGGCCTGTGTTGTAGCAGTGCCTAAGCGAGAAATAGATGGAAACTCCATGAATTGCGCCGGCAATTCCGCCTACGTCGGTTCTTCCTTTTACGTCGCCGAAGTTGAGCCATTCCCCATGGGTGGCAATGTTTAGATAGTTGTTGTCGAACCTGCTGGCATACAAGTGACCTACAATTCCGCCTACGGCGGAGTCTCCGTCGACTGGGCCGTAGTTCTTGAAACTCTGTTGCATGGTGCCGTCGGGGACATCTATTTTGTTGTGGCCGAAGAGGCCACCGACGTATTCTTTGCCGTTGACTTTTCCGAAATTGGATAAATTGTAGGCTTTGTTCAGAGCTATGTTCGTAGTGTAACTGCCGGCGATGCCACCGACATACAGGTTTCCGGTAACGGTTCCTTTAAAGGACAAATCTTCATAAGTCGTACGGGTACCAAATGTAAGTATAGGACGGTATCCTCTAAAGACGTCTTCTACCATGCCAATGCTTCCCCCAATACCGCCTACATAGTTGTCGCCTTCGACATAGATATCGACAGTGTCCCTAAAAAGTCCGCATGCTGCGTAGTATTTTCTTCTTTCGGAGCAAAAGTGCAACCCCGCAAGGCCACCTGTTAGGGTGCCTCCCTTGACATAGCCGTTTACGAGGTTCATGTTCGAAATGGAACCGATAAAAACACCGAACAAACCCTGAAGGGAATCGGAACTGTTGACGTATAGCCCGCTTACCTTGTGGGAGTTTCCGTCGATGTACTTGTGGACGGGGACGGAGTCGGTTCCATAAACGGTCCATCGGTTCGCCGGCGGGTTTTCGGCCCATTCCGATGCGTCACCCTCGTTCAAGATGATGTCTTCGGTCAGCTTGTAGAATGTGGCCGTGTCGCTACCGGAGGCCATTCGTGCGAACTGTTCTGCTGTTGCGACCAGGTACGGGTCGCTTTCGGTGCCCGAGCCGCCTTCAAAGCTTTCGGCTATTTTACCCGTCCACACCTGCGGGGCTGCAAAGGCCGTTGCCACTAAAAATGTTGTGAAAAAAAGAACTCTTAAGGTCCTCATGGGATCTCCTCCTTTTGATAAACCCATTCGGATAACAATATAGTTCTATTTTATACGGATGGTGTGGATGTTTCCGTTGTTACGGGCAAATCTTCCGGAAAATCACTCTGAAAAGTTCTCCGTTGGCATCGCCCCCTGTCTTGAAACAGCACCAGGGCCTGTCTATTTCCTTGCGCTCGATCATGGGGAGGATTATCTGCGTGGGGAATGCCCCGTTCCCGTTTTGCTGGTAAATGTCCTTGTGACCGATGGGAGTGCCCAATTCAATCATCCCTTCGAAAAGTTCCATAGTACTTGCGTGGATTGAATTGTCGTCCGGATTTATTAGAATCTTGCGGATGGATTGCCAGACATCCTCGCGTTCCTGCTTGTCTGCATAGGATGCTTTTACGAGAGTATGCAGGTCGTTGTATTTCTGGGTAAGGGTCGGGATGGTGCTTTTGTGTATCATGGTATGACCTCGCTCCATTTTACGAAACATGTTTCCTTGTGTGCGTCGCGGAAGGTGGCGTCGTTGTGGGATTTTTGGCTTAGCGTATTTTCAATCTTTTTGGTGTATTTGTCGAAATTAAAATCGAATACCTGCATTGCCATGTAGATGTTTTTGCTGTAGTATTTCTTGGGGCGGGGGTAAGTGTCCACGACGGATGATTCCTTGTCCCATCCCTGGACAATGGAAAATCCTCGTTCCGGGTAATAGAAATCAAGAGTGTCGTCTATTTCGCGGATGGGATTGATCCCGAAAACCCGGAATGTCTGGTCGTATTTGATGCGTTTCGACTTTTCATTTACGTGGCAAATGACGATTTGCTCGGCATCTCTCGGGATTTTGATGCCTACGATGTAGGCAAAGCTAAAGGGACCGTCTTCACCATGCATTATTTCGCCACTGAAAGCAGTACGGCGTCCTACTCTTTCCTCCCGTTCTTTCATCAAGTCATAGTCGTCCTTTTTTCCCTCCGGAAAAAGGAAATATGTATGTTGCAGGAGTTCCTTGTCGAAATCTACTCTGTCGTTGCTCCATAGCTCGTTAAAATGCTCGATTTTTTCACTCGTAATAGGTTCGGCGTCTTCCCAAAGGTTCTCGAATAGCCTCTGGAAAGGCTTGTAATCCTTGGTTTCTGTTGCAACGGAATTATCTTCAAAATCGTCGTACGAACCGTCGCAACGCGTAGGGCTGACGATGCTGAAAGCGCGTTTTTGCCCAAGGTGGACAAACAGGAACATGTCCAGGTTCCGGATGTGGCGGATCTCAATGTCGGTGTATTCCAAGAAGTCCCAAAGTGTGCGCCATTCCGGATGGTTGAGGACATCCGTCAGAATTCGGATTTTGCCTCCCATCTCGATTTGGCTCATTTCTATCGAATCCGGATCGTCGGGGTCGTCGTCATCCTCGTCTTCGAGGAACGACTTGTAAACGTCAAAAAGCCCAGGAGCATTGTCATTCAGCGACGGCAGCGCGATGAGCCGCTCGCCATCGTAGTCGTGGTAGAAGTCGTGCAGTAACTCAATCAGGTCGCGACCTTCGTAGACCTCGTCGTTCGGGATTTTTGCTTTCTTGTTGCTCATGATGGCTCCTGTGCGGTTAGGCATTTTCGGGCTCGTGATATATTGGATTTAACATGCGCCTTAGCAAGTCGGCTTTGTGCTGGTCGGGGTAGGCGGCAATTTTTTTCATGAACGCCTCGTATTCTTCCGGCGTGAATATGCGGCGGGTTCCGTTGGGTCCGTTGGTTTCCACGTATCTCTCTTTTTTCAGGATTTCGTCTCTGTTTGGGGTTGGCATATTCTTCCTAGTCTTTATGGCATGTTATCGTGAACGAGAGATTGATTTTGTCGCCCACAAAAGTAAGGGTCTTGAGACTTACCTCTCCCATCATGCTTTCTGGAACAAGCGTTATACGTTCTATGACTTCCTTTTTAATCTGTGCTTGTGTTTCTGGCAGAACTATGCCAAAAGAATTTGATTCCTTCTTGCTCATAGGGGGCTCCTTGTTTCTATATTCCTAAAACTACATACTTACTGCGACAAATACTGTCGTGTATATGGTGTTTTTTAGGGGTGGACGGCATGTTTCCTAAATTTTGTAAAAATTCATTTTTTACAGAACTAAAGGAAAAATGGGATGCCCCTATGACTCGACTGGGTTCGATTGTTTTTTTTTCGCCATGCTGTAAATCTTCATGTAGGCCACATCGGCTTCGAGTTTTTGACGCCTTCGGCGTCTGCGGCTGCACTCGGTCATAAAATTATGCAAGCATAATTTTGCGACACTCGTTTTGCACGCTACTGTCCGTCAAAAATCAAGAAATGCTTGTAGGTCGTGGGGTCGATGAAGTTCTCCATGATTTTCTGCAGACTCAAATCGACCCTTCCAAGATGATTGTTGATATTGAGAACCTCGCCGGAGAGCACCTTGATGTCGGTAGAATGCTCTGCAAGAACTCTTGTATTCTGTGCCGTTTGCAGGGCGATTTCGGGAATTCCTGCATTTCCGATCAGCTGTTGGTTCTCGGCGACGATATAGTCCTTCATCTGCTTGAAAAGGCGGATTAACGCCATGCTTTGACGAGTCGCTAAATCGCCCTTGAGTATATGCTATTTAAATAAAGGCGGGGCTACTCTGTAGCAGTTTTTTATACTCACACCTTAACCTATTCCGCAAATCCCGGGGGAGGCAGGTGCATGCCCGCCATCAGGAGCTTGTTTTCGCGGGCGTATTGCATGATGCGCTTGCGGCTTTTGATGGATTTTTCCTTGTCTATGTCGTAGTTGGAATTGATTTCGGGGTGGTCCTTCTGCAGGGCGTAACCGTGCATCAGGTCACCGATCACGAGCAGGTCCCCGAACTGGAAAACGGTATGGCCGGGAGTGTGCCCGACGGCATCAAGCGCGAGGACTCCGTTCGGGAGGCTGTCGCCGAATGCGAACAAATGAAGGCTGTCCTTGTAGATTTCCATGACCATTTTTTGCAAGTCGTTTTTCGGGATGTCGTTCATCCATGCGTCGTATTCCACCTTGCCCGCATAGACGCTCGCGTTATTGAATACTTTCACGTCCTTGCCTTCGCCGTCTTTTGTGATAAGGCCCGCGATGTGGTCTGCATGGAAGTGCGTCAGGTAGATGAGCGTGATGTCGTCGGCGTTTATACCGAGCGCTTCAAGACGTTTCGTCGTCTGCCCGCCGAAGGCTCCGAGGCCGGCGTCAAATAGGATGTTCTTGCCGTCGACCTGCACGAGGAACGTGCTCACCGAGGCGGGGATGCCGTCGGGCATGTTCAGGCTTGCAAATAGCGAATCGCTTGCATCGCTGAAGAGGCTGCGCGGGTTCAGTTTTTCGCCCTGGTTGTCCTGCATCCAGATTACCTTCGCGCCATTTGCTAGGGTTACGGTTTTTGTCCCTTCGACTGCGTTTTCTGCTGGCGAGGCTTTCTCGATGGCCGTATTTTCAGCCGGGGCGGGTTTCTCGACGGTTTCTGCCGCCTTGTTTTCCGTGGCGGGTGTCTTGGTTTCGCTGCAACCGAATACGGCAAGGGAAACCATCGCGGCGACAAAGGGGATGAGGTGCTTTTTCATAAGGACTCCTGTTTAAAGGGAATATAAATTTTTCTATAATAAATGGTATGAGTTTGATCAATTCTATAGTCGTATCTGGCGGCACGCACGGGAACGAGCGGACGGGTGTTCGCTTGGTCGAGAAGTGGATGGCGTGCCCCGAATGCTACGGCGCGTGCTGCCCCAGCGCAGAGATTTCGCTGGTGCTTGCGAACCCGGAGGCCATGCGGCTCAACCGGCGTTATCGCGATTTTGATTTGAACCGTTCCTTTTCGCAAACTTGTCTAGACGCGTCTCGTGAACCGCAACAGTACGAGTTTAGGCGTGCGCGCGAACTGAACCGCATTTACGGCCCGAAGGGCGCACATGCCAAGACGGACCTGATTCTCGATGTGCACAATACGGGCTCGAATATGGGGCTGTGCCTGATTCTTTCGGCGCGTGACCCGTTCACGATGAAGGCCTCCGCCGTCTTGACGCAGGAATTCGACGACACCTGGATTTACTATCAGCCGGAAGAACGCAGTGCGTCGCCCTACTTTGGCACGGTCGCGAAGGCGGACGTGTGCATTGAAATTGGCCCGCAGCAGCACGGCACGCTGGATGCCCGCTTGTTTGAGCGCACCGAAAAACTGGTGAAGCGTTACCTGGAACTTGCCGAGGAATGGAATCGCGGCGAACTGCAGAAACGCGCGCCCATCCAGGTGAATGTTTTCACGCAGTTGCGCGACCTCGGTTACCCGAAGGTATGGGCGGGCGCCCCCATTGAGGCGATGATCCACCCGGATTTGCTGGGAGCCGACTATCGCGAACTCAAGAAGGGCGACAAACTGTTCCGCACCTTCGATGGTGAAGACATTTTGTACGAAGGCGAGGCCGACGGCCGCGAAAGTGTTTGGCCCATCTTCATCAACGAACCCGCTTACTACGAGAAGGACATCGCGATGAGCCTGACCGTAAAGAGCGTTGAAAAGTGGTAATGTGTCATCCTGAGCCCATTCGACAAGCTCAGGGTAAACTCCGAGGCGAAGCCTCGAAGTCGAAGGATCCAGAAAAGAATGTTTGACTTGGAATGAAAAATATGAACGAATTTGATATGAGCGGCGTGCCGAGCGAGGAACTTTCCTCCATTCCCGGTGAAGAACGCCTGGGCAACCTGATGCAGTTGATTGAAGCCCAGAGGGGCGAAGGCTGGGAATCCCGCCTTCACGACATTCTTGATTCATTCGAGGATTTCCTGACGTTGCGCCCCGAACCTCCGCAGGCATGGAAGGACACGTATGCGGCGAGCGGCAAGCAGTTCGACTACTACCAGATTGTGCTCCCGAAAGATTTCGAGGACCCCTACGAGGACGACCTCGGCAATATCCGTCGCCTGCGCGGGGAATTTGAACGCGAGCCTTCCACGATGGCGCTGGAACACGAACTCATCAGCCGCAATTACTTTGTCTATGAGAATGGCCATGCGGAGGCTATTCCTGCGCCTCGCCCGATGCTCATGCTCGAAAGCCAGGATCGCGACGACGACCAGGAAGAACAGGAAGGCGATATCACCTGGGACTGCTGTATTTCGATTTTTGCGGACGGAAGTTACGTCGCCTACAACCTCGAAAACGACGACGAAGAGGTGCTGGGCGAGGATTTCAAGTCCGTGTTCAAGAAGTATATCGGCACGCTTTCCAAGATGCAGTTGGTGATTCCTGTGGAAGGGCGTGATTACGGCATTTTGAGAAGCGACGCCTAGCGTATTTCGCCTGCCGATGGAAGCACTCGAACTCGAAATATACGGGCGGTATCGCGCGCTTGTCGAAAAGTCGGGCGCTTTTTCTGGCCGTACGACCCCCGATGGGGAGCCGCCGCGCGTGCGCCTCTCCGATATTCTCGACAAGTACGATGCTTTTTGCTTTGACGGTTACGGCACGCTGTACAACCGTGGCGACTTCGTGTACCCGGGTGCGAAGGAGTGGTTTGGCGCGCTGAGGCGTGCAGGAAAGCAAATTCGCTTGGTTACGAATGCGGCTTCGAACCTGGACCAAGCCCTCGCGGACGAGGCGGATGCCCGCGGGTTCGATTTCACTGTCGCAGAAACGATTTCTTCCGGTAGTCTGCTGAAGGGCTGGCTGTCGGGCCTGCCTGCGGGCGGCTCGCCTTTTGATGCCGGTCGCGAGGTCTATTACATCGGGCGTGCGACGGGCGTGAACGTGCTCGCCGAATGCGGGATTGCCGCCGTGGAGAATCCGGTTTCGCCCGTGGTGGCGATTTCCTCCTTGACGGCGACGGACGAGATGTATGCGCAGGCGTTAAACATCTTGCGCCGGCCTGGATCGCTTTTGCTGGTGCTGAACCCGGATGCATGGGCCCCGAGGATTGACGGGACTCGCGCGCCTGTTTCGGGTGAACTCTGCGAGCGTTTGCGCCGAGAGTCCGGCTGTGCGGCGGAATACTTCGGGAAGCCTTTCCCGGGTATATGGCAGAAGGTCCGCGCGACTTTGCCTGCGGGCGCGAAAGCGGTTATGATTGGCGATACGCTCGGGACCGACGTGTACGGGGCGTATGTTGCGGGTTTTGACAGTGCACTTGTTACTGGGCGCAATGAACCGGCGGCAGAACTTGATGCCGACGAGAAACTGCTGGGCGTAAGGCCTACTTATTACCTGGAACCGTAGCGGGGGTTGACTGCGTTTTCGCCGCGGAATCGGCGGGTTGCGCCGCGGGTGCTTGCTGCTCGCCGGGCTTGCCTGCAACAATCACGTATAGCGTGTCATGGACGACGACAGTATCGCGCACGAAGACGGTATCGTGTGCGCAGGTTTCCATTACGTTGATTGCGGGCTTGCTGGTGTCGGCGACGGCTGCGGAACTTGCAGGCGTTGCTGCGCTGCTTGCGGGAACTGTTGCGGGTGCGGCGACTGCCGGCTGGTTCTTCTTGGCCTTTTCCTCTTCGCGGATCCTTTCGACCAGTTTTTCGCGCTTGGTGCGCAGGTCTTCAAGTTCTTTTTTGAGGCGGGTCTTGTTACCCGGACGGCGTTCGCGCGAATATCTTCCTTCGGTATGGTCAATCTGGTTGTCGAGTTCGCGGAGTTCGTCATAGAGCGGGCCTTCGCCCTCGAGCGTGGGGGCGGGCTTGAACCAGTCAACGAACCTCTGCCACAGGGATTTTTCCTCCTCGGCATGCAAGGCGGTCGTCGCGCAGAGCGCAAGCGCGATGAACAGGGTCCCGGGAATGAATTTGCGGAAATGCATACGACAATGATAGAAAAAAGTTTGTGTGCACGGTTTTGTAAAAATTTTGCGTAAACAAAGTTTTTCGGCTCATTTTGGCCCCTTTCTCCGTTTTAAGGATAGAGACATGCCTTTGTCTCTTGAGAATCTACCCGCTTGACATATACACATGAAATAGGTATATTATATGATACAAAGTTTTGCAGACAGAGAAACCGAACTCATTTACAATCAGGAGTTTTCACGACGATTACCCAATACTATCCAAAAAGTTGCTTTGAGAAAGTTGATGATGATAGATAACGCAAAATCGCTGAATGATTTACGCATTCCACCAAGCAACCGATTAGAGCCACTGCATGGCGATAGGGACGGGCAATATTCTATTCGGATTAACGACCAATGGCGTATTTGCTTTACAACGAATGAAGGACAGTTTTACGACGTTGAAATTGTTGATTACCACTAGGAGATTATATGAAAAAACACATCAAGACACCGACGATCGGAGAGATTCTGAACGAAGAGTTTTTTACGCCTTTGGGACTGTCTGCCTACAAGGTCGCCCAGGCAATTAACGTTCCCGTTTCTAGGATTCAGGACATCCTTCACGACCGCAGGCGAATTACCGTCGACACCTCCCTGAGGCTCGCCAAGTTCCTTGGCGTATCCGATGACTATTTCATCTCTTTACAAGATGACATCGACATCCGAAACCTCAAGATAGAACTGTCGGAAGAACTTGACGGAATAAAGCCTTTTGCGGTTGCCTAACTTTTTAATCCCGGGGGAGCGTCCAAAGGGTTTGTTGACAATCAGGCACCGCTTCGCGGCTGATTGCCAACCCTACGGGCTCGATGCTCGTTTATGAGACCGCAAAGTCTAAATGTAAATGATAAACTACGGCATGGACTTTGCTCTCGCAATCGCCCTCGGTTAACACCCGAGGGCTACATTGCTCACTCACTCGCATCAAGCTCAAAAAGTGCCTATTTCATGGGCACTATCGTGCCCACGGCACTTTTGTGACGTCTTCGACGTCCGCTTGGTCGGCTCGGCATAAAAACATTCTGTTTTTCTGCGCTCGCCTCGGGCGCTACTGCCGAACCCTCTTCTCGGGTTCTCGACACCTTTTTCTCTCGACCCATAAAAAAGAAAACCACCCTAATGGGCGGTTTTTCTTTTTTCGAGCGGGAAAAGGGTCTCGAACCCTCGACATCGACCTTGGGAAGGTCGCGCTCTACCAACTGAGCTACTCCCGCGAGTGTCCCAAATTTAACAAAAAATGCCGTTTTGTAAAGGCATAGCCCCTTTTTACCCCCTTTTTTGGCCTTGTTGTGTTTACATAAACGCTTTTGACGGGCCTGTCCCGCATTTCGGGGCGTTCTCGTGCACATTAATATATCTTCTAATCTGGTGAATAAGGCATAAGGAGCCTCTATGTTTGGAAAATTCTTGATGGGTGCCGCGACGGTCGCGGCTTTTGCGGGCCTTGCTCAGGCCGAGGGCTACAACTGGGGCAATGTCCGCTTCGATGGCGGCGGATTCGTGTCGGCGGTGATTTTCCACCCCAAGGCAGAAAACTTGCTCTACGCCCGCACCGATGTGGGCGGCATCTACCGTTTCGATTTCGAAAACAAGGTCTGGCTCCCGCTGATGGACTGGATTTCGGAGAACGACAAGGGCCTCTACGGTACCGAAGCGTTTGCACTCGACCCGACGGACCCTAAGCGCATCTATGTGCTCGCGGGTACGGGATACTTTAGCCAGGGCCGCACTGCCGTGCTCCGGAGCGAGGACTACGGTGTCACCTGGGACACGAGTTACGTGGAAATGCTCGCACACGGCAACGGTATGGGACGCCAGACCGGCGAAAAGCTCGCTGTGGACCCGAACAAGCCGAACATCATCTTCTGCGGTAGCCGCACGAAGGGCCTCTACAAGAGTACCGACTACGGCAAGACGTGGACGAGCGCCTACAAGGTTGCGCTTTCCGACGCGAAAGAAAATAGCCTCACCAACGTGAACGGCATCAGTTTCGTGATGTTCGACGAATCGCAGGGCACGAACGCCGACGGCTCGACCAAGACCATCTACATCGGTATTTCTGACACGAAGGACAACCTTCAGGTGAGTAACGACGGCGGTGCTACGTGGAAGACTATTTCGGGAGTGCCTACCGGCCTGATGCCCCACCGCGCGAAGATTGTCGAAGGCGACATGTTCGTCACTTTTGCCGATGGCCCGGGCCCGCACAACATTTCGAGAGGCGGTTTTTACAAGTACAATATTGCGGGCGGCACCTGGACCGACCTTACCCCGAGCGACTCGGTGACGCACGAGCAGAGTCCCACCACCTACGAGAAGGATGAGAGTTCCTACGGTGGCGTCGCGATTGACCCGAAGGACAAGAACCATATAGTGATTTCGACGCTGGGCAAGTACACCGGCCGTCACCTCGCGAAGGATGCCGAAGGCAACGAACGTGACAACTACGGCGACCGCATCTACACGACGACGGATGGCGGCAAGACGTGGATTCACGGCCAGCATTACGGCGACGGCATCAACATCGATGCGAACGGCACGGACTGGATTCCGGGCAACGCCATCCACTGGGCGGGTTCGCTCGAAATCAACCCGTTCAATAACAAGCAGGCCTGGGTTACGAGCGGTAATGGCATCTTCATGACGGACGACATTACTGCAAAGGTCCCCGTGTGGAAGTTCCAGTCCAAGGGTATCGAGGAGACTGTTCCGCTCGATATCGTGAGCATTCCGGGTGGCCCGCTGGTAACGGCGATTGGCGACTACGATGGCGCAACCTACACGAATATCAACGAGAGCGCGAAACGCCATAGGCCCACGGTCGGCACTACCGAGAGCATGGGCTATGCGCCGCTTTCCGGTTCCCTGGTGCGTACGGGCGTGATTACTGTGTATGGCCAGTACGACTCACAGAATTTCAATGTGATGTACCGCTCCGAGGATATGGGCAAGACATGGGATAGCGTGAAGACGACGCTCAAGGGTGGCAAGGGCTGGATCGTGCTTTCTGCCGATGGCAAGGTGATGCTCCACAGGCCCGAGAATGCGACATACCGCTCCGACGACAACGGCGCGACCTGGACTGCCGTCGAGACGGGAGAACAGACAAACTATTCTCATATCGTTGCCGACCCGGTGAACCCCGACGTGTTCTACGTGATGAACTCCATGGGTACGCTCTACAAGTCGACGGATGCGGGCAAGAATTTCGTGAAGCAGGATGCGCGTCTGCAGAACGAGAGCGCGGGCGAATACTACAACGGAAGCAACTACATCCGCACGGTGCCGGGTAGGGAAGGCCATGTGTGGGTCCCGATGGACCAGGCGCAAGTCTGGCTCCAGAAGGGCTTCAGCGAGAACGGCCTTGCCTATACGGAAGATGGTGGCAAGACCTGGAACCGCTGCGAGGGCGCATCGACCGCGATCGCCGTGGGTATCGGCAAGGCCAAGGAAGGTGCCGACTACGAGACCATCTTTATCTGGGGTGCCGCGAAGGAAGGTGACCCGATCGGCATCTACCGCAGTACCGACAAGTGCAAGACTTTTGAACGCGTGAACGATGACAAGCATCAGTTCGGTGGTCCGGGTAACGGAAACTTCGTGCAGGGCGACATGAACACGTTTGGCGTGGTGTACATGAGTACGGTGGGCCGCGGGCTTATCGTGGGCGCACCCGAAGGCACGGAGTTTGTCACGACGGGAATTAAGCGCGTCGCCTTGCCCGTGTCGCCGAGCCTGCAACTCGAAAACCGCTCCCTGCATGTAACGGCTCCGATGGGTGGCAACCTTGTCCTGTTCTCCGTGAACGGCAAGACTCTCCTCTCCAGGCCTGTCGCAGGTACGGCATCCGTTTCGCTCGAATCGCTCCCCGCGGGCCGCTATGTGGCGAAACTGTTCGATACCCGCGGCAAGGTGCTCACGAACAAGTTCGTGACGCTGCGATAAGTACAAACAGGCGTTGAAAATGCATTAAAAAAAAAGCGGACCGACAGGTCCGCTTTTTGTGTATTTGAATTCCTTGCTTAGCTCAGTTTCATGTCGGAGAGGCGAGTATGCTCGACAGCATCAAACTGTACTTTCGCTTCGCTCAAGTACCAAATGCTAGGCTCGGTCATATCCATGCAAGCATGGCTGCGACTCTCGCCTTACGCATTTGTCTTCTTGAATTTAAAGTTGCATATCACTTAAACGTGTTTTATCAACTTGTTCAAATTCTTCGATGATTTCCTTGCTCGGGGCCTTGGTGCAAAGGCTCACGATGACGATGGTCGCGAAGGAGAGCACGAAGCCGGGCACGAGTTCATAAATCTGGAAGATTTCTGCGGAGAATCCGGAGAGGTAGAACTTCCACACGAACGTCGTGATGCCGCCGACGAGCATGCCCGCGATGGCGCCCGGAAGCGTGGTACGCTTCCAGAACAGGGCAAGGAGCATGATCGGGCCGAAAGTCGCGCCGAATCCGCCCCATGCGAAGCTCACGAGGCTCATCACCACATCGAGGAAACTCTTGCCCTGTTTTGCGCCTTCGGCGCCGGGCGCCCCCTGCATGGCAACAATCACGGCAATAACTGTAATAAGCACGACCACGCCGCGGCTGACCCACATGACTTCCTTGTTGGATGCATTCTTGCGGAACAGGTGCTTGTAGAGGTCGTTACTGAAGGCGGACGCGGAAACCAGCAGCTGCGAGTCGGCGGTACTCATGATGGCGGCAAGGATGGCTGCCATGAGGATTGCGGCAACCGCTGGATGGCAGAGCGTCTGGCACAAAATCATGAAGATGCGTTCCGGGTCGGTGACGGTAATGCCGTGCGCTTCCACGTAGTAGCGGCCGAGCAATGCAATCATCACGACGGCACCGAGGCAGATGGTCACCCAGGTCATGGCGATGCGGCGGGAATCCTTGATTTCTTCGTCATTCTTGATGCTCATGAAGCGCACCAGAATATGCGGCATGCCGAAGTAGCCGAGGCCCCAGGCGAGGCTCGAAATCAAGGCGATAAGCCCGATGGATTTGCCGGTAGTGGCGTTGGTGAAGAGGCTCATCAGGTAGGGGTTCTGCGCGTTCACGGCATCCATGGTAGCGGCAAATCCGCCCGAACCGCTCATGATAATCGAGGGAATCGCGATGACGGCGATAAGCATCATGATGGCCTGTATAAAGTCGGTCCAGCAGACGGCGAAAAAGCCTCCCATGAAGGTGTAACTCACCACGACGACCGCACCCAGGATAAGGCCCGTGGTGTAGTTCATGCCGAAGATGGTGCCGAACAGTTTTGCGCAGGCGACGAATCCCGAGACCGTGTAGAACAGGAAGAACGCGAGGATGAAAATCGAGGCGATGACGCGGATGATTCCCTTCTTGTCGCGGAAGCGGTTCGAGAAGAAGTCGGGGAGGGTGATGGAGTCACCGCAGAAGTGGCTGTACTTGCGGAGCCTGCGGCCCACGATTTTCCAGTTCAGGTATGTACCGATGACGAGGCCGATGCCGATCCACGCTTCGGAAAAGCCGCTCACGAACACGGCGCCCGGGAGGCCCATCAGAAGCCAGCCGCTCATGTCGGATGCCTGCGCGGACATCGCGACCACCCACTTGTTCATGCCGCGGTTGCCGAGATAGTAGGCGTTCAGGCTATTCGCCTTGCGTGAAAAGTACGCCCCGATGCCGAGCATCATGAGCAGGTAGAGGATAAATACCGTCAATACCATTTGTAAGTCTCCTTTTTAGTAAAACCTTATTTCTCTGTCCAGAGCCAGGTGCTCAGGTAGCGCTCGCCGGTGTCGGGGAGGAGCGCCACGATGCGCTTGCCCTTGAATTCGGGGCGCTTGGCAACTGTAAGCGCACATTCCAAAGCGGCACCTGAAGAAATCCCGACGAAGATGCCTTCTTCGCTTGCTGCCGCGCGGGCCGCGTTCCCGGCTTTCTCGGTGCTGGTGAGGTACACCTCGTCAACCACCTTCGGGTCGTAGATTTTCGGGATAAAGTTCGCGCCGATTCCCTGTATCTTGTGCGGGCCCGCAACTCCCTTCGATATCATCGGGGAGTCATCGGGTTCAATCGCGATTACGTAGACGTTCGGGTTCTTTTCCTTGAGGTACTTCGCTGTCCCGCTTACGGTTCCGCCTGTGCCCGCCGTCGCGATGAACACGTCCACGTTGCCCTCGGTATCGTTCCAGATTTCGGGGCCCGTCGTGAGGTAGTGAGCTTCCGGGTTCGCCGGGTTCTCGAACTGCTGCGGAATAAAGCTCCCGGGGTTCTGTGCCGCAATCTCGTTCGCTTTCTCGATGCAGCCCGCCATGCCCTTCGCGCCTTCGGTCAGCACGACTTCGGCCCCCAGCGCCTTCAGGAGCATCTGGCGTTCGACGCTCATGGAATCGGGCATCGTGAGTACCACCCTGTAGCCCTTCACCGCACCCACGTAGGCGAGCCCGACGCCCGTGTTGCCGCTGGTCGGCTCGATAATGAGGGCGCCCGGCTTGAGTTTGCCTTCCTTTTCGGCGCACTCAATCATGTTGAACGCCACGCGGTCTTTCGCACTTCCGAGCGGGTTGAAACTTTCGAGTTTTACGTAGACTTCGGCGTCGCCCTTGTTCAACTTGTTGATGCGTACGAGTGGTGTGTTGCCGATGGTTTCGAGAATGTTGTTGTATATTGCCATACCAACAATCTAGTATTATTCGAAGTCGAAATAAGTATATTTTGTACGAATATGCCCGTACTCCGTTCCATCATGTCGAAAGTGTTCGCGCGAACCGCCGGTTTCGTGCTCCGCTCCAGCGGGTGGAAGCGCTCTACGGTGTACGCGAACCTGCGGCATGTCTATGGTACGAGATATTCGAAGTTCTACGGCACGCTTATCCGCAATCTCGCGCACCACGCGGGTGAACTCCTTTTCCGTTTCCCGACATTCAAGAAATTGCCCCGCGAAGTATCGGCGTACCCCTGCCGCATCGAGGGTTGGAACTTTGCCCTTGCGGAAGGTTCTGCGCCGGTCCTCGAGAAGATGCGAAACGGCGGCATATTCCTTACGGCCCATTTCGGGAACTATGAGGCGATAGGTCCCTGGCTCTGCCGCCTGGGCATACCGCTGGTGGCAAGTTACATTCCGGTAAGGCCCGCGTGGCTCAACCGCATTCTGGACAAGCGGATCCGCGCGGTCGATGGCCGCCCCTACGGTGTAGATGCCCGCACGCCGCGGGAGTTCCTGCGCCTGCTGGGTGACGGGAAGTTAGTTTGTCTGCTGGCCGACCAGGATAGCAGAATCTCGAGCGCGCTCGATGGCGAGTTCATGCACAGGCCCGTACGCAACAACCCGCTCCCGAACTTTCTGCTCCGGCACCGCCCCGAGACGCCTGTGTATATCTGCTGGCTGGAAGATTGCCGCGGACAGTTTAAAACGGATGGTCCAGACATCTCGAAAAAGGCTCACATACTCCATGCGATAGAACTGCCCCGTGTTTCTTCTACTGGCGATATCATGCCCGCCTACAACGCCTGGCTTGAGGCCCGCATAAAAGAAAATCCAGCCCTTTGGTACGGCTGGACTCATCGTCGGTTCTATTCCAAGAATCCGGCAATCTACTTGGGCTGAAACTCGAAGATAAACTGGTTGCGCGGGTATTCGTAGAACCGGGGTGCGTCGCGTCTGTATTCGCGGATGAGTATGTAGTCCGCCGTTTCGTGGATGAATATCGAGTCGGTAATCCAGTGCTTGACGCCTTCCTTAAGCGCCCTGTCGACATCCTGCTTGCTGCTCACGGTAATCTGTTCCACCTCGACCTTCTTTTCGCCGAGCGTGAAAACCTTGACCGTCTTTACCGGAGTCCAACCCAGGCCACTGTCGAAAACGGACTCCGCCTTGGCATGCGTCTCCTGGGCAGGTATTTCTACCTTGACCTGCTGCGGCTCTAGGCACCCCGCAAAAATTGCACACATGGCGATGGCGATAAGTCTTTTCATCTGGATCTCCTGTTAGGCTCTTCATTTAAAATACCAAAAATTTTCCGCTTGCGGTAATGGGGGTGTGGAATTTTTCACACTATGGTTAAAGCATTGATATTCAACGAAATAAGTCTATTTTGACTATGCGTGCCAAAAAACGCGTCTTGTAAAAAGGCCTTTTCTGTCATAAAATTGACATTTTCATTTGCTATATTCCGCTTACTCCCCTGTGGGAGTGCGTGCGGCGTAGGCCGTACGGCTTTGTAACCCAGGGCATTTATGACCCTAAAAACCGGAAACGGAATCTACATATAGGAATAGAACATGGATTTTTCCGCAATTATTGCCGAAGAACTGAAGCTCGAAACATGGCGCGTCGCGAAGGCGCTTGAACTCATGGACCAGGGGGGCACGGTCCCCTTTATTGCCCGCTACCGCAAGGACCAGACGGGCACACTGAACGAAATTGAACTGCGCGACATCAGCCACCGTCGCGACTATTTGCAGGAACTTGCCGACCGCAAGGAAACGGTGCTCAAGAGCATCGAGGAACAGGGCAAGCTCACTCCCGAACTCAAGGCCCAGATCGAGGCCTGCAAGGACAAGACGCTCCTCGAAGATATTTACGCCCCGTACAAGCCCAAAAAGCGCACCCGCGCAACCATCGCGAAGGAACTCGGTCTTGAACCGCTGGCCCGCCTGATGTGGGCGCAGGAAAATACCGGCAACACCGCCGAAGAAATCGCCCGTATCTACCTCTCCGAGGAGAAGGGCCTTGCCGACCCGAAGGCCGCCCTCAAGGGCGCTGCCGACATCCTCGCCGAAGAGGTTGCCGACAATACCGAATTCCGCCAGTACCTCCGTGCCAAGATGGAAAAGACCGGTGTGATGGTCTCCAAGGTCAAGAAGGATTTCGAGAAGCAGGAGACGAAGTTCAAGGACTATTACGACTTCAGCGAGCCGGTTAGCAAGATCCCGAGCCACCGTATGCTTGCGCTCCGCCGTGGCGAAAAGGAAAAGGTCTTGCGCCTCACCATCGAAGTGCCGAATGACGAAATGGTCGGCTACCTCAAGACCCAGATTATCAAGGGCGAGACGACCTGGACTCCGTACCTGGAGGCCATGTGCCAGGACGCCTGGGAACGCCTGCTGCAGCCGAGCATGGAAAGCGAAGTGCGCCTGCTGTTGAAGGACGCTGCTGAAGAGGAAGCGTTCAAGGTGTTCAGCAAGAACTTGCAGGATGTTCTGCTTGCTGCCCCTGCGGGCCACAAGTCCGTGCTTGCGCTTGACCCGGGTTTCCGTACCGGTTGCAAGGTGGCTGTGCTCGACGAGAACGGCAAGTTCCTCGACCACGGTATCATCAAGCCGCACGAACCGCACAACGACAAGGCTGGCGCGGCGGTGTACTTGATGCAACTCATCGACAAGTACAAGATTGACCTCATTGCCATCGGTAACGGTACCGCAAGCCGCGAGACCGACGCCTTCTGTGGCGAGATGGCTCTCAAGTTCAAGGGCAAGGTTCCGCCGCGCGTTATCGTGAGCGAGGCCGGCGCTTCTGTTTACAGCGCAAGCATGATTGCCATCCAGGAATTCCCGAAGGAAGACGTGACGACCCGCGGCGCAATTTCCATTGGCCGCCGCCTGCAGGACCCGCTGGCCGAACTCGTGAAGGTGGACCCGCAGTCTATCGGTGTTGGCCAGTACCAGCACGACGTGAACCAGCGCGAACTCAAGAAGCGCCTCGACGAAGTGGTGGAAAGCTGCGTGAACATGGTGGGCGTTGACGTGAACAGCGCTTCCGCTCCGCTCCTCTCTCATGTGGCGGGCCTCAGCAACACGCTCTCCGAGGCTATCGTGAAGTACCGCGAAGAGAACGGCGCTTTCGCTAGTCGCGATGACCTGAAGAAGGTGAAGGGCTTCGGTCCGAAGGCCTTCGAGCAGGCTGCAGGCTTCATGCGCATTCCGGGTGCCGAGAACCCGCTCGACGATTCTGCGGTTCACCCCGAAAACTACGCTCTCGTGGAACAGATGGCCGAGAAGGTTGGCGTTCCCGTGAAGGATATCGTGGGCAATGCCGAAGCGGTGAAGGCGATTAAGATTGACGAGTTCCTCTCCGACGA
The DNA here is from genome assembly GCA_017615055.1 of Fibrobacter sp. Taxonomy (GTDB): domain Bacteria; phylum Fibrobacterota; class Fibrobacteria; order Fibrobacterales; family Fibrobacteraceae; genus Fibrobacter. The sequence goes on from JAGAAW010000114.1 coordinate 25,325, forward strand.
AGTGGGTAAGGCTACTCTCGACGACATCGTGAAGGAACTGCAGAAGCCGAGCCGCGACCCGCGTAAGGAATTCCGTTACGCGAAGTTCGATGACCGCATCAAGACCATCAACGACCTCGTTACGGGTAGTTGGATGGAAGGCGTGGTCACCAACGTGGCGAACTTCGGCGCTTTCGTGGACATCGGTGTTCACCAGGATGGCCTCGTGCATATTTCCGAGATCAGCGACAAGTACGTGACCGACGCGAAGGAAGTCCTGACCGTGGGCGACGTCGTGAAGGTGCGCGTTGTTGCTGTCGATGCGAACCAGAAACGCATCAGCCTCTCGATGAAGCAGGAGTCTACCGACGGTGTGGCAGGTGCAGGCGTGAGTGGCCCGCGCGGCCAGCGTGTCGGCGGTCCTCGCGGGAACTTCGGTGGCCGCGGCCGCGACAATGGTCGCGGTAATGCACGCCCGCAGGGCGGCATCCAGGGCCACGCAACCATCGCTGACTTGAAGAACAAGATTGCGGGCAAGGACCGCCCGGGCTTTGTTCCCAAGAAGAACGTGGTCGCCCAGCCCCCGAAAATGAGCGCCCTCCTCAAACAAATGAAAAAGGGAAGGTAATCGAGCTCCGCAGGAACGCTCCTGCATTCCGGCATTAGAAAATCCCCGCGCATAGCGGGGATTTTTGTTTTTGCCAACTATAAATCTACTGGGTTGAAACTTTTTTCTTACAAAATAATTGCATTGCGTTCCTTTGGTTGTAAATAGGTTATTTTATCATACATTCAATACGGGGAATGTATGCTTGACCAGGCTAGCGAGAACAACCGATACAGGGAATTTGTCCTAAAAAATAGACGTTCCATGAACGAGTCTATGGCTCGAATCCTTTTCTTCTGCGCCTTTGCGGGCCCCGCTATCGCTGTTGATCGCTTTCTGGGCTATTGCAATGTTTCGTACACGTCGTGCATATTGATGAGCCTCGCGCTGGTGCTCCTTTCGCTTGGGCAGAAGGTGCTGAATCGCTATTTCCCGCTGAGTCTGTGGACTGTGTTCTGGGGCCTTGTCGGCTTTATGGTGGTGCTGACGTTCATGTGCAATGCAAATGTCGGCGTATACATCACGTATGCCCTCGTGCCTATGGTGAGCCTTTTCTACTGCGAAAAGTTCATCTACCTTGTAAGCGTGGGGATGAACTACGTGATGATTCTCGTGTCGAATGCGATGGTGAGTGATTTCCGGTTCTCCCTGCGCACTGATTTCCATGAACCGCTGGACTGGTTCATTGCGGTCATGGGCGGCTATACCATTGAATCCATCGCGATTGGCGTTGCGGGTTACTACTTGTGCAAGCGCATCTCGAACCATTTCAGGAGCATCTATAATAGCAATGTGGTGCTCGACCAGAAGTACCGCGACGAGGAACATAAGGACCGTGTCACGCGTGCGATTACGTCGCTCTACCAGTGTGTCTATGTTGTCGATCTCAAGAAGAATACGTACGAGGTGGTCCAGCGCGATAATTTTGTCTCGGACGTGGTTCGCGATGAGGACGACCTGGCGACGAATATCGAGCGTGGCGTGTTCGCCCTGGTGGAAAACGAGGACAAACGGCAGATGCTCGAATTTTTGGACTTGAAGACCCTCCCGGCCCGCCTGGAAAAGGAGAGCATGGTCTACAGGGAGTGCATGGGCAAGTTGCATGGCAGGGTTCAGCTGTCGTTTATCCTTGTCGAGAAGGACGAAGAAGGGAAGCCGTCTTCTGTCGTTTTTACCCTCCGCAAGGTCGCCTAATCCGCAGTTGCCGTAAACCTGTACTTTTCCCCGGTTATTTGCCGGGGGTTCTTTTTTTCATGAAAATAGCGCAAAATGTGTAAAAATAATCGTTAATTGCACGATATTTACACATATTTTTGTGTAAATATTAAATTTCTGTGTAAAAATAATTTATTTTATGGCTATGAGTATCGCCCTGGAACATCTGTTTGACTACGATGACTTCCGCAAGTTCATGCAGGACTATTTTGACGAGCAGAAAAAACTGCGCGCCGTGTTTTCGCATCGCTTTTTTGCGGCGAAGGCGGGTTTCAGCAGTTCGTCGTACTGCCTGAACGTAATCCGCGGACGGTTCAATCTTACGCCCAAGTCCATCGAGAAGATTTCGAAGGCGATGGATTTCGAGCCCCTACAGAAGGCGTACTTCGAGGCGCTGGTGCAGTACAACCAGGCGCAGCAGGTGGACGAGCGCGATCAGGCATGGGAACAGATACTGCAGATTCGCAAGCAGATCGAGTTCACGCACGTGACGACGCGCGAGCAGGCGTATTTTAGCAAGTGGTACTACCCAGTGGTGCGCGAACTTGCTGTGGAATCGGAGTGGAATGGTGACTTTCGCGTGCTGGCCCGCTCGCTTACCCCGCAGATAACTACGGAGGAGGCCCGCGAGGCGGTGAAGAACCTGCTGGAATGGGGCCTGCTGAAGAAGAATGGCGAGCGCTACGAGCGCGTGTCGCAGATGCTCGATGCCGCGGAAATCCCGCCGATTGCCCTCCGGAAGATTCGCCGCGAGTACATCCAGCATGCAATCGGTGCGGTGGAGTCGATGCCGAAGGACGAGCGCTTTGCTGCTTTCACGACGCTTGCCATGAGCGAAAGTTCCTATAATTATGCTGTGGATGTCCTCGAAGAAGCCCGCAAGAAGATTATTGCCCGTGCGTCCAACGACACGAACGTGGAACGCGTTTACGAGATGATGCTCGTGGCGTTCCCGATGAGCAAGAAGGTGGGGAAGGAGGCCGAAGGATGAATCGCTTGATAGTTTGTCTTAAAAAGCCTTGCCAAGTATGGGCGCTTGCCCTTGTCGCTTCCCTTGCGTTTTTTGCCTGTTCGAACGGCAACGAGGTTGCTGGCGGCGTGACCGATATCGGGAACTCCATTGCGCGTGAACCGGATACGACAAAGATTGCGGGGACCGTTGTCGACATGCAGGGCAACAAGATGCCTGCGGCGCGGCTCACGCTGTACTGGGATAACGGTTATGCGATTGAGGATTCTCTGGAAGCTGTTGCCGATTCGAATGCGCAGTTCGAATTCAAGGTCGCAAGTAATGACATGCACGGTTACCTGCAAAACGGGCGGACGACTGCCATCCAGTATGCGGATTCTGCAAAGGGCGTGATAAATGCGTTTGCGGGTGTTTATCTGTATGCACGGTCGGGTTCCCTTTCGGGTATCTCGCTTCCGCCGAGTGGAAAGGCGACCGAGGTCCGTATCGGTTCGCGCAAGGCCCTCCGCGGAAGCATGTCCGGCGTGGCTTCGGGCAAGGTTCACATTGGCGGGACGCATCTTAGCGCCGACATACAGGAAGACGGTTCGTTCAGCTTTGATTCTATCCCGCCGGGAATGCAGGAAGAATTAATTTATTCAGAAGGCGATTCCGTACTGGGTTACATTCCGTTTACCATACAGGATGAAGGCGATACCGTTGTCCTCCCGCAGCTTGAAAACTATGACGGATTCCTCTGGAACCCTGACCTGTCCCTGCTTGCCGATGTGTACGGGTTTACCTCTTTCCATACCGATTATGTCCGCTGGGCCGATACCAACTGGACTACCGTGAATATCGAGATGAATGGCGACGAGCAGGTGTTTGGTCACAACGGCAAACTGGCGGACAGCGTGAATTACGTGGATGGAGTGAAGGGCAAGGCGGTGTTGCTCGAACCGGGCCAGTATCTCGATCTCGATACGCTCAACCCGACTGGTGGCGACTTCACGCTTTCACTTTGGACAAAGTGGAACGGCCCGAACGGTGAACACCAGGTGCTGTTCTGCCAGCGCGCCTACTGGAGCGATTCTACGTCGCGCTTCCAGTGGCATTACGAAGTGAATCGCGGTTCGTTCGCCGTGATGAAGAGCATGCCCGGCTACCCCGAGGCGGTGTTCTTCGGCGATTCAAGTGCAGTGCCGGTGGGCGAGTGGGCATACCTTGTGCTGGTGTCGAAGGACGGCATGGTGGCAATGTACGTGAACGGTAATCCCGTGGGCGAGGCGCAGGCGTTTGCCCCGAATGAGCTCAAACGGAGCGTGCCTTTCCGCGTGGGTGGCGACGAAATAGAAACTGAGACTTGGAACGGTGCGATTGATCGTGTGAGCATCGAAACGCGGGCACGCAGTCCCGAGTACATCCGGGCGGATTACGAGACTGTTCGTTCCCGGTAA
>JAGAAW010000115.1 GCA_017615055.1 Fibrobacter sp.
TTACTAGTTCTAAGTTCCTAGTTACTAGAATTACCAAAAAACAAGAAGTTTTTTCTGGAATTCCTCTAGTAACTATTAACTGGTAACTAGGAACTCGTAATTGCGCCGCGGTTGCGGCTGCAATTACACCTTCTCGATGGTCACGGACTCGATAATCACGTCTTCGATGGGGCGGTCCATGTCGCCGGTCTTGACTTTTGCGATTTCGTCGAGCACCTCAAAGCCTTCGTAGAGCTGGCCGAACACGGAGTAGCCGTTGACCGGGTTGGGGTGGTTCGGGACGTGGTCCAAAAAATGCACGTCGTCGCCGTGGACGATGAAGAACTGGCTGCCGATGGAGTTCGGCATGTTGGTCTTTGCCCAGCTGAGGGCACCGCGCATGTGGGTGAGGCACGGGTCGAACTTGTCGCCGATGGTGGTGCCCGGGCCCTTGGCGGAGTGTCCGCCGGTGCCGTTCCTACGGGTGAAGTCGCCACCCTGGATCATGAAGTCCTTGATGATGCGGTGGAAGGGGGCGCCATCGTACTTGCCCTGCTTGGCGAGCTCGATGAAGTTCGTGGCGCATTCGCCTACGCGTTCTTCGAAGAGTCGGAGCTTCATCGTGCCGTGGTTGGTTTTCATGATGGCGATGGTTTCGCCTGCCTGGGGCTTGTCGAGCTGGTTAAACATATAGTCTCCTTGGAGCGTTTGTTGAATTAACGGCAATAATATAGGTAATTGTTTTTGACGGGGTTCTGCCGAGGGGGCGAAAGGGCTATATTTGAGAAAAAAGAGGAGATTCTGTGTTAAAAAGTAAGCTTTCCCGCTGTCTGTTCGTGCTGTTTGCCGTTGTCGCTATGAACCTAGCCGCCTGTGGCGATGACGATGACTTTGTTGCAAGGCCGGGAGACGATGAGCCATCCAGTTCGTCGGTTAAGGGCAAGTCCTCTTCGAGTGGCGCGAACTCCAGTTCGTCGGTCGCGGAAGCGCAGTCTTCTTCGAGCCTGAATAAGGTTGTGCCCGCCTGCAAATCGGTAAAGGAAGGCTCGATGGTGGATGAACGCGATGGTCTGGAATATAGGACCGTAGATATTTGTGGTCAGGTCTGGATGGCGGAAAACCTGAACTACAAAACCGAATATGGCTCGTACTGCTACGAAAAGAAACAGGATAACTGCGACACGTATGGGCGTCTTTACCAATGGAGCGTCATCATGGATAGTGCGGGGGTGTTTTCCGACGATGCCCTGGGTTGCGGTACGGAAGCGGAGGAATGTTCGCCGAGCTATCCTGTGCGCGGGATTTGCCCCGAAGGCTGGCACGTGCCTACCATCCATGAACTCGAAAGCTTACTTAAGGCCGTGGGTTCCATTCGGGATGAGTCAAGGACTTGGGAATGGCTAAATGCTGGCAAGATATTGAAATCGGCCACGGATGACTGGGAAGACGATGGCATGGGCGAGGATTCCTATGGCTTTACCGCCTTGCCTGCTGGTTCCGGAGCCCGTGGATCATACTTTACGAGTCTTGGTAGACTGGTTGATATCGCGACTTCTTCGATAGATATGGACCTGGATTACCATACCTATTGCCTGAATCTTCGTGAAGATACCGACGATGCTGTCATTATGAGTGATCTTATGAGAGATACTCGCTCCGTTCGTTGCGTCAAGAACTGAACCTAGCCCCGCCAAATAAGCGCGGGTTTACTAAATTCATGGATATGAAAGATAATTGCAAACGTATACAGGAACTGCTTTCGGCGCAGGCGATGGAATTCGCCCTCGACGAAATGGCTGCGAAAATCGCGAAAATGCATCCTTCCGCCGAAAACCTGATTGTTCTCGGCATGGCTAGCCGCGGAATTCCTCTGGCGAAGAAATTGACGGAACGGCTTTCCCAGAAATTCGGGCAGCAGATCGAGATGGGCTGCCTCGATGCGACATTCTACCGCGACGATTTCCACTACCGCAAGCCGAGCGCTTCCACCGAGATGCGCTTTACCGAGATGCCCGCCTCCGTAGAGGGCAAGACGGTCATCCTCGTGGACGACGTGCTCTACACGGGCCGCTCGGTGCGTGCCGCCATGCAGGCAATCCTCGACCTTGGCCGCCCTGCCGCCATACGCCTCTGCGTGCTGGTGGACCGCGGGCACCGCGAACTCCCGATTGCGCCGGACTGCGTTGGCCTTACGGTCGAGACGGCACAGAATCAGGAAGTGCGCGTGATGATAGAACCTATCGACAATGAAAATTCAGTTTATCTCGTAGAAGTGGAGGCATAGCGTGAGCGCCCTTGAGATTAAACACCTGTTTGGACTTCGCGGGGTATCGAAGCACGATATCCGTATGATTCTTGATAATGCAAAACAGTTTCGCGAAATCTTGGAACGCCCGGTAAAGAAGGTCCCGAGCCTGCGCGGCATGACGGTAGTGAACCTGTTCTTCGAGAATAGCACCCGCACCCGCACGAGTTTCGAGCTTGCGGAAAAGCGACTCTCCGCCGATACGGTGAACTTCACGAGCTCGAATTCCAGCGTAAAGAAGGGTGAGACCCTCGTCGACACCCTCAGGAACATTGAGGCGATGAAGATCGATATCGTGGTCGTCCGCCACAAGGGGACGGGCGTCCCGAAGTTCCTCGCCGACAACAGCAACGCGATTATCGTGAACGCGGGCGACGGTGCGCACGAGCACCCCACGCAGGCATTGCTCGACATGCTTACCGTGGAAGAAAAACTTGGAACCCTCGAGGGCAAGAACGTGACGATTGTGGGCGATATCCGCCACAGCCGTGTGGCCCGCAGTAACCTGTGGGGTATGACGACGATGGGTGCGCACGTGACGCTCTGCGGACCGAGCACCCTGGTCCCCCGCAATACCGAACTGATGGACATGGTTACCTGGGAGAGCGACGTGAAGAAGGCGGTGAAGAACGCCGATGCTATCATCGCGCTGCGCCTGCAGAAGGAACGCATGGACGACGCCCTGTTGCCCAGCATGCGCGAGTACCGCAACACCTTCGGCATCACCCATGACCTGCTGGAAAACGTGAAGGACCAGGTGCTGGTCATGCATCCGGGCCCCATCAACCGTGGGGTGGAACTCGACAGCGAGATTGCTGACGGAGAGAACTCGGTTATCTTGAACCAGGTGACCAACGGCGTGGCCGTACGAATGGCTGTACTCTACCTTTTGGCTGGAGGTCGTGCAAATGCGTAATATCGTCTTGAACAACGTCCGCCCCTTTGTCGACGGAAAGATTGCTGAACCTACGAAGATTTGTCTTGTGGATGGGGCCTGGGCCTCGTCTGCACCCGAAGGAACTCCTGAATTTGACGCGAAGGGCGCCGTCGCGCTCCCGGCACTCTTTGGCCTCGGGCTCGATTTCAAGGAACCCCTGCGTGACGACATCTACACCTTCAAGGACGGTGTGGAAGCCATGCGCCGTGGCGGTTTCTATGGCGGCCTTTACGAAAGCTGTGCGAACGCTATCGACGATTCACTGAAGCTTGCCGCCATCCAGCAGATTAGCGCGAAGTGCGGACTCTCGTTCGCCTTCCTGGGCGCATTCAGCATGGGCTACCAGTGCAAGGACCTCGCCGAAATGGTGGAACTTTCCGAAGGTGGCGTGGTCGGCTTCGGGGATGGCAACCAGAACTGCGCACGCACGCGCTTCTTGCGCCTCGCGATGGAATACGGTTCCATGACGGGCAAGCGCTTCTTCTTTATGCCGCTCGATGATTCACTCCGCCACCACGGGCTCGTGCACGAGGGCAGCTACGCCGATACGCTCGGCATGAAGGGAATCCCGCGCATCGCCGAGACGATGGAGGTGTTCCGCATCCTTGAGATGGCGCGCTTCCTGAAGGTGCCGGTACACTTCAAGCAGGTAAGCTGCGGTGAGACGCTCAAGCTTATCGAACGTGCGCGCACGCAGGGCGTGGACGTGACCTGCGACGTGGATATCTACCACCTGCTCCTGGACGACAGCTGCCTGTTCGACCTCGACTCGCACTGCAACGTGCCCATGCCGTTCCGTTCTGCAGAAGACCGCGAGGCCCTGTGGCAGGGGCTCGAGTCGGGAACAGTGAATGCGATTAGCGTGAACCACGACCCGGTGCTCAGGCAGGACAAGGAAGTGAATTTCGAGGATGCGGTGCCGGGAGCGGTTTCGCTGGAAGTCGCGCTCCCCGCAATCTGGAAACCGCTCTGCACGCGGCTGTCCGCCGCGCGCGCGGTGGAACTCCTTTCCACCGCCCCGGCCCAGCTTGCCGGTATTGAACCTGCAATGCTTAAGCAGGGTGGACAAGCAAGCCTGGTTCTCCTTGACCCGGATGCAGAAACGGAAGTTGCCTCTTCGATGTTCGCGGGCAAGACCCGCAACTGCCCGCTCCTGGGCAAGAAGTTGCCTTCCCGAATACTCGGGACCTATATTAACGGAACCTGGACCGAGGAATAGCCCGTGATTCTGCCTGCTCAGTTGTTCTGGATCTGTTCGATCGCCCTCCTGGGACTAGTGCTCCTAGTCCTCATAGAGATTCATCGTTCCAACGACCGCCGCGAAAACGCGGAAATGTTCGGGACGAAGGATTTCGAGAGTAAGGTGGAAGAACGCGGCCTTACGCCGAAGGAAATCCGGACAATGGAGAAACTGGTCCGTGCATCCAAGTTCGAGAACAAGGATGCGGTGATTAACTCCTCGCACCTGTTCGAGGCTGCCGTATGCGACTTCTACGATTTTCGCGACGTCGACAAGGTCCGTGACGAGACGCTTGATGCCATAACGGGTCTGCGCGAGAAGCTCAGGTTCGATGCGGCGAATCCGCTCACCGTAATCGTGTGTACGCGCCAGTTCAACGTGGGTAACCGTGTCGACATCCTGCTAGACGGCGGGGCAAAACTCAAGCATTCCGAAATACTTTCGCGTCGCGAAAAGTACTGGAAGGTATCCTACGACGATAGTTTTGGTCCGGGCAAGTCCTACGTGGGCAAGGAAGTCCGCATCCGCTGGACCCGTCCTGAGGACGCGGTCTATTCTGCGTACGTGAAGGTGATGGATAGTGAACCCGGAAAGCTAGTCCTTCGCCATTCGAATGAACTTGAAAAGCAGCAGCTGCGTCGCTGGCTCCGTGAAGTTGTCAATTTCCCGGTCGAAGTCACCCTTCCCGGTGGCGACAAGATTTCGGGCGTCCTCTACGACCTGTCTGCTGGCGGTATCCTCATCGGGCTCCCGCAGGAATACCCGGGTGGTACCCACGTGCATATCCATTTCGAGCTTCCGAGTTTCGGCCCTGAAGACGTGGAAATTGAGATTTTGCGCAGTTTAGGGCATAAAAACAGCGATTATCCGGAACTTTTCTCCATGACGGCCTCCTTTACCGGAGCCTTCGGATGGACTCAGGAACGCGTTTTGCAGTACATATTTGAGGTGAATAAGCGAAAAAAGGCAAAAGAAATGGCAGAAAATGCGCTAACTAGTTGATTTTTAATGACTTAGGTGCATTTTCCGCTTGACATTTTGCTTTTATAAAGGTAGAATTAGGGTAGTATTGTTTCCGATCGGAGTTTACTTTGGCACTAGATTTGCTCGCTCGAATTCGCGGTGAACGCGAGACTATCGGCATCGATGTTGGCCATTACAGCATCAAGTACGTGAAGGTTTACCACAACAGTCGCGGTGGCCATGTTGTCGTCGAGATTGATACGGAACCCGTTCCGGAAGGCTCCGTCATTAACGGAGAAATCCAGCGCCGCGAGGGCGAAGCCCCGACCGGCCCCGATGGAAAGAAGGAAAAGGACGGCTACGAGCTTTTAAGCGAGGCGCTTACCAAGATGATGATGCGCCATACCCGCGATGCCAATACCGACATTGTCGCAAGCGTGAACTGCGGTGCGGGCGCAGGTGGCGTGCTGGTCGACAGGATCAGCGTGAAGGTCCCCAAAAACGGCAACGAGTCGGCCATTATTCTCCAGACCGCGCAGTCCCGTCCGCCCTTCGATGACCAGGACAACGTGATTGACTATGAGATTGAATCCCGCGAGGGCGAGGAAGTCAAGGCGAACGTCGTTGCCGCGAAGAACGCGCTTCTTGACTCCTGGGCCCAGTTCTTTACTGTGAAGGGGCTCAAACTTACCGCGATGGACGTCGATATCTTCGGCCTCCTGAACGCCTATACCGCGACTGCTTCCGAGGAAGACCTCAAGCAGACGACCGCCGTTATCAATATCGGCGAAAAGAAGATGAGCATCGGGTTCATCCAGCAGGGCAAGTTCCACTCCATGCGTGCCATGACCGGTGGTTCGATCGACATGATCATTGCAAAGCTGGGCGTTACGCTCGGTGTCGATGCCGCCAAGTGCCACGAGATTTTCGAGACGGGCGATCTGGGCATCGTGGACGGCTTTGCCGAAGCCGAAGTGGAAGAGGCCCTGAAGCTTGCATTCGAAGACATTATGGCCCAGGTGGAATTCGGTATCCGCTACTACTCGTCTTCGGAAGATTCCGAACCGCTCAACAAGATTTTGCTCGGTGGCGGCGGTGCCTCCATCAAGGGCTTGAAGGAATATATTGCCGAACGTTCCGGCATAGAGACCGACACCGTGAACCCGTTCCGTTACGTTGAATGTGATGCGAGTGTGGTGGGCGAGTCGGGCGTGTCCCTCGCTTTATCCAACATCCTTGCGCCAGCGCTTGGGCTTGCTATGAGGAAGTTTGACTAATGGCAGAAAAGAAAACAAAGACTAAGACGAAAACGAAAGCGAGGAACGCCACAAAGCGTTCTGTATGCATTTCGATTAACCTCTTGCCTCCGGAGTACCGCAAGGTCAAGAAGGATATTTCGTGGATTACTGACCGCCGTATTGTTTGGCCCACGTTGGCGATTATTATCGCTATAGTAGTGTTCATGTATGTCAATATGCAGATTGACGAGACAATCACGGGCCTTGAGAACGATGTGACACGCGTGAAGGCGGAAGTTGAACGCGAACGCCCGTTGCTTACGAAGATAGGTGATCTCGAGCAGAAGCAGGCTATTGTCAATACTAAGATCAACGCGCTCAAGAGCATCCAGGTGAGCAAGAGGCGCTGGGTGGTGCTGTTTGAAAACGTGTCTTCGGTGCTGCCGCCCAACATGTGGCTCACGAGCCTCAACCAGGTGTCGGAAGACAACCTCGAGATGAAGGGCATGACGTTTGACTTCTCGGAAGTGGCCGAATACATGGTCAAGCTCGAGAAGCAGGTGAGTGTTGAGAAGGTGTCGCTCCTGACTATCGCTACCACCAAGGTCGATGGCGAGGAAGCGTATAGCTTTACCATCAAGATAGTCCTGAAGCAGGACCTGGGGGAGGGCTAGCATGGGTAATTTTGATTTTAAAGACAAGAAGAACATATACCTGATTGTTGTATGTCTCCTTATCGTGGGTCTTATCTACTACACATACGACTACGTGTATAACCCGTATGAAGTAAAGAAAGGTCAGCTTGAAAGCGAACTCAGCACTGCACAGGCTGAACTCGACAAGATTAATGCGAAGAAGCACCGCATCGCGGAACTTGAACTGCAGCTGGTGCAGGCCGAGAAGGATTTCGAGAAGCTGAAAGAAATGTTCCCCGAAGAGGAAAAGGTTCCGCTGCGCCTGCAGGACCTCTACGCCGTGCTTCGCAGTTCGGGCGTGCAGATCCAGAAGTTCAATCCGGAAGGATCTTCGCAGAAGGAACACTACATCGAGAACCGCTATTCCATCGCGGTCAACTCGGGTTACCATATGCTGGGTTACCTGTTTGCCGAAATCGCGAACTTCAATTACCCGACTGCGATTACGAACCTCAGGTTGAACCGCTACTCGGGAATTGCCGCCGAACTCCAGAAGGCGGAAACCCACGGCTGGACTCCTATTACGGTGTCGGTGTCGTTTAACCTGACCACCTATACATCCAAGAAGGTTGGCCCATGATGATGAACAAATTAATTACTTTGTTCCTGTTCGTCGCGGTGGCCGTGAACGCTGCTCAGATTAAGGATGTGAGTTTCGGTTGCGATAAGAGTAATTGCGCCGTCACGTTCAAGTTTGCCTCCGACAAGGATTTGCCCTCGTTCTACCAGAAGTACGATGCCAAGTCGCATAAGCTTACCCTCGGCTTTTCGACGAGCGAGTTCGCTCTCGGCATGGGTGCATTCGAGATAGACCCATCCTCGGAATGGGTCAAGTCCATGAAGGTCTACAAGGAACCTTTCCGCGGAACGGATTTCTTGAAGATTGACCTGATTGTTGGCTCTGCAATTAAAACCGACAAGAATGAGATTGCCCTCAACAAGTCGGACTTTATGCTGAAACTCGCCGGCAAGGGCGGGAAGGCCTGGACGCTTTCGAAGCTCTTTGCCGACCGCAAGAAGGCTGCCGAGAAGGCCGCTGCCGAAGAAAAGAAGGCTGCGGAGAAGGCTGCCGCCGAAGAGAAGAAGGCCGCTGAAAAGGCTGCCCTCGAAGATAAGAAGCGTGCCGCCGAAGAAAAGAAGGCCGCCGAGAAGGCTGCCCTTGAAGAAAAGAAGCGCCTTGCCGAAGAGAAGAAGGCTGCCGAAAAGCAGGCTGCTCTCGACAAGAAGGCCGCTGAAAAGGCCGCTGCCGAAGAAAAGAAACGCTTGGCCGAAGAGAAAAAGGCTGCCGAGAAGCGTGCCGCCGAAGAAAAGAAGGCCGCCGAGAAGGCTGCCCTCGAAGAGAAGAAGCGCCTTGCCGAAGAGAAAAAGGCCGCTGAGAAGCGTGCACTCGAAGAAAAGAAGGCTGCCGAGAAGGCTGCCCTCGAGGAACGCAAGCGCGAGGCTGCCGAACGCAAGGAAGCGGAGAAGCGCGCCCTCGAAGAGAAGAAGGCCGCAGAACGCGCCGCTAAGGAAGAAGAGAAGCGTATCGCCGAGGAACAGAAGAACCTCGACAAGGCTATCAAGGAAGGCGGCAAGATTTCTGCCCTGCTTCCGAACCTGAAGGAAATGACTGTGCTCGTAGGTTCCGGCATGGAACAGTTCCGCCTGGTGGCGACAAGCCCGATAGAACTGCAGCATGTGACTGGCCCGGATAAGGCGGGTACGATTGTTATCGGACTTGCCGGTCCGCAGAAGTCCCCGATATTCAAGATCGGTGCCGGTACGCTCGTGAAGCACGTGACCTGGGGGGCAAACGGCCTCAAGGTGCAGCTGCAGCAGAACGCGAAGCCCGTAATCCTGGTGCAGGAGGGTGCGCTTATCTTGCAGGTCCAGGAAACGACCATCAAGAAGGATGGCTTCCTGTTCTGGAGTGCCCATCCGGATGGAATCTTTGTGCGTGACTGGATGAAGTCTGCCGAAGAGAAGCCCTCCTTTGAGACATTCGTGAACAAGCACGACAAGGAAAGCAAGAAGCTGGTATCCGGCTCGCAGACGTTCCACCTGCGCCCGGTTGTACGTGAGCTCATTGTCGTCGCCGACGAAATCGAACTTTTCGCCGCTCCCAACGACAACTCGCAGGTGCTGAAGCGCCTTACCTTCGGTGACCGCCTTGTGAGCCTCGATGTTTCGGGCCTCTACTGCAAGGTACAGTTTGCGAGCCATATCGGCTTCGTGAACAAGCGTGCGGTAAGCTACATGGATGAACTTTCCGCCGTGCAGACGGAACGCCTCAAGCAGGTCGATAAGGAAAGGGGCGAGATTGTTTCCGAGAATGGCGAGATTGCTGGTAGCCAGCTCGATGGCCTCTACGATGACCGCGTGACCTACAGCTCCTTCGGTCGTCGTGACCCGTTTGTCGAAATCAAGGGCCTCGTGGAAGAAGGCATCAATATTGACCAGGTCGAGCTTGTCGGTATCATCTGGGAATCCGATGTCCCGATGGCACTCCTCGTGGAATCCAAGAATCCTTCCATTTCCTACACGCTTAAGGAAGGCGACAAGATTCTCAACGGAAAAGTTCTTAAAATCACACAAACAGACGTGCTCTTCCTTATTCAAGAATTTGGCGTGAGCCGTCGCTACTCTATGGGTCTTCCCGATAAATTTGGGGGTCAAAAGTGAAAAAGCTGATTAAAATACTCATGGTCCTGTCCCTGGTAGTGGGACTCTCCTCGGTCTGTGCCGCCCCCGCGTCGGGTTCCGTGGAACCCAACAAGAAGCTGTACGACTTCTCGTTCGTGGACACCGACTTCAGTGCCGTGTTCCGCTCTGTTTCTGTGGTTGCGGGTGTCGATATCTTGCTAGCTCCCGATGTGAAGGGCAAGATGAGCATCAAGGTCACCAAGAAAACCTGGCAGGAAACCCTCGACATTATCTGCGAAATCAATGACCTTACCTGGGTGATTCAGGATAAGTACATTGTGGTACAGCGCCAGAGCACTTACCAGGCGAAGCAGAAGAAGATTGCCGACGAGGAAAAGCAGCAGGAAGATACTGCACCGCTCGTTCGTAAGAACTTCCAGATTCACCACGCTAAGGCCGACGAACTCGTGAAGGTGCTCGAAAGCATGAAGAGCGGTCGTGGCCGTATTACGGTCGTGGAACGTACGAACTCCATCATCGTGTACGATACCGATTCCAAGATCGAGCAGATGGAAAACGCCCTTACCGAACTTGACGTGGAAACGCTCCAGATCATGATTACCGCAAAGCTCGTGGTGGTGAACAGCCAGCGTGCTCGCGAACTCGGTGTAGACTGGAGTGCAATGCTTGGCAACAATGTTGCCCTTACCCCGGGTGCTGCAAACGGCACTTACGGAAGCCAGACTGGGTCTAGCCGTGGCGCTGCCATGGTTACATCTTTCCCGAACAACGGTGCAACGCCTGCTGTTAGCGGTGCAGCAACGACGATTACTACGAGTCTCTTCGACAACAATCTGAAGTTGGCTGTGTCTAGCCTGATGGGTGACGCTTCTACCGAGGTGCTCGCTTCTCCGCAGGTTTCGACTCTCGACAATACCGAAGCCCAGGTGTTCATGGGTGACAAGGTTTCTATCCGCGTGATTGACGATAGCGGCGAGTCCTCTACGCAGCTCGTGGAAACGGGTATCAAGCTGACTGTGACTCCGCACGTTTCGGGCGACAACCGCATCTTGCTCGACCTGCACCCCGAAAACAACTCCTACGATTATGACTCCAAGGGCGAAATCGTGATTAGTACTCAGGAAGCCAAGACGAAGGTCGTGGTGGCCGATGGCGAGACCGTGATTATCGGTGGTCTGACCCGCAACGAGACCCAGGAATCCGAGAGCGGCATCCCGTTCCTCAAGGATATTCCGTTCTTCGGCAACCTCTTCAAGTACACGCGTCATTCCGTGGTCAAGAAGGACCTCGTGATCTTCGTGACGCCGCGTATCATCCGCAACTACATCGGCAATGTGGATCTCTCCGAACCGTCTGCTGAAACGCAGGGTGAAGAAGCCCCGCAGATGCAGAAGGTGGAACAGCCGGCTCCGGCTGCACAGCCTGCACAACAGGCTGCTCCTGCAGCACAGCCCGCTGCTCAGCAGCAGGCACCTGCGGCACAGCCGGCACCTGCCGCTGAACCCGCTCCTGCACAGGAACCTGCCCCGGCTGCAGAACCTGCTCCGGCACCCGAGCCCGCTGCTGAGGCTCCTGCCGCACCGGAACCTGCCGCAAGCGACGTTCAGGACGACTGGAACTAAGCGCCAAGCAAGAAAGTTTAAAAGAGCCCTGCGGGGCTCTTTTTTTGCAGGATAGTTAACGGGAATATTGCTTTATGCCAGAACAGAATTTGACGCGTGAATCTTTGGTGGAATTCTTTGGGGAAGAGGAATTCCAAAAGTTGTGCAATCACGAGGCCGGGCATGCCCTGGTGGCGTTCCTGTTCAAGCGTCCGCTGGATTACGTGAAGATGGACCGTTCCAAGGAACGCCCTGGCATAACGCATATCGCGGGTAGCGAACTGGAAGGCGATGCGCATATCGCCATGGCGGGTCACCTCGCGGAATTCCTGATACGTCACGATTTCAAGTGCAGTCTCGATACCGTCATGAAGGACCTGCCGATGGAACTCTACAAGAGCGATGCGGACTACCAACGGTTCCAGGCGGCTTGCTACTACTTTAAGCTGGCGGAGACCAACGTGGTCGAGCAGGACTACAATATCCTGATGGCGTGCCAGAAGCAACTTCGCGAAATCGCGAAGGTGCTAAACGAGCGGGCGTCCTTGACCCGCGATGAAATTGAGAATATCGTGAAAGCCTAGCGCACTATGAGTGCGGCTAGGGCGAGTTCCTGCGCAACCTTCGTGCTGCACTTTCCGCTCTTGATTTCGTAGTCGATATCGGAGAGGCGGCGAATGACCCTGCAGAGTAACGGCTTGCTCCAGCGGTTGGCGCATTCCGGTGCACGGCCCAACTTGTTGAAGATGAAGTCGTTCTTGCCCATGACCTTTACTGCATCGGCGGGGCTCATCTTCTTGTCTTTTGTCAGGGTTATGAAGTTCAGCAGGTCGATGGAGTAGTAGTAGAGCGATGCGACTATGGGGACGGCTTCCATCCCGTTACGGAACATCTCGTTCAGTATGCGGGTGTATGCCTTCACGTCGCGGAGCCCGAACGGCGTGTTGATTTCGTAGGCGGCGTTCTTGCGCTGCGGTACGATCATGGATTTCACGAGATCGAGCGTAATCTTTTTGCAGTCCGGCTGGAACATCAGGACCTTCTCGATTTCCTCGCACACGATTTTCGTCTTGTTGCCGAGAGCGTCGGCAAGATACTCGCAGGCATCCCTGTCTATTTGCTTTTTGAACTGCGCGGGGATTGCGTTTGCAATCCATTCGGCCATCTTGTACTGCTGCGGCTCGTCGAACTTCTCGATTTCGCCGGCGGCCTTGAGTGTCTTGTAGAATTCTCCGCGCCCGTCAAGCTTGGAAAACTCGAAGAGGAGCGTGCAGTTGGGCTTGTGGCTCAGCCACTTGGTAAGTTCGCGCGTATCGTCGGCCTTGAGTTCGTCGGCCTTGCGGACGACAACCGTCTGTTCGGGCGAGAACATGGATACGCTGTCGCATGCGGTAATGACCGTTTCGGCTACGGATTCGATGTTCGGGTCCGTAGCGAAAAGAATCTGCCTTGCCATCGGGTCGTCCTTGCGGTCGCCGAGGGTATCTTGCAGAAACTTCTCGATGCGTTTTTCCTTCGAGAATTCGTCATTGCCGATGAGTGCGACTATCATCTGCGGGTCCAGTTAGCTGAAGTCGATAATCTGGAACTTGTTTACGCCCCTGGGGGTCGTGACTTCGATGGTTTCGCCCTTCTTCTGGCCCATGAGGGCGGCACCGATGGGGCTCTTGAAGCTGATCTTGCCGTTGAGGGCATCCGCCTCTTCGGGGCTCACCAGCTGGTAGATGACGTTCTTCTTGGTCTTTGCGTTGAGGAGCGTGACCTTCGCGCCAAAGCGGATGGTGTCGGAATTCGGGTCGAATGCGACGACTTCGGCACGGGCAATCTGGTCCTGGAGCCTGGGCATCTCGATGTTGTCGATGGAGGCGAGGCGTTCCTTCGCTGCATGGTATTCGGCGTTTTCGCTCAAATCGCCCTGTGCACGGGCATCAACCAATTCCTGCAATACGCGCGGACGTTCTACATTTTTTAAATTTTCAAGGTCCTTGACGAGCTTGTCAAAAGCTTCCTGTGTAAACTTGATCTTTTCCATGCTCTACAAAGTACAAATTTTAACGAGGCTTCGCGGGCCCGTAATCGCGAAAGAACATCTTTTTAGGAGATAGTATGTACAATCTGCTGGAAAAAGGCGGCGTATGTTCCCCCAAGGGGTTCACCGCTTCTGGAATCTGCGCTGGCATCAAGGCTAGCGGCAATGCCGACATGGCGCTCCTCAAGAGCGAGAAGGCTGCACGCTGCTTTGCCGTGTTTACCACCAACAAGGTGAAGGCCGCTCCGGTACTGTACGACAAGGCTGCGCTTGAACATGCCCACTTTGCTACTGCGGTTGTGGTGAACAGCGGTAACGCGAACGCCTGCACCGGCGAACAGGGCTACAAGGATGCCGAACGCATGGCTACCCTCACGGAAGAGGCTTTGGGCCTTACCCCGAAGAGCGTGCTCGTTTGCAGCACGGGCGTGATTGGCCACCTGATGCCGATGGAAAAGATTGAGGCGGGCATCCCGAAACTCGTGGAAAAACTGCACGCCGATGCTTCCGAGGAATTCGGTCGTGCAATCCTCACGACTGACCTTGCCCTCAAGAGCCACGCCGTGGAAATCCACACGGAGAAGGGCGTGGTGACGATTGGCGGTGCCTGCAAGGGTTCCGGCATGATCCACCCGAACATGGCGACGATGCTAGCCTTCATCACGACTGACATCGCGCTCCCGATTGACTTCTTTGCAGAATTCCGCGCGGACATTGCCGATTCCTTCAATGCGATTACCGTGGACGGCGACACCAGCACGAACGACACGTGCATTTTGCTTGCAAACGGCATGAGCGGGCTTCGCTACGAAGACCTGAGCCTCAGCGAACAGGGCGAGTTCCGTGCCGCATTGATGCTCGTGATGCAGAGCCTCGCGAAGGATATCGTGCGTGATGGCGAAGGTGCCACCAAGCTTATCGAACTGCGTATCGAGAAGGCGGAAAGCCACGAGGAAGCACTCCGCATGGCGCGCTTCATCGGTACTAGCAACCTCGCGAAGTGTGCAATGTTCGGCGAGGACCCGAACTGGGGGCGCATCCTCAGCAGCGCGGGTTCCAGCGGCTGCAACATGGTGGCAGAACACACCGACCTGTACTTCGGTGACGTGAAGGTGCTCGAAGGCGGGCGCCCCATCCAGCTCGACGAAGCACAGACGGCTGCTTTGCATGCCGTGGTGCGCCAGCGCGAATACAAGGTGACGCTCGTGCTCAACATTGGGCAGGCATCCGCAAGCGCGTTTACCTGCGACCTGAGCTACGGCTACGTGAAGATCAACGCCGAGTATACGACTTAACGGAAGAGACCGCTCGCGCTACGTCCGGGTGTTAAATTGCTCCGGATTGCGCTCGCTCTCACAACCACGCCCGGTTAATACCGGGCGTTTGTTGCTCACGGAGACCGCTCGAAAAACGCAGACCATATAAAAAAGAAAACCCTCGGCATTGGCCGAGGGTTTCTTGTTTGAAAGGGTTGTTGCCTAGTCCTTCAGGCAGCGGAGGCTGGCGCCGAAGTCGGGATTGAACTTTTCGAACTTGGCGATGTCCTTGTCGTGGTAGAAGATGAGGACTTCGCCTTCGGCGGTCCAGAAGTATGCCTTCTTGCCGGCATCTTCGAACTTGCGTTCCTTCAGCGGGACGTCGCTCTTCGCGAAGTGTGCGCCACCGGCCTTCACGCCGAATCCGAGTTCATCCTTGCCGTTGCCGTAGTCGTTCCCACCTTCCTTGATGGGATCCCAGCCGAAGCCGGCCTTGAGCACGGTACCGACCTTGCCGCTTGTTTCGGCGAAGGTGAGGAGCGTCTTCCATTCTTCCTTGGTGGGCATGTGGAAGCCGTCGAGGCAGGCCTTCTTGGCGTTCTCGAAGTTGTAGAGGCGGCCCCAGTGGTTGCACTGGTTGCATACGGAACCTTCGAAGGTGCCGAAGTTCATGTTCTCTGCAGTCCAGAGCTGCGTGCCGATGCGGATCCACTGGTAGGCGTAACCGTCGCGCGGGTCCTTGTAACTGCCGTCAGTAGCGGGGCTTCCATCGGGGTCGAATACTTCGCCGAATTCAATCTGCTTGTTCTTCTGGTACTTTGCCTTGGAGGCTACCTTGCCGTTCTTGTGGTACTTGGTGACTTCGCCCTCGATGTAGCCGTCGGCGAAGGGCGTTTCGGCCTGGAGCGTGCCATCGTCGTAGTATTCCTTCTGGAGGCCTTCCTTGCGGTCTTCGTTGTAGTTGGTCTCGCGCTTGAGCGTGCCGTTGTTGTAGTACTCCTTCTCGAGTCCCTGCTTCTTGTCCTTGACGTAGGTCGTTTCCATGCGAACCTTGCCGTCGGGGAATTCCTGCACGCGGATATCGTCGCAGGCGGTGAGTGCGATTGCTGCCACTAGGGTAGCGCCAATGAGGAAGGATCGTTTCATCGTGTTCTCCTTAGTTTAGAATTCAATTTTACCGGCGGTGGCCAGGAGGCCAATGATGTAGAGCATGCCGTCGTAGTAGCGCCAGAAGCGGAACGGGACGGAGAGTGCGGCGAGGTCCTTGACGAAGGGCCTTACCAGCGGGTCTTCGCTCGAAAGGACTTGGGTCGCGGCGGCGTTCATCGCGATGATGCCTGGCGTGGCGTTGCGGCCCTGGCGCGGGTAGGGTGTGCCGTCGGTGGCGTAGTCCGAAAGGTAGGGCCTGCGGTTCTCGAAGAAGTTCAGCAGGCGCGTGCAGATTTCCTTTTCGCTCTCGTCGCCGCCAAAGAGGGCGTAGTCGAGGCTCAGGTTCAGCGCTACGCGCCAGGCGTCTCCGCTGAAGCAGTTGCTCTCGGGGAACCAGGGCATGGCCTTCGGGGTGCCGTCGTATTCGGAGTAGTCGCCGCAGAGCCCGGTTTCGGGGTGGGCGGCCTTCTTCAGGTACTCGATGCTGTTCTTTGCAATTTCGAGCCATTCGTTGTCGCCGGTCGCATCGGCGTAGGCGCGGTAGAATGCGATGGTGTGGTAGCTCGGGTCGGTAAAGTCGTTGCCGAGCACGGGCGAGAACTTGATGAGTTTGCGTTCGGGGTCGATCATCGGGCCCACGAGTTCGTTGAACGGCTTGTTCTTGATACAGTTGATGAGTTCGATGGCCTCCTGCTTGTAGTCGTCGCGGCCAAACTTCTTGGCGGCGATGAGGAGGGCCGCGGCGATGTATTCCTCGCCGTCGGGTGCGGCACCCGGGTCCATCATCGAGAAGTCGGTGGTGGAGACCTGCCAGGAGTAGTACCCCTTGTGCGGACCGTCGTCGTTACGCAGGTATTTCTTCGCGAAGTTCCACAACTTTTGGAAAAGCTTGTCGTGGCCGGTGAGGGCGGCGATGAACATGCCGTAACTCATGCCTTCGGAACGGATGTCGTCGTGGCCGATGTCGATGATGTAGGCCATGTCGTCGGAAGCGTCAAAGCAGACGCGCTCGTCAATGGGGTCGCCCTCAAAAAGCTTGCTGAATGCATTCTGGATTAACTGGTCGGCGAAGTTCGGGCCGTAGCCTGCTTCGACGAACATGTCGCGTGGCTTTTTACATTCCATATAAAATCCTCAATTCTATTATCTAAAATAACTTAATTTGCACCGTATGCAAAAGCGTTTTTTGAAAACAAGTGTAAAACAAGCGCGAAAATTCGTATTTTTACAACGAGAGGTATTTATGGCAGATATGTTGATTATAGGTCAGGGCCCGGCAGGGATTTCGGCAGCACTCTATGCTTTGCGTGCCGGATTGGACGTTATTTTGGTCGGAAAGGGTGTCGGTGCGCTCGAAAAGGCGCACATGATAGAGAATTACTATGGCCTGGAGAAGCCCCTGACGGGTGCCGAACTCTTCGAGGTGGGCAAGCGCCAGGCCGAA
>JAGAAW010000116.1 GCA_017615055.1 Fibrobacter sp.
CAACGACGGCGCACTCTTCGCTACGAAGAATGCGAAGTCGGCCTATTACGCAGCGAATGATTCTGTTTACACCGCGGGTGACAGCAGTCTGGTACGTTTGATTTGCGACGCCTCGGGTACAACACCCGCATGGCGCTTTGCGACTGACTTCGAGAAGGATGTCGCTGCACTTTGCGCCGACTTGCCCGAGGATACGGCGGTTGTCGGCATGATTAACACTGGATTCGTGTATGTGAAGGAAAAAGGCGACTGGCGTCGCGGTACTGACTTGGACATGTTGTTGGACTTCAGCTGTGTTGACGGCGTCAAGAATTACACCACATATACTGCCGATGCGACCGACACTACTTGGTATATATGCGTGCTCGATGGCGGCAAGTTGGACGGCTACACCATCCCGACGTCCTGGAGGCTTGCTAAAGAATCCGAGGCCGATACCGCACAGTTCGACATTCCAGAGACTGCGGCGGATTCCATCAAGCAGGGCCATATCAACAAGGGACGTTTCTTCGTGTACGAAAAAGACGAATGGCGACGTGGTACCGAGAATGATTACCTGCTGGGCAAGGCCTGCCTTGCCGATATGGAAGACAAGGTTTACTACATAGATGAACAGTATTACACCTGTACGAAAGAAAGGAAACTCCAGTTCGATGGCGTTGTTGTCAACAATACTTGGCGCGATTCTAAGGCCGAAGAGGCTGATACATTTGGTTGGTCTGCTCCGACGTCAGGGCCAGACTCCGTAAGAACGGGCAACATTGACAAAACGCGCTATTACGTTTATGAGGATGGATGGCGTTTCGGCACATACCTTGACATGGACCTAGGTCCCTGTACCAGCCAGCAAATCGATAAAGTGGTGAAGTCGTCTGATGATGTGTGGTACAAATGTGTTAATGGTGGAAGCACTCTTGTTGGTGGTAAGCCCGTGGCTAGGGAATGGCGCAAGGCTACCGACTTCGAAGTTGATACAGATTCGCTTTCGGTGACAGCGAGGGTCGGCACATATTCCGAAGGTCCTGTAAATAAGAACCTGCACTATGTAAAGGATTCTGCTGGCTGGAGACCTGCGACGGATTTAGAAAATTCAGGCCTTGATGCGTGTACCAAAACGCAAAAGGATAGTGTCAAGTCGACTAGGGCTGGAGAATGGTACAAGTGTACAAATGATCTTGGTACCACCATTGACGGATTCGTTGTTAATTATACTTGGCGCAAGGCAACTAACATTGAAAGGGATACTGTGGGCTGGGGCCGCAATGACGCCGCTGAAGGGGATGTCAAACCAGGTGAAATCAATGGAAACATGGTATATGTTTTTGAAACTAAAAATGGAATTGGAGCGTGGCGGCATGGAACATCACTAGATGCGTCTCTCGGCCTAAGCTGTATCCAGTCACGCAAGGATACGCTTTTGGAATTTTCGTCACTTGAATGGTACAAGTGCGTCGGCGATACCAATGTTTCGTATGAAGAGTCCAACTGGACTAGCGTATGGCGCAGGGCCACGGACCTTGAAATAGATATGAGTTATTGGAATGAAAACAAAAAGGAAAATGGCACCCTTTTGAAAGGCTCCTTTACTGGAAGGATCATGGTATGGGATGATGGTACTCTCAGAGAAGCGAATGATGTAGAAATTGGATGGAATAAGGGCTGTGTGAAGGCTCGGTACGGTAGAGTAGATACGTTGTCAAGTGGGTTGGGACACACCTGTAGTGATACGGGGTGGTCCAAAAAGGGAACATTTAAGGATGATCGTGATGGCAAGATTTACAAGGGTGTGAAAATAGGGACGCAAGTTTGGATGGCTGAGAACTTGAACTATGATTACAAAGTGTCTATAGATGATGAACGTGTTTCTTTTGGTCATTTCTGCTACGATGATTTAAGTAGTAACTGCGATAAGTATGGCCGCCTTTATCTGTGGAGTACCGCTATGGATTCTGCTGGGACATGGGCATATGGTTTGGTGGGGCGTGGAATTCCAAATGGATGTGGCTACGGAAGCACTTGTACGTTAGATCATCCTGTTAAAGGAGTTTGTCCTCATGGTTGGCATTTGCCAAATTTGGCGGATTGGGCAACGTTGTATGATTATGCGGGGGGAATTATGAAGGCGGGATATACTCTTCAATCTACTGAAGGATGGACATATAATAGAGGTTGGGATCTTTATGGCTTTTCTGTGCTTGGTGGAGGGTATGGATATGCAGATGGAACATATTCGTCTGAAGGGACTGGAACGCATTTTTGGACCTCTGTAGAAGTTGATTCAACGGAGGCGCGTATCATATATTTCGCAAATTCTGCACGGTTGAACGAGAGTATTATAAGGGAGAATAGGGCTGCTTATGTCCGTTGTATTAAGAACAATGCCAATGACAATTAGCGCAGAGCGCCCCGGACGCACCTGCATCTAGGACACCTGAAAAACTGAAGCCTCCCTCAGGAGGCTTTCGTTTTTTTACATTTTCTTTGAAAATAAAAAGGAACTCTTATGAAGCCTTTCATGTCGTCATCCTCGCCCATTCGGCTTGCTCAGGGCAGGCTCCAGCGAGGATCCATACATTTCTCCCTTGCCCTTACAGCATTCCTCCTCGCAGCGTGCGGTGACGACATCACCGAACAGTATAATGCCAACGTTGGAGCTGTCGAAACCAGCAAGGACTTGCCCGAGTGTACCAAGGATATCGCGGGCCAGACGGCCTTCGTTTCCGAGACTCACGAGTTCCTTGGCTGCGACGGCAGCGGGTGGCAGAGCCTGAGCGCAAGCACGGTAAGCGTGGGCGACAATGTGTGCATGTCCAAGAGCCTTTCTGATGATTCTGGCTTCGAAATTTTCTGTAATGGGGAATCCATCGGTACCGTGAAGAACGGTGTTGCCGGTAAGGACGGCGTCGATGGTAAGGACGGTGCGGACGGCGAACCTGGCGCAAAGGGCGATAAAGGCGACAAGGGCGACGACGGTAAGAATGGCACCAATGGTAAAAATGGCACTAACGGTATAAACGGCACCGGCTGTGAAATTACAGAATCTACTGCACTCACCGCGACGATTGCGTGCGGCTCCGAGACATTCACGATGGACCTGACGGGCTACGTGGAACAGCCCGCGGAATGCGATGCAACCCTGTACGAGGACTGCACCGGCTCGCTGGACAACGTGGAACTCAGTGGCGTAAGCCAGAAGGGTCCGTTCGTTACCGGTACGGACATTACGGCATATGAACTAGAGAACGGCCGCTCGCTCAAACAGACAGGTAAGACCTTCGGCGGCAAGATTGAGCGCGCTGACGGTACCTTTGACATCAAGACGGTCAAGCTCAAGAGTACGTTTGCGTACCTCGTTGCCGACGGCTTCTACCGCAACGAGGTGACGGGCGAGAACAGCGCCGCGACTATCAAGCTGCGTGCATTGACTAACCTTCAGGGACGTACCAATGCAAACATCAACCTGGTCACGCATCTCGAGTATGACCGCGTGCAGCGCCTCGTCACCAAGGAAGATTCTACGGTACTGAAGGCCAAGAAGGCTGCAGAAAAGGAAATCTTTGCGGCGTTCAATATTGACAGCAAGGATTTCAAGGGCTTTGCGGAGGACTTCAACATCCTCGAGGAAGGCGACGGCAACGCGGCCCTGCTTGCAATATCTGCAATGCTCCAGGGCGACCGCAACGAGTCTGAACTTACGTCTCTCTTGGCCGCCCTCAGTGTAGACCTGGGCGATAACGGTAAGTGGGATAACCAAAAGCAGCGTGCGCAGGTTGCCGACTGGGCCATGAAAAAGGATATCGAGGGCGGGCTTGCCACGATACGTAAAAACATCAAGGCATGGAAGCTGCGTGATAGCGAGCCGCCCGCATTCGAAACCCACGTGACGAACTTTTGGATGACTGAACTTGACGTTGGCGAATGTGGCGATGGCAATGAGGGCGAAATCTTCGCCATCAAGAACAAGAAGTCTGCCTACTACGCAGCGAAGGATTCTGTTTACACCGAAGGCGATAGCAGCCTTGTGCGCCTGATTTGCGATGCTTCTGGCGAAATTCCCGCTTGGCGTTTCGCTAGCGATACCGAAAAGGATGTCGCGGCACTTGCGAAGGATTTGCCTGCCGACACTGCCGTTGCAGGCAAAATAAACACGGACTTTGTGTACGTGAAGAGTGGCGACTCTTGGTTCCGCGGCACCGAACTTGATGCAAAATTCAAAGCCTGCGTTGAGTCCAACAGGGGCATGACCGACAGCCTCATTGTAAAGCATGAGCCTGTGTGGTACATTTGTGATTTTGGTGATGATGCTTCCGTTCCCTTCGCCTGGCGCGAGGCAACGACTGCCGAAGCCGATACAGCGCTTTTCGGTATTCCTCAAAAACAGAAGGACTCCGTCAAGATTGGCAACATAAACAAGTCGCACTACTACGTTTATGATAACAATGGGTGGCGCTTTGGCACGGATTTGGATATGGCTCTTGGTGTTTGTAATACGAAAAAGTTGAATACCTTGGCTAATTTGGATGGTGCTGTGAACGACCCCAATGCATGGTATATCTGTGTCAGTAACGAGTATGCTGTCGTTGAAGACTACCGCCTGCCGGCAACATGGAGAAAGGCGACCAACTACGAAATGGACACTAACGGGTGGGGAAAAGCGGCCCCGGGAAAAGTAGATTCTGGGAAAGTTAACAAGAACCTGACATACGTTTACGAAGGCAACGCTTGGCGCTTGGGTACAAGGCTGGACCGTTATCTTAAAAAGGGCTGCATCCAGAACTACAAGGACACCTTGGTGCAAAAGGCTGGCTTGGAATGGTACACTTGCGTGGCCGATACTGCGGATGACTTGAGTTGGTCCATGGAATGGCGCAGGATTGCTGACACGGAACTGGATTTGACGTACTGGAATTACTTCAAGAATACTGTCGGAACGATTCTGACGGCCCCCTCTGGGAAAATTCGCGTGTGGGATGCCGATACGCTCAGGGAACCGAACAGAACAGAGGATTCTGTGGGAAGGGCCTGCGTGAAGGAAATGCAAAATGGTACATATGACTTGCTGAATAATGAGCCGTATTTATGTACAAATACGGGATGGGATTTAAGTGTTCTCAGGTATAGGGATTTGCGCAATTCTAAACTTTACAGGGTTGTAAAGATAGGTGCGCAAATCTGGATGGCGGAGAACCTGAACTACAATGTGGAAAACAGTTACTGTTACTATAACAACTCAGACACTTGTACCAAGTACGGCCGCCTTTACACATGGGCGGCGGCCATGGACAGCGTCGGCAAGTATAGCACGAGTGGCAAGGGCTGCGGCTATGGCTCGACATGCCAGCCGACTTATCCGGTGAGAGGCGTATGCCCCGAAGGGTGGCATCTGCCTGATTCCACGGAATGGAACAAACTAATTCATATTGTTCCTGTTTGGTCCAACGCGGGCAAGAATCTAAAGGCTGCGTATGACTGGAGATATCTCGAACAATACTATGGCACGGATAATTACTTGTTTACGGCGTTGCCTGCCGGCTTCAGGCTAGCTAGTGGAGAATACAACCATCTCCACAACTACACGTATTACTGGAGTTCTACTGAGGATGATCGCGGCAGCGCGTACAGCATGCGTCTGTACTACGGCAGTAGTGATGCGTCGCTGGTCAAAGACGACAGCAACAAATCCGCCGCTTTCTCTGTCCGTTGCATCAAAAATTAGCAAGCCGAGTGATCAAACTTATTATTGGCTTCCTTCTGAATCCTCGATTATGGTTATCACTGGGCATTGGTATTAAAACACGTTCTAGACAAAAGATCCCCAGCCATGCTTCGACTATGCTCAGCACAGGCGCCGGGGATGACAATTGAAGTGATTAGACTTACGGGTCTAGCAGTTCGCCGCGGATGACTTCGACGTTGTCGCCGATGAGGCTTATGATGTTCGTCGGGTTGATCTCTATCGGGCCGCAGTCGACCATCATCTCGACGGAATGCTCGAAGGTCTTCCAGATTTCGTCGGTATCGAAAATGTCCTCTTCGCTGAGTTTCGCCGCCGTGCTGAGGATGGGCTTGTCGAAATGCTGGAAGAGTTCCTTGAAAAACGGGTGCGTCGGCATACGGATGCCGATTTCGGGGCGCTTCACGTCGAGTCTGCGGGCAATGTGCGGGTCGGCGGGCAGAATGAACGTGTAGGGGCCGGGCACGCGCGGCTTCATGATGTTGAACGCAAAGTTGTCGATGCGGGCGTACTCGGTCGCGCTGCGGATATCGGGTACAATGAGCGCCATGAAGAACTTCTTCATCGGCTTCTTGAGGGCGTAAAGCTTGTGGATGGCCTTCGGGGATTCGGCGTTGCAGCCGATGGCGTAGCCCGATTCGGTGGGGTAGAGCACTAGGGCGTCGTCCTCGAGGGCGGCGGCAGCGAGTTTCACGATTCTCGCCTGCGGGTTCTGTGGATGAACTTCAAAACGCATGGCGATAATATAAAAATTTATTTGCCTGTCTCGTCTATCATCAGTCATCCTGGATGCGTGTGCGGAAATTTTATGTATACATTTGTTATCGTCTACTTGACCGGGGAATCCTTTTTTTATAAATTTATTCACAATGGTGTTGGGGAAAAAGGAGGTCTCATGAGACAGTCTCTTTCTTTCCGTGTCATTGCGGGGGCCGCACTCATTCTCTCAGCGTGCGGTGACGACATCACCGAACTCAATGCCAACGTAGGTGCGGTAAAATCCAGCGACGACCTGCCTGCATGTACCGAAGATATCGCAGGCCAGACGGCATACATCAAGGAAACTCACGAGTTCCTCGGCTGCGATGGCAGCGAATGGCAGACCCTCAGCGCGAACACGGTGAGCGTGGGCGAAAACGTATGTACCTCCACGAGCCTCTCCGACGATTCCGGCTTCGAGATTTTTTGTAACGGGGAATCCATCGGCAAGGTGACGAACGGTAAGGACGGAGCCGATGGCGCACCTGGCGCAAAGGGCGATAAAGGCGACGACGGTAAGAATGGCACCAACGGCACGAACGGAACTAATGGTACGAACGGCACCGGCTGTGAAATTACGGAATCTACGGCGCTTACGGCGACTATCGCATGTGGCTCCGAGACCTTCACGATGGACCTGACGGGCTACGTGGACGTGCCTGCGGAATGCGATGCCACCCTGTACGAGGACTGCACGGGCTCGCTGGACAACGTGAACCTGGGCGGCGTGAGCCAGAAGGGACCCTTCGTTGTCGGTGCGGACATCACGGCATACGAACTCGAGAACGGTCGTAGCCTCAAGCAGACGGGTAAGACCTTCGGTGGCAAAATCGAGAAGGCCGATGGCACGTTCGACATCAAGACCATCAAGCTCAAGAGTACGTTCGCCTACATCGTTGCCGATGGTTTCTACCGCAACGAGGTGACCGGTGAAAAGAGTGCTACGTCTATCAAGCTCCGTGCACTTACTAACCTGCAGGGCCGTACCAATGCGAACATCAACCTGGTGACCCACCTGGAATACGACCGCGTGCAGCGCCTTGTAACAAAGGAAGATTCCACCGTGCTTAAAGCCAAGATGGCCGCCGAGAGTGAAATCTTTGCGGCGTTCGGCATCGACAATTCCGGTTTCAAGGGCTTTGCGGAAGACTTCAACATCCTCGAGGAGGGCGACGGCAACGCGGCCCTGCTTGCAATTTCCGTGATGCTGCAGGGCGACCGCACCGAGGCTGAACTTTCCACGCTCTTGGCCTCGCTCAGTGTGGACCTGGGCGATAACGGCGAATGGGACAACCTGCGTGAACGCGCACAGGTTGCGGACTGGGCCATGAAGAAAACCCTTTCGAAAGAAGGCCTGGCCGCTATCCGCGCAAACGTGGAAGGCTGGAAGTTGGGCTCGGGCAAGGTTCCGGCGTTCGAAAAGCACGTGACGTATTTCTGGCAACAGGAACTGGACGTTGGTGAATGTTCTGAAACCAACAAGAATGCAATCAAGGCCATTGGCAATAAGTACTCCACCTATTACGCCCAGAAGGATTCCGTGGCGAGCGAGGGTGACCAGAGTGCAGAACGCCTGATTTGTACGGCTGATGGCAATGCGTTTGCCTGGCGGTTTGCTACGGATATCGAGAAGAATACTGCCGCTGTCAGCGAACCGAGCGAGGGCATGGCCAAGCAGGGCTTTATCGACACGCTCAACGTTTACGTGTACGAAGACGGCAAATGGCGTGCCGGAACCGGTCTGGACATCAAGTTGGGGAGCTGCGTTGCCAGTAACCTTGGCACGATGAAGAATGCTGGCACCAATCATGTTGACGCATGGTATGTTTGCGATGATCAACCCACTGCATGGCGCGAGGCTACTACTGCCGAGGCCGACACGGCAGGCTTCGGTGTTCCCGGCGAGGGCGAGTCTATTGTTAAAATCGGGAATGTGAACAAGTCGCTCTATTACGTTTATGATGATACCTCGGGCAAGGGCGATTACGTGTGGCGCTATGGAACAAAACTCGACATAGATGCAGGCCTTGGCCCGTGCGTATCTGCCCGGCTGAATGAACTTGCTAGGCTGAAAGATGTGGAGGGTTCCAATGGCTGGTATGTCTGTGTGGACGATGAATACGAGATGGTCGAAGGCTACCGCATCCCTACGGTGTGGAGGAAGGCGAACAACTTTGAAATGGATACGCGCAATCTCTCTACAACGGAACCGGTGGGAACGTATGCCCAGGGCGATGTGAACGAGAACCTGTTCTACGTAAAGGAAGCGTATGGCTGGAGGCCCGCGACGGACTTGGAGAAGGATAGCCTTAAGGCCTGTACTTCTGCACAGGAAGGCCGTATCGCGCAAAGCGGCGCAAAGAGCAGGGAAAGTTGGTTCAAGTGTACGAACGAGAACTCGGCGGTTATCGATACGTTCAGGGTGGCCTACACCTGGCGCAAGGCGACCAACCTCGAAAAGGATACTTATGGCTGGGCAACTGCTAATGATGGCGATTTTAGGAACGGCTCAGTTAACGATAACCTGACGTACGTTTTTGAAGATGGTAAGTGGCGGCAGGGCACAAGGATGGACAGCATACTCCACAAGGGCTGTGTCATGAACCGCAAGGATACCTTGATCCAGCAGTCGGCCCTCCTGTGGTACAAGTGCTTTGCTGATACTGCGGACGATTTGACCTGGACGATGGCGTGGCACAGGATTGCGGACACCGAACTGGATGAAGCCTACTGGAACTACTACAAAAGAGATATTGGAAGGATTATGGAAGGCCCTTTCTCCAAGAAAAAAGTGGTGTGGGATAAAGGTGTGTTCAGAGAGCCGAACGAAACGGAACTCGCCTGGGGCAAGGGCTGCGTGAGTGATATGTATGCCGGTACAGAAAACGGCCATGCGGTGGATACTTTGTCAAATGGTCTGGCGTACACCTGCAGCGAAACTGGATGGTCTAGATTAGGAACATTTAGAGATAAGCGTGATGCCCAAATATACAAGGGTGTGAAGATAGGGGACCAGACCTGGATGGCGGAAAACTTGAATTTTGCTTATACATATAAGACAGATTCAACAGGAGGATCGATGTTTAGTGGTTTTGATATTAATCCTCTTGACTCTAGCAGTTTCTGTTTGAGTGGCAATCCTGCTAAATGTGATACCTATGGCCGACTTTACATTTGGAGCGCAGCAATGGATTCTGCGGGAGCGATTGAGGGGAATACGGCCAACGGATGCGGGTATAAATCGATTAGTTGTAATCCGACTTTCCCAGTGCGGGGCGTCTGTCCTGAAGGTTGGCACTTGCCCTCGACTGATGAATGGAGTACTTTGATCAATAATGTTGGCGGAGAAGGTATGGCGGGGTACAACCTCAAGGCGACGATTCTTTGGCGTACTCTTTCTGCAACTTCGGACGCTTATGCGTTTTCAGCGTTGCCTGCCGGATACCACAAAACGAATAAGACCGGAGGGGGATTATCTGACGTTGAGGGCGATGATGCGTTTTTTTGGACTGCTACGGGGGCTTCTACAGAAAATGCGAACGCTGTAAATATGCCTGATAGCTACTGGGCTGCGTATAACGGAGCGTCTCGCGAAAAATACAACGCCTATTCCGTCCGCTGCGTCAGGAACTAACGACCTAAAGTTGTTCAAACTCAATAAATCAGCGATTTGATCGAATTCAAATACGTGAGCCGAAGATGGTTCGTATTAACGAACCTTTGTAGGCGAGAACGAGTGGTCTTAAAAGGCTTCCCGCTAGGGAAGCCTTTTGCTTATTTTTGCTATGAGCTACAAAGCAAGGACTTCTGCTTCGGTCAGGCCGGAAACGGCCATGATTTTTTCTGTAGAGTCGCCCATGGCCTTCAACTGACGGGCTACCTCGACCTTGCCTTCTACGCGCCCTTCAGCACGTCCTTCTACGCGCCCTTCTGCGCGCCCTTCTACGCGCCCTTCAGCACGTCCTTCAGCACGCCCTTCGGCGCGTCCTTCGGCACGGGCATGCTTTTTTTCTACATAGAGTTCGTAGTTGTGGTCGCTCATCCTCATGGCCTCGCTTACAAGAAATTCTTCTGTAAAGATACTCAATCTCGCCTTTTCTTGCAAGAGGGCGAAAGGCGACCCATCCGGAACGGGTGCCGGATTTTCGTTGTTCAGCCCGTCGAACACGCGGAGCCACTCTGCCAAACGGCTGTTGTCGCTACTGTACTTCTGCTTCAAAAACTTGGGAATTTCGACAAGCGTGATGGTCTGCTTCCTGTAAAATTCCTCGTTTTCCTGGTTCTTGAGGCGGATGCAATGCCTGTAGTTGGGCGAATCGGGGAACCCGTCAAACATCTGGAGGCTGATGAGGTTGAGGTTTCTGAGCTTGTAATCTTCGCCCTTGATGCGGCTTGCTACCGTATGCTTCGCGGTGTAGAGCACCAGCCGCTCATTGAAAGACGAGTCCTCGACATGCTGTACTTCGAGGACAATACGGTCGCGGCGCTGGTCTTCGGCTACTACATCCGAGGTGATGCTCTTGCTGAAGGGCGCGACTACGGCAGGGTTCACGAAAATGACGCTCTCAATGCAGTCGGCACCGTCAAGCTTGAGGACTGCATTCAAGAAGTCGACCGTAATCTTCTCGTTGTCAGGATTGCCGAGAAGCACCTTGAACACGATGTCGTTGTAGACATACATGTAATTGTAGCGGGCGCGGTACTTTGCGATGCAGGCAGAGATGTCGCCGCCATTTTTGTGGGTTTCGCCGATGTCCTTGAGCATTTCGGCGTACTGTTCCTTGGTCATGGAATGTCCTTTGCCGTTCGTACGGAGGAATGCCCCGGTGCAATATGCTTCGGGCACACGCCAGAACGGCGGTTGAGTTGTTGATTTTGTAGATGTGTGCCTGCGGAAATTGCAGGGGGCTCTACGTTGATCGCCAGGGGCCGGCCTCCCCATAGGGTTCCTGCCTTCGAATCGCGGGGGTGTTGCGCCTGCGAAGGGAAGACGGCGTCAAGCAGAGAGTTGAACTGCCCGCCCGGAACGAATGCGCTGTCAGCGGGATTAACTGCTACTGCGAATGAATATACTAAAAGGGGAGAAAAAAGTCAATAGCCTGACGCTTCCTTTTTTTAGCACTGCGGAATAACCTGTGTGCCTTCGAATGCTCCCTTGAAGTGTTCGAACTGCACGGGCTTTACGTGCATGCGGGCGCTGAGCACGTCAAAACGGCAGGGCTGCTCAAAACCCTTGGGTGCAGCCTCGCTGTGCGTGTGCAGAAAGTGGCACGCCGTCTTCCAGATTTTCTTCTGCTTCGCTGCGTTCACGCGGGCAGCGGGGTTGCCTTCGCCTGCATTCCACACGGACTTGACCTCCACAAACACGATAGTTTCGCCCTGCTTTGCCACAATGTCGAGTTCGCCCCCGCAGTAGGCGTAGTTGCGGGCAATGACCTGGTACCCTTCGCGGCTGAGGTAGGCGGCGGCCTGCGTCTCTACGAAGTTCCCCTTCGGACGATTTGTGGCTTTACGGCCTCCATTTTGGTTGTTTTTGAATTTGCGAATCGTTTGCAAATTGTGGTTTTCTCTTTTTATCATGTTTTCCTCTCTTAAAAAAAAGAACACGCGGAAACCGCATGTTCTAATAAGGTCGCCCCTTGGGGCTATGTCAGTTCGTGACTAGGGCAGTTCCATGCCCAGCATCCGGATTTCGGAGATGGCGAAATCCTTGTTGTCGGCCTCGTAAACTTCGTCGAGGTATATCTTGATTTCGCTGGATTCCATCGCCTGGAGTACCGGGTACTGCATTCCCTTCACGTTCTCGAGTTTAATCTTCTGCTTGAATCCTTCCTTTGTTTCGAGGGTGAGCGACTTGGGCTTCTTGAAAATGCGGAAGCGATCGCCGAACGGGTCGTCGACGGATTTCTGGTAGCCGACGGCAAATCCGATGTGCGTGATGAGCGTCTTCTTCTCGAAGAAGAGCGTGAGCACCGGGTTCTGCGGCTTTGCGGGCATCGCGGTGAGCCATGCCGTCTTGAGGTCGCCATCCACGAGGTTGTCGATGGGGTAGCCGCCCGAAATATCTGCCTCGATGGCCGACTGCTCGAAGTTGCCCAGGGCGTCGTCCCACTCGATTTCGCGGAGCGTGCTTTCGGGCTTGTACGTGAGCATCAGCAGCACCATCAAAAGGATAATCAGCGGGAACAGCGATATGGCGAGCGCAGTGAGTCGCCTGCGGATAACACGCACGCTGGCGGGGATACGCGTGGCGGCCTCGGCGATGGAAGTCGGGTGCCGGAGCAGGGACTGTTTTTTGCCGAATTTCGTGTTGCTGTGTGCATCCTTGGGCGGGAAAACCAGGTCGCACTCGTCGAGGAATTCCTGCATGTCGTGGAATCGCTCGTTCAGCTTTTTCTTGAGGCACTTGAGGATGAGTTCCGAAAGACCCTTTGGCATATCGGGGCGGAACTGCTTGGGGTCCGGGGGCGGTTCCTGCACGTGCTTGAGCGCGATTTCTACGGGGCGGTTCCCCTGGAATGGGAGGCGACCGCACGTCATTTCGTACAAGATGACACCCATGCTGTAGATGTCGGACTGTAGCGTAACCTCGTCGCCGTGGCACTGCTCGGGGCTCATGTATTCGGGCGTACCCATGGTCATGCCCGTCTTTGTGAGCCTGTCCTTCTCCATTTCCTGGATATACGAGATGCCGAAATCCATCACGTACACGCGGTTGTCACGCGTGAGCATGATGTTCGAGGGCTTCACGTCGCGGTGGACAATCCCCTTGCTGTGGGCGTAGAGGAGGCCGCGTGCAATCTGGCGGATAATGACCTCGATGGCGTCGAAGGGCAACTTGCTCTGCCTCTGCAGCACATCGGAAAGCGAAAATCCCTGAACGTATGTCATGGCGATAAACAGCTGGTTGTCCTGCTTACCGAAGTCGAACACGTGCACAATGTTCTGGTGGTCGAGTTCCTTCATTGCCTGGGCTTCCAGGTAGAACCTCTGGATAGCCTCCTCGTCGGCAGATGCGTCCAGGATCTTGAACGCGACTTCACGCTTTAACTTTTTATCGAGTGCCTTGTAGACAAGTCCCATCCCGCCTTTGCCGAGTGTGCCTACGAGGTCGTAGTTTTCGTTAAAGGGGCGCGGGAATTTCTGTGCAGCTTGTTCGGTCATTTTGCTTTTTTCGATCTATGTAGAATGAATGCGGTAATAATACAAAATATGAGGGCGAGGATGAGCGCCGAAAGTTTGTTCCAAACGTCATCGGGGCGTTCCAGGAGCAGGTTCTGAAGCGAACTCTGGTTGTAGCGCGACCACACGATGGTCGAAAGCCACCTGCCCACCTGCTGCATCTGGTCGAAGGGTACCAGCGCTCCGGCGAGTGCCACCTGCGGGATAATGAGCAGCGGGAGGAACGCGTTCGCCTGTCCGGAATTCTTGGAGAGCGAGCTCACGAGAAGGCCTATTGCGACTGCGGGCGTTACGGTGCAGGCGAGTACAACCGCAAGCATCGGGATTGCGGGGTGTACCGGGATGCGGAAGGCGACAAACGCGTACACGATGGCGGTCTGCAGGAATGCGGCGAGTGTCGGGAGCGCGAGTTTGCCCGCAAGGTAGGGGATGACCTTCGCACCCTTGCGGAATTCGCCCTGGAGAATATCTTTCTCTTGCACAATCTCGCGGATGGATAGCGAGAGTGCGAACCAGTTCGCGCACAGGATGATGGCGAAGGATACCGTCCAGAGGGAGGATGTTTTCGAGAAAATCTGCGAGAAGAGGAACCCGATGATGAACGGCTGCAGCAGTAGCGCGAATGCCTTGCCCTTGTCGCGGAACCATTGCCGGAGCATGAGCGATATGCCGTAGATAAACGACGCCTTGCCCTTTTGGTGCGTGAAGTAGATGTGCTCGTAGCGGCTCTCGACCGTATCGCGGCTCACGGAGCCCGACTTTTTCCAGATGGAGGATGAATCCTGGTTCAGGCCCGAAAGGATGCTTTCGGGGTCGTTCGTCTTGAAAAACTGGTAGGCGGCCTGCGGCGTACCGTAGAAGCTCTGTTCGCCCGCGTGCAGCACGAGTACCTTGTTCGCGATGTGGAGCGCCTCGTAACTGTGCGTGGTGAGGATTATCGTGTGCCCGAGGAATGCGAGCTGTTTTAGGTGCGAGCAGAGAATGCGCGAGTTGAACGGGTCAAGGCCCGAAAGCGGCTCGTCGAGGATGATGAGGCCCGGGTCGCCCATGAGTTCTGCGGCGAGTGCGGTGCGGCGGTGTTCGCCGCCGCTGAGGGTCTTGATGCGGTTCTGCCTGCGGTCAGAAAGCCCGAAGAGTTCGCAGAACTTTTCGAGTTTGGCCTGCGCGGATGCCGCGTATTCGTGCTTGTCCATCGAGATGCGTGCCCCGTGAAGGAGCGTCTCGTCGACGGTCAGGTCCCTGCGGAGGGGAGGGTCCTGCGCCAGGATGGCGATGTGCTTGCGGATTTCCTTGTGGCGGTAGTCCACACCGCCTATGACCACCTGGCTATTCGCCCCCTTGCGGTAACGGCCCTCGAAGAGCCTGAGGAGGCTGGACTTTCCCTGCCCGGAGCGCCCGATGATGGCGAGTATCTCACCTGCGGGCAAGTCGAAGTCTATGCCCGAGAGAAGCTGTTTTTTGCCGGCGAAAACGTCCAGGTCGCGCACATGGATGTCGAAACCCGCCGATACCTTGCGGAGCAGGACTTCGCCCTCTTTCGCGGTTATTTCTGTGTGGTCGTAACGCGTGGTTTCGCCGGGGGCGAGCAAAAGTTTGCGGTGCTTTTTCCCGTTCTCGTCGACGGCTCCCTGCCTGATGGTAATTTCTGCCGCATCGCCCTTTTGACGGATGCTAATCTCGCGTGGGGATTCCTCGTCGCCGATCTTACGTGTTTCGGGCGAATCTCCCAGCGTCACGCGCTCCACCTCGTCGTTTACGTCGAAGAGGAGCAGGGTGAGTTCCGTGCCCTTGAGGTTTACGTGCAGCTGCTTTACGCCAATCCCGATAACGTCACCGTCGCGCAGGGCGGTTTCTTCTACCTGCACGTCGTTTACGAGGGTAAAACTGTTCTTGGTGAGGCTCCGGATATTCCAGGCGCTGCCGTTAAATTCGATGATGGCGTGTTCGCGGGATACGAAACGTTCCGTGAAGAGCAGGTCGCTGCCCTCCTTGCGGCCGATGGTAAACGGCTTTGCCTTATCGGGTGTGATAATGCGGAACATTCGTAACTATGCCTTATACCAGGTTCTTGATTCCCTTCTCGAAGCGTTCGCACGCCTTCGCAAGCGTCTCGTCGCTTGCGGCGTACGAGAATCGTACGCAGGTGTCGTCACCGAAGGCGGCGCCCGGCACGATGGCGAGCCCCTGCGTCTCGAGCAGGTACTTGCAGAAGTCTATGGACCCGCTGACGGTTGCACCCGCGGGGGTCTTTTTGCCGTAGTACTTTGCGACAGGGGCGAACAGGTAGAACGCACCTGCGGGGGCCTTCACGTTTTCGCCGAGAATGCGCGTGGCCTGCGACACCATAAAGTCGCGGCGCTTGCGGAATGCGGCACGCATCTTGTCAACTTCGCCCATGCCCATCTGGAGGGCCCCGAGGGCGGCGTACTGCGCCACATTGCTTGGGTGGTGCGTTGCCTGGCCCTGGATTTTCCCGATGATTTTCGCGATGGGCGATGGCGCGGCGTCGTAACCGATACGCCAGCCCGTCATGCAGTGCGATTTCGAGAAACCGTTTATGACGATGCTGCGTTCCGGCATGCCTTCGAAGCAGGCGATGCTCGTGAACGAGTCGTTGTAGACAAAGTATTCGTACACCTCGTCCGAGATGCAGTAGATATCCTTCTCGACAATCACCTTCGCGAGTGCTGCGAGTTCATCGCGGGTGTAGACACTCCCGGTGGGGTTGCACGGGTTGTTGATGAGGATTGCCTTTGTCTTTTCGGTAACGGCGGCCTCGAGTTGTGCTGCGGTAATCTTGAAGTCGTTCTCGATGCCCGCCGGCACGAATACCGGGCTGCCACCAAGCCACTTTACCAGTTCGGGGTAGGTCACCCAGTAGGGTGCGGGTATAATCACCTCGTCGCCGGGATTGATGAGGGCGGCAAGTGCGTTGAATACGGCGTGCTTTGCCCCGCTTGTCATGATAATCTGCTCGGGCGCATATTCGAGTGCGTTGTCGCGTTTTAGTTTATCGCAAACCGCCTTGCGGACTTCGAGAATCCCCACGGGGGCCGTATAGCGGGTCTTGCCCTCGTTTATCGCCTTGCAGGCTGCGTCGCGTATGGGTTCCGGGGTAGGGAAGTCGGGTTCGCCTGCACCGAGGCTCACGACATCCTTGCCTTCGGCAATCATCTGTTTTGCAAGGGTATCTATGGCAACGGTAAGCGATGCGGCAATATTTTCGGTGCGGGTAGAAAGTGCGCGTGTCATCTTGATTCTCGTTTCTTTTTCCAGATGCGGTAGTGGTCGAGTGAACCCGCGATAAGCGGGAATATCGTAAACTGTGCGGTGAATATGCAGATAAGCCCGAGGAGCAGAACCTGGCCAATGCTGCGTAGACCCGGGTGCGAAGAAATCAGCAGGCCGTAGCAGGCGATGAGCGATGCCATCTGGCTAATCGCGATGCCCGAGAACTTCTTCTGCATTACGGTGAGGGCCGTGCCGACCTGCTTGTTGTAGAATGCGGTCCAGAGCTGCAGGGAACCGTCGACGCTTGCCCCGATGATGATGGGGAAGGCGAGCGAACTGTATACGGAAAGCTCAATGTCAAGGACGCGCATGAGTATCAGCAGCCAGCTCATGGCGAATAGCGAGGGGAGGATCGTGAATATCGCGCGGCTAAAGCGGTTGTAGTAAAGCAGCAGGAAGAACCACACGAGGAAACTCCCGACGGCGATGGTCTTGTCGAGGTTCTTGAGGATAAGGTCGAGCACGGTTGCGCGTATCACCGGGACGCCCGTGACCTTGTACTCGCCTTGCTGGATTCCCTGCAACTTCTTGATGTCACTGTTCAGGTGCCTGCACGCAAGCCCGTCGTTGGGGTCTATGTTGTGGAACAGGAATGCGAACACGCCGTTGTGGCCTTCCTTGTCGCTGAACTT
This sequence comes from Fibrobacter sp., assembly GCA_017615055.1. GTDB lineage: Bacteria > Fibrobacterota > Fibrobacteria > Fibrobacterales > Fibrobacteraceae > Fibrobacter. The sequence goes on from JAGAAW010000116.1 coordinate 17,599, forward strand.
GCTCAGGATGTTCTTGGGCTGTTCGCCCGGCTCCAGGTTCCTGCGGTAGAGCGATTCGCGGATGAGCGCGTAGGTCCGGAGCTGGTTGGAATCCAGTCTCGAGATAAAGTTCTGCGTGAGCATCGCCTGCAGGGAGTCAAGCTTTGCGGCACGGCTCTCGGTCATTTGCGGGGAGAACTGTGCGAGCGTGTACATCTTCTTGATGTTCGGGATGCCCCCGCGTTCCTTGAGCCTTACGAAGTTGCGGTAGAGTTCCTTGCCCGATGCTTCGTCCGGCACCTGGATGATGATGGGGTCATACTTGGGGAACCCGGTCTGCGCGACTAGGGAATCTGCAGTGGTCGGGGCTTCCTGAATTTCGGTCTTCTCGAAATCGTAGAAGAACTTGAGGTTCTTGCCGCCGTAGATAAGGCAGACGAGACTTACGATGGATACAATCGCGATGAGTACGACGTTCAGTTTTTGCGGGAGCAACTGAATCTGGAATTCGCGGTTGAAGCGGAACTCGCTCACGGCAAAGGGCTTGTGCTTCTGGAACAGTAGCAGGAGCGATGAGGTAACCAGGATGGTGACAAGCCAGTTGAGCATGCTCCCGAGGGAACCGAGAACGGCGAGTTCCTGCAGGCCCGGGAGCGGTACGAAGTACATGCACGCGAAGAGGGCTGCCATGATTCCGGTGAATGCGCCTGTAGAAGGCCCGATGCCGAGGACCGCACTCTCGATACAGAGTTGCGGGCTCAGGTTGCGTGCACGCTCGATAAAGTAGCGCTTGAGAACGTGATTCACGACCTGGCACGCCTGCCCGGGGAGCACGAGGGCGAGGAGGAGCGTGAACAGGTTGATGCGCCCGTAGATTGCACCCGCGAGTGCAAGCGTGTAGAGGATAGGCAGGCCTGTCGCAATAGAAGAGACTACAATGAGTTGCGGCTGCCTGTAGAAGTTGATGACGTACAGGAGCAGGATCAGGAGTGCCGTCAGTTTGCCCGCGAGTTTTGCCTCGGGGAGGAGTGTCTTGCCTTTGCGGATGGTGTCGTAGACCTTGCCGGTAAAGAACACCTGCACATCGCTCCCTGCGTTGATTTCGGCCAGGTGGTCGCGCGTGAGCGAAAGCAGGTCACGGCTTGCTTGCAGGTCGGTGTGCGATTGCGTGGGGTAGATGTCCACGACGCGGATGGTGCCGTCTGCATTGGAATGGCTCTGTGCCATCAGGTTGAAGTATTTCTGCTGGATATCCTGGAGGGGCGCGCTGTCGTCGCTACTTGCCGAAATGCCTGCCGTATCGCCCGGGCCTTGTTCCGGTGCGTCCTCGAGCTGCACTATGAACGGGTTGTGCGCATCGATGGCCTGCTGCTTCTTTTGTGCCACGCGGGCGATAATCGTGTCGAGGTCGCTCTCGTCAATGTAGAGCAGGCTGTTCCTGGTGTAGAAGTCCGTTTCGGTCTCGAATTCCACGAAGTGCACGAGCGAATCGTTCTGCAGTTTGCCCGCGAGAGCCTTTGCCGTGTTGTAGTTGAGCAGGCTGTCGTTGGAATGCAGGACTACGGTAAGGCTCCCGAGCCCTCCGAAATCGTTCTCGATTTTCTTGTAGTCGCTGTTTTCCTCGTTGTTGTACGAAAGCGTGTCCTGTAACTGGATGTCCCAGCGCAGGTGCTTTATGGGAGGGACAGACAAAATAGCGAAAATTATCCCGATAATCAGGATTGCGACTGGAAAACGAGTCAGTCTTTTGACTATTTTGCTGATAAGCGAAAACATCGTGTACAATATAATTATAAATTGCTTTATGATGATTCGCATGGGAGTGAACACTGCGACGCATAGGTGCTTGAGGAAGGCCTGCCTTCTCCGGGCTTTAGCCGTTTTGTTCCTGTTTGCCTGTGCGGTGCATGCCGCAGACGCTGCTCCCGCCGATTCCGGGCAGGTTCCTTCGCCGGATTCGACTGCCGCGACCGTGGCTGCTGATTCAACGGTGGCTTCGGATTCCGTGGCTCCGGACTCTACGGAGGGTAAGTCTTCCGGTGGCTGGAGGCGGTTTTTCGCCTGGCCCTTCGAGCATATTGTCCAGCCCGTGCTGAATGGTGTCGTGTACCCGATAGCCCAGCCTATCCGCTATGCGTTCGATAACGGCGTCATCGAGACCTCGATCGACCTGATTACTTTCGGCGAAAAGCGCAACGTGCTACTTTACCCCATCATGAACCTTAAGCCGGGCAACTCCACGATGCTCGGGTTTACGTACCGCCACAGGAGCGTGTTCCTGAACAAGGATTACCTGGTGGTGTCGCCGCAGTACTTTGCGAATGGCGACTTCTATGGCGATTTACGTTATACGAAACACGAACTTTTCGGCACGCGACTTTTTGGCGGACTCCGCTTTAGGCAGTACCTTGACCGCGATGGCGTTTTCATTATCCCGGGTACCAAGGAATCGTTCGTGATGCCCGACTCGTCGACCTACATCGACATGCGTACTGGCTTCCCGATAACGGAAGATGGGCGGTGGAGCCTGGAATTTTCGGGGAGTGTCGAGTTTATTGACCGCAGCCTGCCCGAAAAGGCGCAGGACAGCATTCTCGTGGACCCGGTGTTCGATATCTCGGGGCGCGGGCTCTACCAGAAGTTCAGGCAGTACCCCCTGAAGGTGACGCTCCTGTATGACAACCTGGATTTCCCCTTTACGCCGAGCCGTGGCTCGCGTCTGGAACTTGGGTTCAGGTACGTGTTCGTTAGCGATTACGAGGACCTTGCCAGCGATGATCTGGCAAAGATGCTTGGCCGCAGGGACCTTGAAAATCTCGGGGATAACGGGAAGAACCATGACTATATGCGTACGGACCTGATGTTCCAGCATTACTTCTACTTTGGCAAGGCGGAAACCTTCCATTTGTCGAAGAAGGAGGCGCGGCAGAACAGGCGGTTCTATACGGACTTCAACTGGGATGCGGCGCTACGCATGTGGCGGCCCGAGAACGTGCGCGAGACCTTGTTCGAAAGGCGCGTGATTGCGCTGCAGTACAGGCTCGTGGATATCTGGGAACTTGACCAGGGCTCGGCGAGTTTCGATGCGTTCCCGTTTATCGGCCCGCGTTTCCCCATGCGCGGGTACAAGGATTCCTGGGCGGCGCGGCACGTGATGAGCCTGAGCGCCGAATACCGCTGGCCTATCGACTACTACGTGGATGGCGTGCTGTTTGATGAGTACATGATGCATTCGCCCGGGTTTACGGACTGGTCGTTCAAGCGGTTCTACAACTCGTGGGGTTTCGGCGTGCGCGTGCGCAGGCCGGACATGTATTGGTTCCGTGTGCAGCTCGGTTTCCATGGGTTGCACGGCGTGAATCTGGTGCTGACTATCGCACCGGAATTCCGCTAAAATATTCTTCGCAGAATCAGTTTTTAAAGTTGTCACCCTGGAGGGAGTGCGAAGCACGACCGATAGGGTCCATAAGCATTATCAGAACAGGTTCATCTGGTCGAGTTCTGCCCTGTTTTGGGGGATAGTCTTGTGTAGCATCATGTACGCATTTCGCGTGGCGACGCGCCCGCGGGGAGTGCGGTTCAGGAGCCCCTTCTGGATAAGGTAGGGTTCGTACACTTCCTCGAGGGTGTTCTGCTCTTCGCCCATGGCCGCACTGATGGTGCCGATACCTACGGGCCCGCCGTCGAACATGTCTATCATTGTCGTGAGGATGCGACGGTCCGTCGGGTCTAGCCCTTCGCTGTCAATGCCGAGCATGTCGAGCGTCTTGCTTGCCGCCTGCAGGTCTATGATTCCCGTACCGCGCACTTGCGCCACGTCGCGGCACCGGCGGAGCACGCGGTTCGCGATGCGGGGCGTGCCGCGACACCGCCCGCCCAGCAGCTTTGCTGCATCTTCGGAAAGTTCCACCCCGAGAATCCCCGCGCTGCGCATCAGGATTTTCACGATGTCCTTCTCGTTGTAGAGTTCCAGCCGGTACTGCAGGCCGAAGCGGTCGCGCATCGGCCCGGTAAGCAGGCCGCTACGCGTCGTGGCGCCAACGAGGGTAAAGTGCTTGAGCGGCAAGTTTACGCTCCGGGCGGAGGGCCCGGAATCAAGCATGATATCGAGCCGGAAATCTTCCATGGCGGGGTAGAGGTATTCCTCTACGGTGCGGTTCAGGCGGTGAATCTCGTCGATGAACAGCACGTCGTTCTCCTGCAGGCTCGTGAGCAGGCCCGCGAGGTCGCTTGCCTTCTCGAGTACGGGCCCGCTGGTGATGTGGATGTTCACGCCCATCTCTTTTGCGATGATGCCCGCTAGGGTCGTTTTGCCGAGGCCCGGTGGCCCTGCAAAAAGGCAATGGTCCAGTGCGTCGCCACGGTGCTTGGCCGCCTCGATTGCGATGGAGAGGCTCTCCTTGATATCGTCCTGGCCGGTAAATTCTGCAAGGCTAGGCGGCCGCAGATTGCGGTCGGCGTCGCTCTCGTCAAAGGCGCTCTTTTGCGGTGAAATGATGCGGTTGTCTTCCATTCTGTGACCTGTCATCCTGGAGGCCAAGGGCCTATACGAAACTTAGAACTTTAGTTCTGTAGTTGAGTTATGCCCTTTGGGTAGATAGGATCCATTAATTTTTTATAAGTATTTTAATGCCTCGGGGATAAGCGTTGCGGCGTCTGCGGAATCGCCCAGGATTTCTGCCGCCTTCATGACGGCCTTCTCTGCCGCGGGGTCCTTCACGCCGAGCGTGTGCAGGGCGAGAACGGCTTCCATCTTGGCGCCGGTAAGTGCACCCATGCTGGTGACACCCGAACCTTCCTCGTTGCCGAGTGCCTGCAATAGCGAACCCGCCTTTTCCTTGAGGGTGAGCGTCATCTGCTCGCAGGTCTTTTTGCCGAGGCCCTTGATCTTGCTGAGTGCGGACTTGTTGTCGCTTGCAATCATGTTCAGGAGGTCGGCGGGGGATACTCCGCTCAGTATGCGCTGTGCCATCTTGGGGCCAACGCCGTTCACGTCGATGAGCATCAGGAAAATCGTCTTCTCGGTCTTGTCGGCAAAGCCGAACAGCGTCATGGAATCCTCGCGCACGACGAGGTTCGTGTATAGCGTGACCTCGGCGCCCTCTTCGGGCAGCTTGCCCGCGGTGTAGGCGGAAATGTTCACGCCGTACCCGACGCCGTTCACGTCCACGACCACGAATGTGGGGGATTTTTCAGCCAGAATACCGCGAATGCGCTCGATCATGAAGCCTCCGGATAGAACTTTTGTATATGCACTTTTGTGCTACTGCACAAATATATACTAAAATAGGGGCGTTGTCAAGACTTTTGGGGTGCCTAATTACCTTTTTGGGCCTTTTTCGGAATAAAGAACCTGTACGTAAAGTCTGCGGACAGCGCCCAGTAGGTGCCGTCAAAGTCGCCTGCTACATGCATTCCGCCAAATCGGACGGAATAGTTCGGGGTGAAGTTGTAGCCAAGAGAAAAGCGCTGTGTTGTCACTAGCGGCCACTTATTGCCCAGCTTTACCTCTTCGACTTCGGGGTCTTCCGTTATCTTCACGGTATAGAAACTGCCGGAATACTCCAGGACAAAGTCGCCGATGAACACCGATGCAAACAGGCCCAATCCGTAATGGTGGGTCATCAGGTACTCTTCGTAATCAAGGTCCTTTTGGCTCTTGTCGACAGAGTCGAGGGTGCAGGCGCCGTTATCCCAAAGGCAATGAAAGTCAGTACTCCCGGAGTAATAGGAGGTTTCCTCGTACAGGGTTCCCTTGATACGGTAGGTCCGGTCCCAGAAGTGGTCAAAAATGAATCCGCCCGCTTCGAAATGCTTCGTGTTCGCACCGAAAACAAGTCCCACGAATGGGAAATAATCTGCGCCGGCCGTTATCTTGAGGAAAGGCCCTTCGCCCTTGAACAGAACGCTGAATGCACCTTCGACGGGCGTGTTCCCGAGATCGTAGACGAGCTTGTAGTCTTTCTGCTTTTTCTCTCTTGTTTTTTCCGCGTTAAGCTCGTTGCGGTAAGTTACGTGGCCTTCCAGGACAACGGAACCGTTTTCGACATACGTGCCTGCACCGCGGAACTCCGGGGCCGGGGAGGCCTTTGTCTCCACGGTATCCAATTCCGCATGCCGCCTCGTTTCTTCGAGCGAGGCGCACGAGGCCAGGAGCAGGGCTAATGCTAGACACAGTAAGCGCAACATAGGACGATGTTGAGGTTAGAACACGGCGTATGTGGCGCCGACTTTTATGTCAAAGTACGATACGTCGTTTACACCGATAAAGATATCGTTGTTGTAGGTGTCGTTCAGCTGGATTTCAAGCAAGGCGCTTATCGAAAGCCTCTTGGTCACGAAAATCTCTATCCCGAGTAGCAGGGAAACGTCTACCGACGCGCGGAAACCCTCGTCTATCAGGTTGGTCTTTTTGCCGTCATTGCTTAATTCATCGACAATCGGGAAAGATACCTGGGCGCCCAGTTCAAACATTGCCGTGCTGACCCTTGTCTTCATGGCGAGCAACAGGGGGATGGAAACGCGCATCTGTGTCAGGCTAGCGTCACCCCAGTCGTCGGATTCGTATGTCGCTGATCTATAGAATTCAGAATAGTCATTGGCAATGAGGCTCGTGTAGCCAAAGAGGGCTCCGGTCCTGATGGCGAAATTGTATTCGCTCAGGGGAATCAGGAGCGCAATGCCTATCTGGCTGGATAACCCGTTGAACATGGTAAAGACGGAGTCGACGGAGTAATAGTTGAGGTCGCTTATGCCACTAATCGACCTGTAACCGAGTGTTGCCATAGGGCCAAACGAAAACTTGAAGGGGACGGTTTCGCGTTTTGCTTCCTCTTCCGCCTTTTTTACTTCGGCGACGCTGTCCTTGTAGACTTTTGTCTCTGGGGCCGTGATGCGGATAATGCGGTAACCCTCCGGCGTGCGTTCGGGAGCAGCCTGTTCGGCGGGCTCAGAGAGTTCCTGTGCAACAGGCTCAACTTGTTCCTGTGTAACTGCAGTTTCTTCAGGCGTGGCCTGCTCGACAGGTTCTTTTACGGTTGCTGAGCCGGTTGATGAGCTTGCCGAATCAGTCGAAGCATCCTGTGCGAAGGCGAATGCTGCGGTAAGGAGAATGCCTAGAATATAGTGCTTCATGATATTCTCCTAGTAACACAGGTTCCTGTTGAGGTATTCCTGCTGTTCCTCCTCGGTAAAGTAGGAGGGGCAGCCTTCCTGGATGTCGCTAACGATTTCGCCGTGGACTGCGGGGTCAACCGTTCCGCCGATTACAGCTCCAGTTCCCGCGCCTAGCGCGACCGTTCCCCAGAAGAAGACGTTAAATGCCGAGCCGTCTCCTAGAAGGGCCGCAAATGTTGCTACGGGGAGCCCCGCTATGGCGCCAATGCCGCCACCGATAATCAATCCGAGGGTTAAGCCGCGCAGCAGGTGGTTCCTGGAGAAGAGTGAATTGTTCCTGGCCGCGCCGTTCTTGCAGAGGGTGACGCTGTCGCGGGGGATGATGAGGTAGTAGCCTTCGTCGGCACGGTTTGTCGGGAATACGATGTAGTCGTTTTTCTGGTCGTAGCAGAAGCCGGTTGTCTGGAATACGGTCATGCTGTCGGCAGTCTTGGATTCGAAGGCGACTTGCGTCCCCTTCGTCTTTATGTCGGCACCTTCGTACTTGACGTATTCGCCCTTGGTCCTTTCGGGGAGTTCAGTCGGCTTGTATATGTTCGTTGGGTTTGCGCAACCCGTAAACAGGGACGCGGTTGCAAGCAGTGCAACTGCGAGTAAAGATAAAAGACGTTGCTTTAAGAATTTGTTCTCCATGCCAATAATATATACAAATTATTAGCAGGGGAATGCAATTTTTTACTTATTTGTTGCGATTTTGTTGTAAAAATCGCGGAAATCTTCCCAGCGGTAGTAGGGGGCTGCGGGGCAGTTCTTGACCGTCGCGGAATCGCAGGTCACGGGCAGTTTCTGCTCAATTTCGTTCTGCATTACCTTCACCAGGATGGGGGAGCCCTTCTTTGCGGACTTGTAGAACACGAACTGCGTGTTTGCAGCCATCGGGCTAATTTCGTAGTCGCGCCATACCTTGTGCAGGTTTTCCATGTCGGCGGTCTCGATGCCCGTATTCTGCGTGCCGTTCTCCATTTGCAGCAATGCGGCGAGCGGGAAGATGACGGTATCGTGCCCGAAGCGGAGTGTCGCGGAAACTTTTTTCGCGGGTTTTGCCGTCTTGTCGGCCTTTGCGGTGTCGGCGGCGATTACCTTGTCTGCAACGTCGAGGAAGTTCTTCAGCAGCGGACGGGCGTTTTCGAGGCCTTCCTTTTTGCCGAAGGGATTGTTGCCCAGTACGCTGTACCACCAGGCGTTCTGCGCATGCCAGCGGGCGGCGAGTTCTTCGTCAGTCCACAGGTCGTCAAAGTTGAATTCGATTTCTGGGCTGCCTTGCAAACTGTTGCCGATTTCATAAATCTTGCTGAGGAGGTCGCCCGCGTCGATGTTCTTCTTCACGTATGTCGAATCGTTGAAAATCGCATTCATCATGCGTGCGGGGTTCACGTGACTGTAAAGTTTCCCGTTTTCCTTCTGCCATGCGGGCGTGTTCGATTCCTCGATAATCTTGCCGAAGTTTAGCGGGCTGATGAATGCCATCAGGTAGCCGCCCGATTCCTGGTGGATGTCGAGCTTTGGCTTCTGCGCACGCAGTTCCTCGAGGAATGCCGCCATGCTCACCACGCAGCGCACGCTCGTGCTTGCGTAGGCCTCAATGTAGGCGTCGTTCTTGAACACCTCGGGGAAGTTCTTCACCATGCGCTTCGCGATTCCCTGGTGCTGTGCGACGCCGAGTTGTGTAAGGTCGCCGGCGCGCGGGGCGGCATATTCGTCCAGATACTTAGCGCGTTCCAGCAGGTTCTTGCCGAGGTCGGTGAGCTTGCCTGCAGAATCTGCCTTTGCAAGCGTGTTGTATAGAGCGTGGTAATGGTCGGCGGGCTGGTGGAAGCGGCTGCCGTGCCTGCCGTAATGGCTCACGTAGAACGGCTTGTAGCCTGCGGGAACCTTGGTGTACTTGGCGTTCGGAGTGGGGTAGGCGTAGTAGTTGCTACCCATCTGGCGGAAGTCTTGGGCGAACCCCGAAATTGCAATCGTGAGCAATAGCGCAAGAATTTTTTTCATGCTATTTTCTCCCAACAATTGAATTGTTTGAACATGGACGTCATCCTGACGCTTAACCGTAATTACGTATCACATCTTTTGAAGAAGCAACTTCTTGCGCCTGTGTGGCAGGCCACCTGCGGGCCCTGCATGCGTACCTTGAACAGGAGTGCGTCGCTGTCGCAGTCGGCGGCCCATTCCACGACGGTCATCACGTTCCCGCTGGTGTCGCCCTTGTGCCAGTATTCCTTGCGGCTACGGCTCCAGAAAACCATCTCGCCACATTCGTGCGTGCGGCGGAGGGCCTCCTCGTTCATCCATGCCATCATCAGAACGTCGCCCTTGTCGGCGTCCTGAACGATGGCCGGCGCGAGTTTCACGCCGTCCACTTCGACTTCGAACTTTATCTCTTTGATTAAATCATCAAATTTCATTTGCAATCTCTAGTAACTAGGAACTAGTAACTCGGAACTATTACCCTCTCACCTGGCCGTTGCCGCGCAAGATCCACTTGTAGCTGCAGAGGCTTTCCACACCCATGGGGCCGCGGGCGTGCAGCTTGTCGGTAGAGATACCCACTTCGGCGCCGAGGCCGTATTCGCCACCGTCGGCAAAGCGCGTACTGGCGTTCACCATCACGCTGCTGCTGTCCACGTTCGCCACGAAATAGTCCTGAACGCTCGCATCTTCGGCAACCACGGCTTCGGTGTGGCGGCTGCTGTTCTTCTCGATGTGGTCGCAGGCTTCGGCGACATTGTCCACGAACTTGACGCTCGACTTGAGGGCGAGGTATTCGTGGTGGTAGTTGCTATCGTCGCCGATGTCTGCGATGCGGCTATCGTGGCTCTGTGCGTCCTTGTTGCCAAAGAGTTCTACGCCGCGGTCGGCGAGGCAGTCGAGCAGCTTCTTGACGTTGGCGTCATCGATATGGCGGTCGATAATCACGCATTCCATCGCGTTGCACACGCCGGTACGCTGCGTCTTGGCATTGATGAGAATGTTCACCGCCTTTTCCATATCGGCAGACTTGTCCACGTACACGTGGCAGATGCCGTTGAAGTGCTTGATGACGGGAATCTTGCTCTGGTCGACCACCGCGCGGATCAGGCGCTCGCCACCGCGGGGGATTACGAGATCGATGCAGTCGTTGCGCTGTAGGAGCATGCCCACCAGGTCGTGGCTCGTTTCGGTCACCAACTGCACGGCATCCTTGTCGACGCCGTTCTGTTCGAGTGCTGCGTGGAAAATTCCGGCGAGGCACTTCGCGGAGTTGAGCGATTCCTTGCCGCCACGGAGAATCACGGCATTGCCCGACTTGAAGCAGAGGCATGCGCCATCAATCGTCACGTTTGGGCGGCTTTCAAAAATAAAGAACACGGCGCCGATAGGTACGGCGACACGGCTAATCTTGATTCCGTTCTTGAGTTCGCGGCTTTCGAGTACGCGGTTCAGCGGGTCGGTAAAGGCGGCGATCTCTTCGGCGCCCTTGGCCATGGCCTCGATGCGGGCGTCGTTCAGGGTGAGGCGGTCCATCTTCGCGTCGTCGAGCTTTCCGGCTGCGGCCTCGAGGTCAATCTTGTTTGCTGCAAGGATTTCCGGCTTCTTCTCGCGGAGCATCTTGGCGACGAGGCTCAGCACTGCGCTGCGCTTTTCGGCGGTCAGCGTACGGAGGTTCTTGCTAGCATTTTTGGCGTTTTGGGCCAAAATGTCGGAGTATTCTTCCAAGTTGGAATATGAAATAGACGTGTTTTTCATGATTTTACAATATAGCAACTTGATTTTTATCACACCTGAGTATATTTTATTATTACAGGTTTGTTTTTATCCTCGACAAGGTCTTATAGTCGCAGGATATCGGACTTGGGTGTTCAGACCTGGTGTGCTCTCTCCACACCAGGTCTTTTTGATACCGCTCGTTCGTCGTTTCGGGTGTGGAACCTCTGGTTCCTCACTCGCTCCCACCTAAAGGTGGCCATGCCCACATAAGCGCTGAAGCGCTAAGTGGTCAAAGGTCGCTGCGACGGCACGTTGATACGTGCCGCCTCCGGCTCACGTTGTGACCGCTCGCGCTAGATTCGTGAACTATAAAAAAGGCGCCGAAGGGCGCCTCTTGTAATTTGTTTGTTGTGCTGGTTTAGAGCAGCTTCACGATGGCCGTGAACAGCGCGTCGGCGAGGGCGTTGGTCTCGAGACCTTCGAACACGCTGAACTGGTTGAACACGATCTTGCCTGCGCCGAACGGAATCATCTGCAGGTCGACACCGGTCTTTACTTCGCCATCCTTGAGGCTGACGGAGCGCGCGTAGACCGTTGCACCGGGCAGTTCGTTCAGGGAAAGTCCCGGCATCACCGCTGCCGCATTGTGGTCGAGCACGCTTGCACCGCCAAACACGGGGAGGAGTGCGGAATCTGCGGGCAGGTAGTGCAGGCTTGCGCCGTTTGCACCCGTGCTCCAGTGGGCCTCGAGCGTACAACCAAAGTTTTGACTCTGGTTCACGAAGTCGATGTCTTCCTGCGACATGTCCGAAAGCAGGAGCGTCTTCCCGCCGTTCTTGGTCACTTCCACAATCTTGTCGATGATTTCATCGGGCCAAGAGCAGAGGTTTGCTGTGAAGATAATCTTCTCGGGTCCGGAGAGCGCGGCGAGTGCGTCGCTGGATTCCTCGCTGTTGTCAAGGAAGCAGACCTTTTCCATGGCGCTCTTCACGTCTGCCGGTTCGATGACGATAAGGTCTTCTTCGGAGGAGTGGACTTCCTGGTTGCCGTCCTTCAGCACAATGCGAATCTTGTACTTGCCCGTGGCACGCGGGGAGTTGAGCGTGCAGTTGCCGAGCTGGGTAAGGCTTGTCTTGCCGGCAGGCTCGTCGGGTGTCATTGTCTGCGTGGAGAGCACCTTGCCGTTATTATCGACCAGGCTCACTTCCACGGAAACGTTCTCGTGACGGTCGTTGTTCAGGAGCGTCACCTGGAAGCTGACTTCGCTCTGCGGCGCGACTACGTGTTCCAGTTCGCTTACGAGAGCACGGCTGCGGGCGTTGATTTCCTTGCAGAATGCGTCAAAGCCCTTGCTCTTGCGGTTCTCATCGCAAAGGCCGCAGAAGTCCGTGCTGTAGTCCGCCCACTGATCCAGGAAGAAACCCGAAATCTGCGGGTTGCTCTGGAAGGCGGTAATCTGGTCGAGCTTGCTCTTGGTGGCGATGGCGTTCGCGCATGCGATGAATTCCGGGAGGGATTTCCATACCGAGAGCGGGCCCGTTACGAAGGCCTCGATGGCCTTGAAGGAATTCTTGATGGCCTTCTGGTTCTTGACGGCGCGCGGTCCCTTGAGGTTTGTTGCAGAGTTCGGGAGCAGTGCGTGGTTCTTGATGGTCACCAGCATCTTGTTGTCGATTCTGCTGGAATCGCCGTCCTCGCTGTCCTGGAACTGGCTGTCGCCGAGTCCGGAATCGGGTACCACGAGTTCATCCTCGTCCTTGTTGAAGCAGTGGGCGAGGTAGTGCGTGTAGGCTGCACCCGGGTTCATCTTCGGGCGCACGGCGAGCGATGCGAACTGCGAAATGCGGTCGACAGATACCGGCAGGAGCTTGCCCGTGTCGGCATGGAAGTTACCCTCGTTGTCGAGGTAGATGCTGTCGAGGTTGCTTATTGCGGCGCGGGTCATGTCGACCGGGCTAATTGCGTTGAGCAGCTTGTTGCCGTTCTGCAGCATGAACGTGCCGTTCTCGGAACCCATCACCCAGGCGGCAATGCAGGGGTGGTTGTGCTGTTCCTTGACAATGTCGTTGATGAGGTTCTTCGCGTATTCCAGACCTGCGGGGGTAGACCTCATGGTGTGGATGGGGAATTCCTGGAACACCAGAAGACCGATCTCGTCGCAGATGTCGAGAGCCTCGGTGCTGAGTGGGGCGCCACAGCTGCGGATGGCGTTGAAGCCAGCCGCTTTCACGGCGTTGAGGTCCTTCTTGAGGGCCGGGTTGTTCGTTGTCCAGAGGCCGCCTTCGCTCCACTGCTGGTTGTAGCATACGCCCTGCAGTTTGACGATGGCGTCGTTCAGGTAGAAGTCTCCCTTGAGGCAGTCAAACTTGCGGAAGCCGAACGTGCGCATGATGGGGAAGGCGTATTCCGGGGCCTTGCCCTTGCCGCCCTTGAGTTCCATCTGCACTTCGACCGCGAACATGTTGGGCTTATCGGGGCTCCATACGAACTTGGAACGGTTCCAGTCCTTGATGTTGAGACCGATTCGGAACGTGGCGTTTTCCTTGTCGAGCTTGGGGCAGTCCTTGAACCACTCGCAAACGTCGCCGTTCGGGTTACGCATCAGGATGCGCAGGCGCGGGCTGTAGCCGCGCGGGTTGTTGAATGCAATTTCGAGGTTCACGCACTCGGAATCGGCGTCCGGTTCCACGTGCAGGTCCGAAATGAAGGCGCTGCTGCCGAGCACCAGGTCCACATGACCAAAGATACCGCCGAACGGGTACTGCGTCCAGGGGAGGCCGACGGGCACTTCGCTCGGGTGTACGTAGCGGTCGTCCGCGTCGTCGCTGCTGTCGCGGCCAAAGTCGATGCGGCTGTTGGCGGCACCCATGTTGGCCACGCGGATGCAGAGCACGTTCTCTTCGCCAATCTTGATGGCCTTCTGGGTCTCGAGAATGAACGGCGTGTAGGCACCGAAATGCGTGCCGAGCAGCTTACCGTTGAGCCAGATGGTCGCGTGGGTAGCAATGCGCTCGAAACGCAGGAAAATGCGCTTTGCGACCTGTTTTTCGTCTTCGATAGTGAAACGCTTGAAGTAGAACGCGCAGTCCTGGGACAAAAGCAGCTTTTCAAACGTCCTTTCCCAAATGTGGGGAACCGTCACCGTTTCCGTATCTTCGGGGTAGGTGGCGTACCAGCGGTTGGAGATGCCGGAATCTTCCGTATCCCATTTCATCTGCCAATCGCCATCGAGACTCAAAATATTGTTCATGTAGGGTCCTTTATGAAATTTTCCCGCTAAATTTAGAAAATATGGTCGGGAGCATGCGTTTTATTATCGGAAAATGGCTCGAAATTGTCGAAATTTTGCGTAATCCCTTTACAATTTCCCGAATTTTACTACATTTGGAGTCCCAATAGCAACCAAAAAAGGATTACAAACATGTATTCTATTGTTGAAACAGGTGGTTTCCAGTATAAAGTCGAACTGGGCAAGGCCTACAAGGTCCCCACGATCGACGCCGCTGTTGGTTCTGAACTGGAGCTCAAGTCCGTCCTTCTTTTCGCAGGAAAAGAAGTGCAAGTCGGCACCCCTGTCCTGAACGACGCCTCCGTGAAGGTCGAAATCCTTGCCCACGGCAAGTATGACACCGTCATCGTGTTCAAGAAGAAGCGTCGCACCCGTTACGAACGCCGTAACGGTCATCGTCAGGGCTATACCGAGGTGCTCGTCACGGAACTCCGCTCCGGCG
>JAGAAW010000117.1 GCA_017615055.1 Fibrobacter sp.
CTTGCGGCGTTCTCACGTTCGGCATCAAGGGCGGTCGTGAAAAGTCCATCCAGTTCATGGACAGCCTCAAGCTGGTCTGCATCGTGACCCACGTGGCCGATGCCCGCAGCTGCGTGCTGCACCCGGCAAGCCACACGCACCGTCAGCTCACCGACGAACAGCTCATCGAAGCAGGTGTCGCTCCGGACCTGATCCGTTTCAGCGTGGGTATCGAGAACGTCGAAGACATCATCGCGGACCTCACGCAGGCTCTTGATAAAGTGTAATCAGCTGGGTGGACCCTATCTCCACAAAGAGGATAACTCTACTAAGGCAACAAGTTGCCAAGTATCGTATAGCCCCTTTGGGGCTCCAGGGTGACAATTGCGAAAAGCCAGAACAGATGTTCTGGCTTGTTTATTTCAGTCCGTTGTTCCGGTAGTACGGCACGTCGTTCAGCACTTCCTTGACCCACCCGCTCTTGAGCGGGCTCTTGCGCCATTCAACGCCGACCCCTTGCAGGTCGCGTTCCGGGTAGAACGTGGCGATGGCGTCCTCGTTATTTTGTACGGAATCAAGCGCGGCGCGGAGTCTCTTTGCCCCGAGGTAAATCTGTGCCAGCCCTTCGCCGGAATCGAGCGCGAGCAGGCCCCTGCGGCGGTTCGCGCTCTCGTAATTGAAGTCGAAATCGGAAATGTGACGCATGAGCGACATGAGTACGGCGGGGTCCACCTTCTCGCGGATGCTTGCCTCCATGGCAGGCAGCGCGCAGAGTTGCTCGTTGTTCCACTGCGTTCCCTTGTACGTAATTGTCAGCTGGTGGCTTTCGCCGATGCTCTGCATGCCCATCGTGTAGCGGGGCCCGAGTTTCTTCTTGACTCCCTTGAGGATGTTTATGGTGCGGTTCCTGAACTGTTTGTAGCCGTCGAACGATAGCGTGAGCGTGTCGTCGAGCCGCACGAGCCTTGCGGTGGTGGGCTTCTTGACAACGTCCTTGTAGACGGCGACGAGGGCGGGCATCATGTAGGCAAGTTCGGGTTTAGCTTCGTCCAGGTTGCAGGCCGTATCGATGGTGATGGCGCCCTGGTCGCGCATGCCGATGATGATTCCGCGGGAGTAGTCCGTA
Source organism: Fibrobacter sp. (assembly GCA_017615055.1). Classification (GTDB taxonomy): domain Bacteria; phylum Fibrobacterota; class Fibrobacteria; order Fibrobacterales; family Fibrobacteraceae; genus Fibrobacter. Next base: position 1,106 of record JAGAAW010000117.1, read on the forward strand.
AACAGCGTGTCGGTCTCGAGCGCGGGTGCCTCTTCGCCGGAGCGCTGGTACACGAATGCGAGCGCGATGGCGAGGATGCACAAGGGCGGTATCGCTACGGCGATGCGGACCTTGTTGCTGCGCCAGAGAACGCGGAACATGCGCATGCCTTTCTGCGTGCGCAGGAATAGTAGCACGATGATGGCGGCTATGATAAGCCAGAGGATTATGAGCGCTATAAATACCACACGTGTAATATAAATTCTATTTTTGTGCCTATGATGGATTCTTTGAAAAATGTTGTCGTAATTGGCGACCGCGTATTGATAAAGCCTCTCGAGGCATCGAACCGTACGGGCAGCGGGCTGTACCTGCCGCCGAGCGTAAAGGACCACGATGCCGTGCATGCGGGGCTCGTGATGCGCGTTGGCCCGGGTTACCCGATTCCTGCGAACCGCGACCCGGATTCCATCTTTACCGGCGAGAACAACGAGCAGGTGAACTACGTGCCCCTGCAGGTGCACGAGGGCGACGAGGCCCTGTACCTGCACGCAAGCGGTACCGAGATAGAGATAAACGGCGAGAAGTACGTTATCGTGGGGCAGAACGCGATTCTGCTCGTGCTCCGTAACGAGATTCCCGACAGTATCGACAACCTCTAGTTTTCAGCATTCAGGTTTGTAGAAAACCTATGCGCCCTTGCTCACAAGCAGCTCGTGCGCTTCCTTGATTTTCGTGATAATGCCGGAGGTGGATTCGAAGATTTCCTTGATCTGGTTCAGGATCTCGTCGAACAGCTTCTGGTTGCAGAACAGTTCGTTCCTGTGTTTTTTCAGGTCGCGGTAGACGTCGCGCAGGCGGATGAGGTTCTTTGATTCCTTTTCCATCGTCTCGTTGATTTCCTTGCGGATTTCCTCGATTTCGGCCTTCTTCTGGGCGATGATATCGGGGTCGTTTTCCTTGAGGATGTACGTCGGGAGCGTCGCGTAGTCTTCGAACTTGCCGCCCTTGAAGGTCACGTTGTTGTTGGACCTTACGGCATTGGTGCGTAGCCCGATTCCCTTCACCGAGGAATCGATGGCGATGCTGCAGTTCGTGGTGCCGTGGAAGTTGCAGCGCACGCGGGTCTCTACCTTGCGCAGCTCGTTATAGGGGTTGAAGTCCTCTTCGGTTTCGATATAGCGGACGGGCACGTACAGCGGGGTCGATTCGCCGGCGATGGTTACCTTGTATGTGACGCATGTTTCGCCTGCGAATTCGCGGGTATCGTACGTGTTGTTGCTGGTGAACAGGTTGCGCTTGATGCGCTTCATCAGGTCTTCGGTGTCGTAGCGTTCGCCGAGAATCTCGGGGATATCCTTCAGGAGGATTTCTACCGCGATGTTCTTGAAACCTTCCATGACTACGTTATTTGTAATCGTGCGGCCCCAGATGTTCGTGCCCAGGAAGAACGTGTCCATGAGGCTCGTTTCGCTACGGTCGTTGAAGAATGCGGATGCCTTCGCAATCTTGCTCAGCACGAGCCACTTCTTGACGGATACGTAGATGTTGTTCTTGTCGCAGAGTTCCGCAAGCTTGCCGATCATGGTGAGGGAGTCCTGCGAGAATACGACCTTCTGGATATCCTGCCCCCACTTGCCGAATTCATCCTGGGTGATGGTGAGGTCGGGATTGATGTTTGTCTCGGTCACGTCGTTCTGTGCGGTCAGCAGCTGGCACAGGCTCTGCGGGGAAATGCTGTCGGGCAGCGATACGGTAAGGGCGAGCTTGTCGATGATGTCGCCGCGGGTAAGGGCCACCTCGGGGCGTATGTCGCCGGAAACGATGAGCGGAATGCGGTCACGGTCCTGCAGCGCAATCTGCACCCAGTTTCTGATGTTCTCGTTGCTCGGGTCGTAGCTCTTGAACACGATGATGTCGTAGGCGTTGAACTTGGAGGGGACTTCTTGCTGGCGGCGGCCTACCTTGAGTGCCTTGGCGTCCTTGAAGGCGGCGATTAGCCTGTCTAGGACAATTCCCTTGCCCGAGCCGGAACGGCCGTAGATGTAGAACGGTTCGCCGATAATCATGGTGAGGAATGCGAGCTGGATGCAGTACTCGCGTTCCGGAATCCCTACGGAAAGCTGTTCCATCAGTTCGGTAATGCGCTGTTTCAAAGCCATTTTCAATCCCTTTTCGTTTTTAGATAATATAAAAATAAGATTCCTGTAGAATGTGCCCGGCTTAGGCGCCGAGCCCGCAACAGGCCCTAATGGCCTCCGCCGCGGGGGCGGAAACCTCGATTTCCTGGTAGGCGACAAACACGTTCGGGTGCAGGCGCCACTTTTCGGGGAGGCGCGCGAAGTCCTTTTCCGTCATCACGAGTTGTGTGCCTCGGACAATGAACTTCATGATAATTTGTTCAAAACGGGGGTCGTGGTCGGGGCGGGCGATGAAACCCGCGGGTTCAATGCCATAGGAGGCGAGGTCTTGCCGGAAACGCTCCGGGGCGCCGATGCCGCAGATGGCGATAGGGCCCGCGGGGCAGGGCTCGTTACCCGCGTTGGCGATGCGCCCGATACGGAACCGGATGTCGCCCTGCCCGAGGGTGACTGCGGGCTCTTCGTGGTCGCGGGGTAGACTGCGGTGCTTGCCGGCGGGCACAAGGTCTGCAATCCGTTGCGGGGTGCCTGCGCGGTCTAGCCTGATGGTGATGGCGCCCGCGAGTCGCGTGTCCTCAAAACCGTCATCGCAGATGATATAGTCGTAATCGCGGTCGATTTCCTGTGCGGTCTTGTACCGGTTGGAGGTCGCGATTACGCGCACCTGCGGCATGCCCGCAAATTTCTGCCGGAGCATTGCGGCTTCGTCCTGCGCGCGTTCGTGGCACAGGATGGCGATTCGCGGAACTTGTGTGGCGTGCGAGTTGATAAACTGCGCGAGCCATGCGACAAACGGGGTCTTGCCCGCACCGCCTGCCAAGAAACTCCCGACTACAATAAGCCGTGCATGCCCGAGGGGGCTGCCCTGCCTAAGGCAGAACTGGTGATGCACTTTGTATGTAATGTAGTAGATGCCTGCAAGGGCGAGGAGTATCAGGCGGAATATCATGGGCGCTGACCTCCTATTTCCGGACTACAGGCAGTTGCGCTTTTGCTGCAGGTAGAGGTCTGCAAGCACGAGTGCAGCCATGCTCTCGACAATAACGGGAGCGCGGACGGCGACGCAAGGGTCGTGCCGGCCCTTGGCGGCGAGTTCGCCGTTTTCGCCATTCCTGCTTGCCGTATTCTGCGCTTGCGAAATCGTCGCCGTCGGCTTGAACGCCATGCGGCAGAGAATGTTCTCGCCGTTGCTGATTCCGCCGACGCACCCGCCTGCGTTGTTCGTGCGGGTGTGGAATTTGCCGTTCTCGCAGTAGATCACGTCGTTGTGCTCGCTGCCGTGCATTCTCGCTCCGGCAAAGCCGCTCCCGATCTCGAATCCCTTGCACGCCGGGATGCTGAGCATCGCCTGCGCGAGCAGTGCGTCGAGCCTGTCGAACACGGGTTCGCCGAGCGCTGCGGGTACGTTTCTCACGAGCAACTTCACGGTACCGCCCACGCTGTCGCCGTTCTTTTTCGCGTCGAGCACTTCGGCTTCCATCTTTGCGCCCGCCTCGGGTACGGGGCAGCGCACGGGGGAGGCCTCGATGGCGTCACGCGTGAGGGTGTTCAGGTCAAATTCCGGGCAGTCTTCTTTGCCTACGGAGTCTACCCATGCCAGGAACTCCGTGCCTGCCACCTGGGCCAAAAACTTCTGGGCCACCGCACCGGCGCATACGCGGCCGATGGTCTCGCGTGCGGAACTGCGTCCGCCCCCGCGGTAGTCGCGGAACCCGTACTTGAGGTCGTAGCAGAGGTCGGCGTGACCCGGCCTGTACCATTTGGCGATTTCGGAGTAGTCACCGCTACGCTGGTCCTCGTTGAACACCGCGAAAGATATCGGGGTGCCGGTCGTCTTGCCCTCGAAGACCCCGCTCAGAATGCGGACCTGGTCCTTCTCGCTACGGGCGGTGGTCAGCTTGCCCTGTCCAGGTCGCCTGCGGTCCAGGAATGCCTGGATATCGGCTTCGCAAAGGGGGATGCCTGCGGGGCAACCGTCCAGGACGGCGCCGACAGCCGGTCCGTGGGATTCGCCCCAGGTGGTAACGGAGAATATTTTGCCAAATGTGCTAGACATGCCTCAAAATATAGATAATGCGCAAAAAAAACATTTTTGAACTGTTTTATACTGACTTTGGGCTTAAAGTTTATTATCTTTTACATAGGTTTTAGGAGATATCCTAGTGTCTAAGTTTGGAAACATATTGCTGCTGCTGGTGCTTGCACTTTCTATGGAAGTGTTCGCACAGCGCAATAACGAGCTGGAGTTCGCAGGGATTCCGTTCGGTGCTTCCCGTGAAACCGTCATTGAAGAAGTCATGAAGATGGGCTACGAGCCCTACGGCCAGATGGGTGCTGGCGAACGTGTCGTGCTTCCTATGTTCAGGTTCGGGGAACTGCCGGTCCAGGTGTCGTTTATTTTTAACGGTAGCGACAAGTTCTACGCTTTCGAGATCCGCACCGGTAAGGTGGAGGAGTCCCGCAAGTTCAAGGCCATCGAGGCTGCCGAATACATGTCCGACCAGTTCACGCTCAAGTACGGCAAGCCCGCTCAGACGCCTACAGTCAACGAGACGAACCTGGTCGAGGGCCGCAACAACTACCAGGAGTGGTACGGCGTCAAGTTGCTGAACGCCTTCACTGCAGTCATCAAGAAGGGTGGCAAGTACTTCGTGCTCGGTTACGTGGAACACCGTACGCTCATGAAGGAAACTACTGGTGGCAAGCCGAAGAAGGAAAAGGCTTCCGCCCAGCCGGTCTTTTAGCCCGGACCTCCACCCTAAGTCTAAGATACAAAACAAGTTAGGCTTCCTTCCCGGAAGCCCTTTTTGTTGCATATAAAGTAATTTTAAGTTGGCCGGCTAGCCCTTGTTGCAGGCGGCGCACTTCCCGTACAGGTACAGCGACACCGAGTTCAGGGACGAACCCTTGGGGAGCATCTTCTCGCAGTTCTCGGGCGTCGTGAAGATGTCGCTCACTGTGCCGCACTTTTCGCACTTGAAGTGCGTGTGCGGCTTGATCTCGCCGTCGAACCTCAGGTAGCCCTCCCCGAAGTCGAGGGAGAGGATAAGCCCGTGCTGGGCGAACAGTTCGAGCGTGTTGTACACGGTGGTGCGCGAAAGCCCGGGGCAGTCGCGCAGAAGCGCCTTGTAGATGGTATCTGCGGAGGGGTGCGTGTGTACGCTCCGGATATAGTCGAGGATCAGCACGCGCTGTGCCGACGGACGGATCCGGTGTTCCTGTAGGATTACTGCCGAAGAACTCATTGCCCCCTCGCAATGCCCTAGTTCTTGAACTTGTCCATGGCCTCGTTCGGGCCGATGAGGAAGAGCACGTCGTCCTCTTGCAGCACGATGTCGGCGAGGTTACCGATCTTGGGGGTCGGTTCCTGCGGGTCGCGGATGGCGATGACCTGCACACCGTACTTGTGGGTGATGTTCAGGTCCTTAAGCGTCTTCCCGATAAATTCCTTGGGGCACACCACCTCGACGATGGAGAAGCCTTCCATGAACGGCAAGAAGTCGAGCATGTTCGGGCGGTTCAAACGTTCGGCAAGCGCAATGGCGGAGTCGCGTTCCGGGTGGAAGATGTCCGAGACGCCGAGCTTTTCGAGGATGCTCGAGTGGGCGGCGCTGCTGGACTTCGCGATGATGTGCTTCACGCCCAGTTCCTTGAGGTTCAGCACGGTGAGGAGGCTAGCCTCCAGGTTCTCGCCAATACAGACGATGACGGAGTCCGCCTTCTGGAGCGGGATGCTCGCGAGCTGCTTCTTGCGGGTAGAGTCGGCGACCATTGCCTGCGAAACGATGCTCGAGATGTCCTGCACCTTCTCGGGGTGGTTGTCGACCACGAGCACGTCGTGCCCGAGGCTCGTCAGGTGACGCGCCAAGAAGATAGCCGAGTTGCCTAGACCGATAATAATGTATTGCTTCGATGCCATGCTTTTAATATAGTTATTAGTTACTAGTTACTAGTTACTAGAAATTGAGGTCTAGAGATGTTTATTGCCTAAAAGTTACTAGGAACTCAGAACTAGTAACTGCCGCATAGCGGCCTAGCCCACCATTATGTCTTCTTCGGCGTACCAGGTGGTATTCTGCACCCTGCCCGCGACCGCGGAAATCAGGAAAAGAGGGCCCATACGGCCAATAAACATCACGCAGCAGATGATAATCTGGCCCACCGTGGAGAGTTCGCCGGTCAGGCCCATCGAAAGACCGCAGGTGCTGTAGGCGCTGATGACCTCGAAAAGGACCTTGAGGAAGGGCGTGCCGTTCTCGTTGAAACCGGTACCGGCCGGGATTTCGGTAATGAGTAGCACCATGGTGGCAAGGGCGATGACCACGATGGCCACCACGAAGATTCGCACGGCCTTATCGACTGTGGTTTCGGGAATGGTGCGGTTCATGACCTGGGTCTTTTCGCGGCCGAGCAGGCGGTTGAACCCGAGCAGACCGATAACCGCGGCGGTCGTTACCTTGATACCGCCACCGCAGCTACCGGGGTTTGCCCCGATGAACATGATGATGGCGAAGAAGAATAGCGAGGAGGCGCACAGGGCGGGGGTATCCACGGTGTTGAGGCCTGCCGTACGGCTCGTGAAGGCCATGAAGAACGTCGTCTGGAGCTTGTCGAAGAAGCTTAGGCCCTCGAGCGTGTTGCCCCATTCGGTAATCATGAAGGCGACGATGCTTACCCCGATGATGACGAACGTGCAGAATGCCGCGATACGGGTATGGAGCGATAACTTGCGGAACTTGCGCGCCTTGAAGTCGAAGGCGTACTGCAGTTCGGTGATGGCGAGGAACCCGAAGGCACCGGCCAGCGCAAGAATGCAAGTGGTGATGTTCATGATGGGGTTCAGCTGGAACTGCACGAGCGAATCGGGGAACAGCGTGAACCCAACATTACAGAACGAACTTACCGCCTGGAACAGCGAGCAGAAAAGGCGGTCGTAGAGTTCCATGCCGGAGAACTGCGTGAAGTAGAATACGGCGCCGATGGCCTCGAGGATAAACGTGAAGGGGAGCACCGCCATGAGGATGCGCTTTGCGTCGACGTTACCCTCCTGCGTGAAGTCCGAGAGGAGTACCGACTGGTGGTTGAAGCCCGGGTGCATGCCGGCAAGCAGGATAAGCACCGTAGATACGGTCATGATACCGAGACCGCCCAGCTGCATCAGTATGACGAGCACCCAGTCGCCAAATCCGGTAAAGGTGCTGCTTATATCTATGACCGAGAGGCCGGTGACGCAGACGGCGGATGTCGCCGTGAACAATGCCTGCAGGAAGTCGATGGGCTCGCGGGTAGAGACCGGTAGGCGGAGAACGATTGCGCCGATGGTAATGAGCATCAGGTAACCGAGAACCACCAGGGTAATCGGGTTGGCCTGCCTCTTCGGCTTGAAGACGTTCTCGGACGTCGTGTCGGCGAATGCTTGATACTTGGAACGAAGCATGGGTAGAAATTTAGCAACTTTTCTACATTTGGGCGCGTTATGAAGAACCTGCGCGCCATTCTCATGCCGGTAGCGATTGTCCTCGGGATTTTAATCCCGCAGGCGCACGTGCTTTCGCCCATGATGCCGTTCTTGATTGGCACCATGATGTTCTTGACCTTCGTGACTAAAATCCCCCCGCAGACGCACGGCTATACCTTCAAGATCGAAATTCGAGCGCTTGTGGTGAGCCTTTTGCTTGTCGCCGCTCTTGCCGGAATCGTGCATCTTTTCAATCTCCCGCGCGAAGTGCTGCTCGGTGGCGCCATCATCGCGCTATGCCCGCCGGCAAATGCCGCCCCCGCGATGGCCAAGATGCTCGGTGGTTCGGCATCGCTTGCCCTCAAGATATTCCTGAGCGGTAACCTTATCGCATGTTTTTCCATCCCGATCGTATTCGGGTACCTCACCGGAACGGAAGCGAACCTGAGCGAAATCGCGATGAAGATTTTCAATACCATCCAGCCCATCATCAGCATCCCGCTGGCGTTTGCGCTCGGGCTCCGCGCGTTCTACCCGGAACTTGCCGACCGTGCGGCAAAGTTCCAGAAATACACGATGTTCGTGTGGACGTTCTCGGTATTCGTAATTATCTCGAAGGCGAGTTTCGATATACGCGAGATGGGATTCTGGGACCTGTGGAATAGCGGCAAACTCCCGATGATGGCGGGGATTTCGCTGGTGCTGTGCATTCTTCTTTATGCGCTTGGCTGGTTTGTCGAAAAGAACCGCCGCCCGATTGAAAGCGCACAGAGCATGGGGCAGAAGAACACCACGCTCGTCATCTGGATTTCGACCCTGTATGCTGGCCCCGTCGTGGCGCTCGCCCCCACGTGCTATGTGGTGTGGCAGAACCTGGTACTCAGCTATCTGAGTGCGAGGATCAAGCCGAAGTCGGAATCTGCCAGCGCGGAACCTCCCAAACCGGAAAACGGCAAGACGGGTTCGCCCTAGAGGTAACCGCTCCCTGTTGGCGGGTGCCGTTCGCTGTACTCTGGCTCGCAGTTCTTGTAGCTAAGCAGTTTTGCCGCAATCTGTTCCGATGTCATTGGGCTTTGTATTGCCCGGAAATTTTCGTTCTCGATGCACTTTGCGTTCTTTACGGGGCCGTCCTCGTCGACATAGAGCATTACGGGGTAGTCCTCGCCGTAAACGAATACGGCCTGGGTGTCGTCGCTGAACTTGAAGAAGAACCCTAGGATATCTGTGCGGCCATCCTCGATGCCCGAAACTCTGCAGGTGGTCGTTATCTGGTTCGGTATGTGGAGCATGAACTCACGGTGCATTTTTTCGCAGTGGCCATTGGCAAGGAGCGTCGAAATAGCCGCCAGGATGAGGAAACAAGCGAATTTCATTATAAAGGGGCCCTTTTAAGCCAGTTCCGGCTTATCGTGCTGTTTGGTTCTACTATCTTATCGCTCGTTAGGTGGATTTTGTAAAGGATTTTATGGCACAAACTGAATTAGTCAAACGCCTCCTGGCCGAACAGGACCTCAAGTACAGGGATTTTCACGCGTCGCTCCTGCCGAATATCGACAAGAAGACGATTATCGGCGTGCGGGTGCCTACGATGAGGAAGATCGCGAAGGAGTTTGCCGCAAGCGCGAGCCCGGCGGAACTTTCGCGGTTCCTGGACAAGCTGCCGCACAGGTATTTCGAGGAGAACCAGGTGCACCTCCTTGTGGTCGAAAAGATCAAGGATGCGCTCGAGTGCCTGCACCGTATCGAGCAGTTCCTGCCGTATATAGACAACTGGGCAGTTTGCGACGGCAAGTCCCCGAAGGCGTTGCTCAATGACCCTCACTGGTTCTATGCGAAAATCTGCGATTGGCTGGATTCGCCGGAACCCTACACGGTGCGTTTTGGCGTGAATATGCTGATGGCGTTCTATTTGGATGCGCGATTTACCAAGGAGCAACTGGAGCGTGTCGCCGCGATAGACGAGAACAGATTTTGCGACAGGCCGGCGGGCAGTTTAAAAACTGCGGCAAACTTAAAAACTGCGAAAACGGCTGCGGTTCCCACGGACCGCTACTACGTGCGGATGGTCATTGCCTGGTATTTTGCGACCGCGCTTGCCAAGCAGTGGAACGCGACGTTCCCCTATATAAAGAACCGCAAGCTTTCTCCCTGGATTCACGCAAAGACCATCCAGAAGGCATGCGAGAGCTACCGCATTACCGACGAGCAGAAAAAGACTCTGCGCGCCCTGAAGTAGTTAGGGGAAAAAATTTGGGGCAGCCGAGGGGCCGTCCCAAATTGTGTGTTGAGGTGTAAGTTCTTACTACATTTTCGGGGTTTCGTTGATGAACCGGACGACTTCCTCGCCGACTTCGTCGTAGTACTTGTCCCAGATATCCGAAATCTCGTCGATAATATCCATATTGTCCATCTCGTACGCCTTTTTAACCGTGGGAGCGAGGCGCAGCACGTTGTCCTTGCCGAGGTTTGCCTTCGCCATGAACTTTCCGGAGTTTCCCGTACGTGCGACCCATTCGTCGAGAATGTACTTGCCCCATCCGAGAATGCTCTTGTCCTTGAGTTCTGCAGGCGGGTGGTCCATCCCCGTATTGAAGGAGATAATCCGGAGGTTGTCCTTGTACGCCTTGTACCTGACCAGCGCGGATTCGAGAACCATGACGGGGTCGTTAGCCCACATGCCACCATCGCAGTAGATTTCCGTGTTGCCCTTCCATTCGCGGCTCACAGTATTGAAGTATGTGGGTGCAGAACAGCTCGAGAGTACGGCGAACCACTGCTCGGTATCGCCATCGTCCTTGCCCCAGACCTTTTCCACGCTCTTGCCGTTCAGGAATGTTGCGGGAATGTAGATGGGCTTCTTGAATTCGTACATGTGCTTCTTGAAGTTGGCCTGGAGCAGTTTCTTCAGGTACGTATTGTCGTAGCGGTAGTAGCTCTTCGACAGGATGCGTGTCGAACTGACCTTCTTGAAGATCTTGGGCAGATTTTCCTTGTACAGGTTGTAGAGCGCTTCTGCTGTCATGCCGTTTGCAAGCCCGGTTGCGACGATGGAACCGGTTGAGGTACCTGCAAAGGCATCACCGACGGTGGCAAGGCCCTTTTTCTTGCCGAGGTCCGCCTCGAGGCGGCGCATAAACTGGAGCGGGCCAATTCCGAGTGCCCCGCCGCCGGTAATGGAAATGCCAAGTTTCATTCTACTACTCCTATTGCAGATAACGTTGTTTGATTAATGACGTATAAAATAACTTGTTAATAACATTTGTGCAAACATTTCTTGGTAAAATATTTTCTACATTATGCCCCGTTTTTGAGGGCTTGCGAAGGTCCTGTTTTGCGAACGCGCCCCAAGGTTTTGTTACGAAATTCTTATATTTGTCGTAACATGCGCATCAAGGATTCTTTCAGCGGACGGCGGTTCAGGTCGATGCTCTTTACGGCATCGGTATCCGTCTGTGCTGAATTCGTGAACGTTTTCATCGACAAGGTGGTCGCGGCGCAGTTCCTGGGCGATACCGCACTTGCCGCAATCTCGTTCTTCACTCCGCTATTCTCGTTCATATTTTTCATGAGCGCCGTCGTGATGGTGGGGAGCCTCGTGTGCTATTCTATTGAGCTGGGGCGCATGAACAAGGAGAAGGCAGACCGCTTTTTTGGCCAGAGCCTTATCCTCTCATTTATTGTCGGCGTGTTCATGGTCGTGCTGTTTTCCGCGGGCAAGGGAATCATGTTCGGCGTTATGGAAGTCGAACCTGAACTGCTCAACTACGTGAACGAGTTCTACGGCTGGTTCCTGGGGCTCGCCTTCATTATCCCGCTGAACAATACCTTGCAGGAGATGGTCTACGTGGACGGCGACACGGGTACGTGCAAGGCGTCGTATGCCGCGCTCCTGATAGGGAACCTGGTGCTTTCGTGCATATTCTGCCGCTTCCTGGGAATGTCGGGCGTGGCGCTTGGTACGCTCCTTTCGGTGGTGCTCAGCATTATCGTGCTTTGCGTGCACTTTGCCCGCAAGAACAATTCGCTCCGGTTCGTGTGGCACTTCAATATGCGCGATTCCATGTCGGTAATCCGGTTCAGCATCGCGGAGGCGTGCGAGTTCTTTTTCTTTGCGCTGTTCGCCGGTCTCATGAACCTTTACTTTGTTGCAAATTTCAGCAGTGACCGCATTACGGTGCTTTCGGTTATTTACGAAATCGTGGAACTGAGCGTCGTGTTTAACGGCATATGGATGGCGGCGGAACCGCTCATAAACATCTATCGTGGCGAAGATAATGACCGTGGAGTGCTCCAGGTGATGCGCTTCGTGAACTGGACAGTGCTCAAGGAGAGCCTGCTTGCGACCGCGATTCTCCTGTTTTTTGCCCCGCTGCTCACGCACGTGTTCCATATCCGTTCCGAGGAACTTGCCGGCGAAATGGCCTTTGCGATACGCGCGTGTGCCGTAGGCCTATGCCCGCTTGCTCTGGTGAAAATCTACGCGGCGTTCCACGTGCACGAAAAACCGGTACTCTCCTTCATATTCATTCTCTTCGTGATGTTCCTGAGCCCTGTTGTATGCGTGATGGGTGCGGGTGCGCTGTGGGGCGGCGAATACGTGTGGCTGGGCTTTGGCGCGGCTCCCTTCTTGGCGATGGGGCTGTGCGCGGGCGTACAGGTGCTGATTTACGGCAGGGCGCGATTCCCGCTGTTGCTCGAACACCTCACGGTTGCGGATTACTGGCATATGCACGATATGCTCCTGACACCGGAAAACCTGATTGCCTACCGCGACAGCGTGGGTGAACTTCTCAAGCGCAAGTTGGTGAACGAGATGAGTGTCGTGAAGGCGATGCTGTTGCTCGAGGAGATGGGGATGAGCATTTATGAGCGTAACGGCAAGCGCAGCGTACTTATGGAATTTGCCATCCTGTTGCGCGAGAAGGATTTTGTGGTTGTAATCAAGGACGACGGCAAGATTATGGACCTTACGGATTTGGAACAGACGGTTACTGGCCTGCGCGCCTACCTGGTGAACATGTTCATGACGGTCCAGCGCGAAAAGCAGTACCTGCTTACGTCGAACTACAACCGGCACGTTTTCCGGTTCGAACGTTAGGAATGATTTATGCCGAGTTCTGAAAAGTTCCGTGACCACGTTTTGCAGCAGTTCAAGGGTGAACTTCGCGTGACTACCCGCAAGATGATGGGCGAGTACATTTTATATGCCGACGGGAAAATCTTTGGCGGGATTTACGATGACCGCCTGCTGGTAAAACCCGTGGCTGCGGCCTTGGCGATGTTGCCGGGTGCAAAGAAGCAATTGCCCTACGAGGGCGCAAGGCCCATGCTCCGCATGACCAACGAGCAGATTGAAGACAGCAAGTTCTTGGCGAAGCTCCTGGACGCGATGCTCCCGGAAGTGCCTGCACCGAAGGCGAAGAAGAAATAAACGACGGTATGTCATTCCCGCCGCTTTACTAGTCATCCCCGTCGCTTTACTTGTCATCCCCGCGAAGGCGGGGATCTATAATTCCGACGAACGCACGGAATTTGCAGATAACCAACGCTCTTTTTTAAGCGCGATAATATATCTTCATGGATATGGGGGTTAGGTATGTTCTCGCCGAAACAAAATTTGCGGATGATTCTGGCATGCGTATGCATGCTTGTTTTTCCGGCGTGGGCAGGTCCTTCGAATACGCGCGATGATGATGCGCCTACTGTGCTGGAAGTGATTTGGGGTGTTGTCGATTGGGCGACTTCGTGCAATGAAAATGATCAGGAATGCAAAAAGCGCGAAGGTGAATATCGCAAGCGCGAAAAAGAGGAGAACGCGCGTCGCGCCAAGGAAGCCAGGAAAAAGTGGAACGAGAAAAACCGGAATTATAAGAGCCAGTATTTGGGATTAGCCTTGACGTCCCCGTTCGTTGCCGAAGAGAGGGAGGTCATGTTCGGCCTAGAACTTACTGTGGGCCTAGTTTTTCGGTTTGGCGAGTTCTTTGGGATGATGGGCGGTGGAGCCAATGCTACGCTGAACTTCGTCAATGCAGAATTATTCTACAGGCCGCCTCTTGACATGAACGGTGTATGGAAAATTGCGCCCGAAGTAGGTGCCGGCGTGACCTATAAATATTTTGATGATGAAACTCATTCTGAGCCGCTGTATCACTACTCGCTGGGAGTCCGCTACGAACATACCCTGCAGAGTCGGGAGAACATCGTTGAGGATGAGGACGTGCTGATTAACGGTGTGAGTGTCGGCTGTGCCGTGTGGATGAACTATGCCGATTTTGCGGGTGTCAAGTGCGACGTCCGATTTGGATTGTATTTGTAGGTTTGTTTTATTTGATAAACCGCTTTTATTTTCAGTTGAACTATGCCTTTTTCTTAAAGGAATGGAATAACAGCAAGTAGCCACGGGGGTGTTAGGGGGTGCCCCTTTTTATGCTTTTACGAAAAGCAGTTCTTGACGCATGCTTCGAGGATTGCGGC
>JAGAAW010000009.1 GCA_017615055.1 Fibrobacter sp.
GAAGGCAAGGACCTGGAAGTCATCTGCGACTTCTGCCGCACCGCATACAAGATTACCCCCGCCGACCTGCAAAGCATCATAGACGAGAGAAAGTAACATGTTTACCAAGCAATGTGTCGTCACCCTGGACCTTGAAGGCGTTCTCGCCCCCGAAATCTGGATTGCCGTCGCCGAAAAAACCGGCATCAAAGACCTGCGCCTTACTACCCGCGACATCCCCGACTACGACGTGCTCATGAAGGGCCGCATCGCGATTCTCGAACGCGAAAACATCAAGCTTTCCGACATCCAGAACGTCATCGCGAACTTGGGCCTGCTCGACGGCGCCCGCGACTTCATGGACAAGCTCCGCGACGAGACCCAGGTGATTATCCTCTCGGACACGTTCCAGGAATTCGCCTACCCCATCATGAAGAACCTCGCCTTCCCGACTATCTTCTGCCACAACCTCGTCGTGGAAAACGACATGATCAAGGGGTACCACCTGCGCATGAGCGACCAGAAGACGCAGGTCGTGAAGCACCTGCAGGCGCTGAACTTCAAGGTGTTTGCCAGCGGTGATTCCTTCAACGACACGGGCATGCTCAAGCAGGCCGACAAGGGCTGCTTCTTCTGCGCGCCGGACTCTATCGTGGCGCAGTTCCCGCAACTCGAGGCCACCAAGACTTACGCCGAGTTGCTCGAGAAGTTCCACCAGTTCCAAGATACGTTGTAATTTTTGCTAAAAAAAAACGGGGCCCGCGATTCCGCGAGTCCCGCTCTGGAGTTAACCAGGAGTTAGGAAATTACTTGAGGGTCGGCGTATCCCAGTCAATCCATTCAGACTTCTTGAAGTCAATGGTTTGAGTATTCTTGGAATAATCAATCTTGCCGGTCTTCGCTTCGCCACCCAACAAGAACTTGGTTATAAAGTCCTTGACCTCGTCGAACTGTCCGTTCGGGAGCGAGCAGTGGCTGTGGCCGCCTTCCTGGCTGTACGTGTAGTTTTCACTCACGCCAAGCGCGTCGAACACTTCCTTGCTGGCCTGGCCGCAGTAGTTAGACGGCACCTCGCCCAGCCATTCCTGACCGGCGTTGTCGATGATGAGGAGCGCACGCGGGGCAACCATGCTCACAAGCATGTGCTGGTCGAACGGAAGCGTGTTTTCCTTGCCATCGTAGCCCTTGAAGGAACTGATCATCCACTTGCCTTCGGAGCCCGCGCTGCTCAAGCCCTGCACAAACTGCTTGCCCTTCTGCTTGTTGACCTGAGCGCCAACACGCCAGAGGGACGCGCCGCCAGAACCGGATTCCTGCGGGATAGTAAGGGCGATACGCTCGTCGAACGCGCCGACAGCAAGAGTGCCCTTGCCCCAGCGGGAACAACCCGTCATGGCGAGGTGATGCACATCGATACCCACCTCAGGCATTTTCTCGAGGGCGTCGATAATGCGGCTCACACCCCAGGCCCACGCGATGATGGTGCCGTACTTGTCGGTGTTGCCACCATAAATGCTGAAGAACATGCCGCCACCGCTTTCGGGAGCGACGTCATCCGGATTGAACACAATCTTCGCGATATCAAGGCCGTTGGTGGAATTGCCAAGGCTTCCGCAGCTATTGCCCATCATGCCGCCGCCAAAGCCAATGAGGGCCGGCTTCGGCTTGTCCTTCGTTCCGGCATCACTGATGCTCACGGAGAACGAGCCCGACTTCCCCTTGTCGGTCACCTTGATGGTAAGTTTTCCGCCGGAATAGGAGCCTTCAACCTTCTCGGGATTGCGCGGCTTTTCGCCAAACATGAGTTTTTCGTACATCGCACCTATTTCTTCGCGGCGGCACTTCCATTCCGCGGCCGAAGAAATGCGCTTGCCATCGAGACCCATAAACGGGTCCGGCAGTTTGGCGTTGTTCACGCTCTTCGGGATGTCGCCAATCTGGCATTCGCTACGGTGGTCTTCCACGAAGGTGGGCGCCGGTTCAGGAGCCACTTCGCTGCTGCTCGATTCGAGCACAGCCGGTGCAACGCTACTGCTTGACGGAGCGCCATCGCTAGACACCGGCGGGACAAGCCCGCTGGAAATATTGAAGGGTATGGAACTCGACGATTCCGCCCCCACGTCCCCGCTGCTTGCGGGTTCGAACGGCGAAGAGAGCGGATCTGCGGCACTCGACGGCATAAAAGCCGAGCTGTTCAACCCCTGAGCGGCATTGATAGAATCTTGCAGAACCTGATTCGCAGAATCTGCATTGAATTCCCCATACTGCTCCAGAAGGCATTGTTCTGTAACACACCCTGTAGCGACATTATTGTCATCTCCACAGGCCCACAATCCGAAGGCCAAACCTGCCAACGGAAATGCATATTTCCATTTATTCATAACCAACCCCACGTTCATGGCCGGGAATTCGGCCTTTCCGGGTACTTAAAAAATACCTAAAAAGGGGCAAAAAGTTCCGAAATTCATGTAAAATCGTTGTTTGTACTTACAACGTTGCCAAAATGTAAATAAACGCCCTTTACAAGCAAAAAAAGACGTTATAAAGCCGAGCGCCAAGTCTCTGAAAGTTTACGTTGTTGTAAATTAAAACAAATATGTCCATTTTTAACATATAGAACGCTGAGTGTGCTATATAGAACGCTTTTTTCTTTTTTTTTCAAAAAAAAATGTCCATTACCTGCAATTATACCGGCCAGACCAAACAAATAAAAGATATATTTCAATTATGAAAGGAGGAAACATGCTCTACAAGCATTGGAAAAAGATTGCACTTGCGCTGACCGGTTTTTTCTGGGCCGGCTGCGACGACTCGGCATCTTCATCGGAAGTCGTTCTTTACGGCTGTCCCGACGATATTTGCGCTCCAGCCCCCAAAAGCAGTAGCGACGCAAATGATACACAGTCCAGTTCCAGCGACCCTTCGACTAGCTCAGGGACCGAGATTTCTTCAAGCAGTCGCGAGTTCGGGGTCATATCGTCGAGCAGTTTTACTGAAGTTGCGCCTGCATACGGGGTGCCTGGCAAGCTGTCCTGTTACGAGGACCCTGCTGGCAGGAAATACGATGGTTCCAAGGTTTACAGGTGTGACGATGGCGCGACCTGCGTGGAAAAAGATTCTATTACCGGCTACGGCGGACTCCCCTGCAGTCCAATGCAAACTGATGAAGGCCTTGTAGAAATTTGCCCCGACTACGGAATAGTCGCCATTACCGAAAAGACATTCAAATGCGACGACGGGAACGTCTACAACGAAGCGGAATTCCTGGCACGGTACAATAGGAATAACACTGTTAAACCCACCAGCAGTTCAAGCAGCGACATAATCCCTGCCGACACACTTTATGGAGTCATCGAACCCAAAGATGACACCCTGGATGCCCCTATCGCCGTATACGGATCTCCCTGCTATTTTGACGGCACATGC
>JAGAAW010000118.1 GCA_017615055.1 Fibrobacter sp.
AGTGAAGTTCTCGGGGAACATCGGGCGAATCGGGCGGTCGATAATGCGGGCAGAAAGCGTTTCTTCGTCGGACGGGCGTCCGGCTTCGCGCTTGTTGTAGCCGCCCGGGAGGCGACCAGCAGCATAGGCCTTTTCGCGGTATTCGACGGTCAGCGGAAAGAAGTCGCCTTCCTTCTCTTCACCGTAGCAGACGGTAGAGAGCACGAAGGCATCTCCCATCTTCGCGACAGCGGCACCACGGGCCTGCTTTGCGATACGGCCCGTTTCAAACGAGATGACACGGCCATCGGGAAGCGTAACGGACACTTCCTTGGGGTCGAGCATCTTGCTGTATTTTTGATGGTATGCGTCAATAGACATAGATAATCTCCAGTCCGCAGATTAGCCGCGGAGACCGAGTTCCTTGATGAGAGCACGCTGAGCGAGAATGTCCTGCTCACCGTAGTACTTGAGGAGGTTGCGGCGCTTGGCAACCATGGCAGACAGACCACGGAGGGAGTGGAAATCCTTCTTGTGGCTCTTGATGTGTTCCGTCAGATTCTTGATCTTTTCCGTGAGGATAGCGATCTGGACGCGGACGTTACCGGTGTCCTTTTCGTTTGCACCAAACTTGGCGGTGAGTTCTGCAGCTTTTTCCTTAGTGATAGTAGCCATTATAGCCATTCCTTTTTTTGATTGTTGTTTCATTACAAGTTTTTGTCCGAGTTTCCCTGCTTTTGCACCAGTGGAATTGGCGAATCTGGTCACAGGACCCAGTCAAAAATGCAATTTGGGGGGAAATATAACTAAAGGCAAGCGTCGCGGCAAAGGAAGCCACTCCAAAAACGCCATTTCGGGGCAATTTCGGCAAATTCAAGGCTGAATTCGGAAATTTCCAGGAAATTCCGGGCTATTTTCGGCAAATTGGGTACCAAATGGGGGCTTTTCGGTAGTTTTGGTACCCATTTTTACACACAACGTAACAACAGAAGAGTAGCATTTCAGAAAAATTCTCATAAAAGTGGCCCCTACTGGGTACCAAAACAGACTTTCCGCTTCGTTTGGTACCCACCCGTGGGAAAATCCACCCTTCGACCATGCATACAAACTAAATTTTTGGGTACCAAACCATCATTTTCGAGCAATTTGGTACCCAATTTTGCAACTTTTCGCATTTTATTTGAAAAAATCGCCCCGAAAAGTGGCCTCCGGCGCAACGCATTTGTATTTTCCCCGACAGCGGGCTTCCCCGTTGTGTCGCGATGCGAATGCTCGCCTTTTTTATATAGAGGACAACTACTATGCAATATGAACAACCTGGAACTTCTTCCACCCGATAACCTGCAACAGCAGATGCAGTCATATTCGGAAAGACTTTTTTCTGCCATTATCCACCTGCGGGCAAGTCTCGCAAAATCGCCAGCAGGGAGGCTCCGCACAGCCACCCGCGGGAACAAGGCACGATTCTACCACGTGACCGACCCGAAAAAGCCCGGCGGTTCCTATATCCCGCGCCACGAAGAATCACTCGCGGCAAAGCTTGCGCAGAAGGACTACGAGAGCACAGTCCTTGCCAAGATGGAACGGCATCTGGAACTTATCAACCAGTTCATCGAGGATTACGCCCCGCAAGCGCTTGACGACGCATTCGCCAGTTTATCGGATTGCCGGCGGCAATTCGTAACCCCCGTGAGCCTCCCAAACGAAGAATACGCCAAACGCTGGCTCGCCTGCCCCTACAAGGGCAAGCCGTTTCTAGACAATGCGCCCGAATACACCACAGCGCACGGTGAGCGGGTCCGTTCCAAGTCCGAGGTCATCATCGCGGACACACTCCTGCGCATGGGCATCCCGTACCGCTACGAATTCCCACTGAAACTGAAAATGCCGCACGAAAAAAGCGCGACGTTCTTCCCCGACTTCACCTGCCTCAACCTGCGTACCCGCGAAGAATTCCTGTGGGAGCATTTTGGCATGATGGACGATAGCGATTACGTCCACAAGGCGATGCACAAGCTGGACAACTACGAAAGGAACGGGATTTTCCCCGGGAAGCGCCTGATTGTTTCGCGCGAGACGGCTGAAAAACCGCTAAACGCCAAGACCATCAGGAACTTGGCAGAAGAATACCTACGATGATATTGCATTTGCAGTAACAAGGGACAACTGCGAGAACGTCTTTTATTATATTCCATACAAAAGGACGAAGATATGAAATTTGACGAATTTTTGAGCGAAGCGAAAACGGTGGCGATTTTTGGGCACGTTAGGCCGGACGGCGACTGTGTGGGCAGCACCACGGCAATCTACAACTACATCTGCGACAACTTCCCGGGAATCCGCGCGGACCTGTTCCTCGAAAAGTTCCCCGAGAGCTACAAAATCCTGCGCGGGGCAAACGATGCGCACGAAGCCTACACCGCAGATTGCAATGGCGGGCAACCCTACGACCTTGCTTTCCTGATGGATACCCCGAGTTTTGAGCGCGTGGGAGCAAACGGTGCGGAATGCATCCGTGCGGCAAAAAAAACGATAAACATCGACCACCACATATCCAACCCGCTGAACCTCTGCACGATGAACATCGTGGAGCCCGAGGCGAGTTCCGCATGCGAGGTGGTGTATGTGAATCTTGACAAGGCGAAGGTGAGCTGCGAGACCGCGAACAGTCTGTACCTGGGAATCGTGCACGACACGGGTGCCTTCAAGTTCAACAACACCGGCAAACGCACCATGCAGGTGGTCGGCGACCTTATCGAGAAAGGCATTGACTTCGCGAAAATCGTGAACGAGACGTACTACACGCGCACCTACAAGCAGACGCTCGTGACCGGGTTCGTGATGGAAAACTGCAAGCTCGGGCTCGGCGGTAAAGTGGTCTACGCCCACATCACCCCCGAAGACATGGACCGCTTCGGCGTCACGCCCGTGGAACTCAGCAATGTCATCGACACCATGCGCGAAGTCGGCGGCACCGAAGTGGCCCTGTTCCTGTATCCGGTGAACGGCAAATACAAGATTAGCCTGCGCAGCAACTACATCGTAGACGTAAACGCTATCGCAAAGGAGTTCGGCGGGGGCGGCCACACCCGTGCCGCCGGCGGAGATACCAGCGACGCGCCCGAAGTCGCAATTGAAAAAATCCTGAAGTTAATTGAAAAGCAACTATAGCGCGAACAGTGCGATAGCGAGGGCGATAAACACGCAGCCGCTGAACCAGTTGAGGTTGCGGTTCGCCTTCGGGCTATTGAGCATGAACTTCTTCACGGCTCCGGCGAGTAACGCAATGGAGCCAAACACAATGAAAGTCGCCGTCACGAATTCCGCACCGAGCACAACCATCTGGAGCGACGGGCTCATATCGCGGCTCATGTCGACCGCCGGCGGGATAAACGAAAGCGCGAAAAGCACGGCCTTCGGGTTCGTGAGGTTCATTATAATGCCGCGCAGGTAGAGCCTGCGGAACGGAAGACCCGCACCTTCCGCGCCCGCGTCCAGTTTCACGACGCCGGCACGAACCTGAAAACTCTTGTATGCAAGGTAAAGCAGGTACGCCGCCCCGCAGCACTGCAGAACAAAGAACGCAACCGGGCTTGCCGCAATCAGCGCAGACACCCCCACAATCAGGAGAACCGTCTGCACGCAAATACCCGTGCACAGCCCGCAAATCACGCTGAAGCCCGCCTTGGCACCGTGCGTCGCACTCTGGGCAAGCACGAACAGGTTGTCGGGGCCGGGGGCAAGCGCCACCACGAGGGCTGCTATGAAAAAATTAAGCATTCAAATAGATCCTTCGACAGATTCTATCGCGTTTCACGCTCCAGAATGACATACGTCAAATTTTTACAGTTTCTCCAAGAAGCTGTCCACGTCGAGTTCGGCGAGGCCCTTCTGCAGGTTTTCGAGCGCATCGTCCGAAATCACCTGCTTTTCGGATTCATGACGGCTTTCTGCCAAGGCATTCGAGTCCTCGACCAGGTGCTTGAGGGAGGCGGCCACGTCGCTCATGGTCCCCTCGCGGTTCATCACGCCGTTCAGCACGCGCACCAGGCGTTCGCGCAGCTTCTGGAATTCATCGCGGTCGAGTTCCGAGGTCACCCCATTGCAATACATCAGCGGGGTCTTGCACTTGGCACAGGCAAAGACCATCATCGACGAGGGTTCCCCGTCCAGCGTGACGTTGAAGGTGGATCCACAATGGGGGCAGTCGATACGCAATTCACTCATGCCCCATAATGTAGAAATTTCGGGCCGTTCAATGCCAACACAGGCACAATATTTTATCTTTGCGGTGTATGGGACCCGAAACTTTAAACCTAACGGGAATCTAGCCCCGAGATTTTTATAACTATGCTCTGTCATTGGCTTTACCACGTTACCAGTATCGATCTTTTCGACGGACGTCTCTTCCGTGCAGGCGTCGCCGCCATGCTCTCCATCATCCTCGTGCTGTTCTTCATGCCCAAGTACATCCGCCTGCTGCAGGGGCTCGATGCCACTAGCGACTTCGACAAGGACGGCAAGACCAAGTCTCCCCCCATCATGGGCGGGCTCCTCCTGGTGGTGGTAGTCGAGGTCGTTTCGCTCCTCGTCTGCAAGATGAACGGCTACACCATATCGACCCTCGTGATTCTCGCGGCTTTCTCCGCCGTGGGCGCCATCGACGACATCGCAAAGGTCCGCGCCAAGCGCCTCATCAAGCTCGGCAAGCTCAAGGCCGCCGACTACATGGACAAGGCCGACGGTATTTCCAGCAGTCTGCGCCTGTTCCTCTACTTCCTTTTCAGTGTTATTGTCGCGATTTTCTGCTACAAGTTCATCCCCGAGCTCAAGGGCGATTTAACCATCCCCTTCTGCCCCATCGACGTGTACCAGTTCCACCTCCCCAACTGGATCTTTGTCGCCTTCATGACGTTTGTCATCGCGGCCAGCGCGAACGGAACGAACTTTACCGACGGCCTCGACAGCCTTGTCTCGGTGCCAATCCTTACCAGCATGATTTTCGTGGGCCTTGTCGCCTACGTGAGCGGTAACTTTATCTTCAGTACGTACCTGCACGTGCCGTACCTGCCCGGCTGCGACGAGCTCTTCCCGATAGCGCTCTCCATCGCGGGTGCGCTGCTCGCCTACCTGTGGTTCAACAGCCCTCCGGCCGAAATCTACATGGGCGACGCTGGCTCCGTGGGCTTTGGCGCCACCATCGGCATCATGTTCATCCTGGTGCAGGCGGGGCTATTCCTCCCCATCGTGTGCGTGATTATCATTGCCGAAGCCTGCTCCGTGCTCCTCCAGATTCTCTGGTTCAAATTCACCAAGAAGACTACCGGCACAGGCAAGCGCATATTCCTTTGCGCTCCGCTCCACCACCACTACCAGAAGAAGTGGGAAGGCAAATTCCCGAGCAAGCCGCTCATGAATTCAAAGATCGTGTGGCGTATGCACCTCGTGAGCATCTTCGCGCTCATCGTGAGCATGGTGATATTCTTCGGCTTAAGGTAATGCGGTCAGCCTCACGGTGACCACTTAATTCTTAAGGCAACGGACGGAGAACGTGTTTTCTGTCTTCAGGCTACGGCCATCAATAAGCTCATCTCGATAATCAAAGCACATATTGTACACGTACTCTCCACCAGAGTCATAATCAGTCGATGTCCAGAAATACCCGGTCGCGTTTATGTCCCAGAACGCACTATGCATATCCCTGTAAGCTCCGGCAGGCAAGACAGAGAATCCATAATCATCAGTACCTTTACAACCGGAACATGTCCAGACATCAGTTGCCCTAAGCTTCGAAGCAGATGTTTTGATTCCTCCCGCATAGGTATACAGGATTTTCCATTCATCCAGGCTCGGCAAATGCCAGCCAGAGGGGCAGGCATCCATAGCGTCCGCCCAAGGGTAAAGGCGACCATACACGTCGCATTTTTCTAGAATGTCGTTGTAACATTCGCTGTTTTCTGAAACATACTTCAAGTTTTCCGCCATCCAGATTTGCTCGCCGATATAAACCGTCTTATATTCTTGGCCGTCGCGTTCATCCACCAAGGTGCCGTACTTGCAGTTATCTTCGTAGTCATCACGGCACGGGGGAATATGCGGAATAGTATCAAGCCAATCGGTTAAACTTGACGAACTGCGCCGTTCGCTGCTAGACGAGGAATACACGGAACTAGACGAAAGATCATCTTCTTCACCTGAATACGAGTCGGAGTCGCCTCTCACGAGGAAAGAGTCCGAATCGCCGTCACCACAGGCAATGATGAACGCAGCAGCCAACAAAGAAATGTAGGGAAATTTCATAGCAAGTCCTTCTTATGTGTGCGAAAATATAAAAAACTTCGCACTGTCAAGAGACTTGCCGGGCTATTCTGCAGATTCTTCCGCTTGCGCCTCTGCAGGCTCATCCGCGCTAGTTTCTGCCGGTTCCGTAGCGGGTTCTGCTTCCGGTGCCGGGTCCGCTTCTGCAGCAGTTTCAGATTCTGCAGGTGTTTCCTTTTCTGCTACAGGTTCAGTTTCTGCTGCTGGTTCCGTTTCTGCGGGCGCAGCAGTCTGTTCCTCCGCAACCTTTACCGGCTGAGTTTCCGCAGGTGGCAGCGCTCCAGTTTCTGCAGGCGCCCTATTTTTCTTCTTTATAGAAGATTCTGCACCTATATCATAATTGAGGGAGAACTTGAAACCCAGATGCGGCTCGCTCCAATCGCGAACGAACGTAATCACCGTTCCGCCACGCACGGACCAATTGTCAATTATGCGAATCCCGAGCGACGTGTAGTTCGTGACAACAACGGGCATGTCGTATTCCATTTGCCCGACATCTACCCCAGGAACATACATACTCACGGTATTGTTCAGCGATAACCTCCACACGTGAGCCCCAACGTACGCGCCGAAGAAGACATCACCCAATACCAAAAAATCGTTAGCGACATAGGAATCATCCATATCTTCTTCCGTACAACCATCAATACCGCACCAATAGCCAAAATAGTCTATCGTGGTAAACTGGTTGAACTCCCCTATAAACACGCCCCATTCATAGTATTTGTGGTTCGCACCGAAACCGGCATAATAATACAGGCCGTCATATACACCAATGCCCAGTTGGAAATAGAACAAATTCAAATTTACAAAGAAATCCAGTGAAGCCGAAACGTTGTAACCGTCTATTTTTAGGACCGCATTGTTTGAATAAACCCTTCTGACAGAATCCGGATTAACACGTTCCAGGGATCCCCCGTTACTGCCAAATCGGCTCGCATCCAAGACATGACTACTTACCGGGAAAGTCACCTCGTCTTCGTCTGCAGCGGTGAAAGAAGCCGAAACACGAGCCATGCTTTCGCCATCCAAATCTTTTTCCGGACCGCTGACTTCCGGCGAGGGGGACGCGTCAAACTTGAAGTTGTTGACGTGAGCAATAGTGCAGGCAGAAAACAAAAGCGACGTCATCGCTATGGCAAGAATTCCAAAAAATCCTTTCATGGGACCTCCGCAGTTCTTTTTTAATATAATTCCTTTTTTACAAAAGGTAAATAAAAAATTTACAATTTTTCGCTTGATACACGAAAATCGGCTCCAACGGGGCCGATTTCGCGTTTTTTAACGAATTTCCAAAACTAATCTTGGCGCTAGTCTTTAACACAACGGATGTAAAGCATCTTCTCAAATGGGGTGTATCCCTCGTACGCATATGAGTACTTATTGTAGAAATAGACATTCTTTATAGCATCCGAATCATACCACGTAGAAGTCCAAAGGCCCTCACCCACCCCCAAATCATTGAACACCGACGGGCGATATCCTCCGCCCAAGACACTAAAGCAATATCCGTCATCGACGTCACTCTGGTTTTTCCAGCCATACGACGAAATTAGTTTCTCGCTCGCGACATTTATGCCTCCGACCGCATCGAACAAGACCTCCCACTCGTCCATACTCGGCAAATGCCATCCGTCCGGACAAACTTTCTCAATCACATCAAATGAATACAGGCGCCCATACTTATCACAATATTCCAGCGAATCATTGTAGCACGCGCTTGCTGAATCAAAATGCCTCAGCGAATCTGGCAGCAGGTATGCATAGTTCAGATTCTCCGCCATCCACGTCTGTTCGCCAATAACAACAGTCTTATACACTTGACCATCACGCTTGTCAATCAAGGAACCGTAATCGCAGTCCTCGTCGGGATTTTGTCTGAGTGGCTCTACAAAGGCAACATTACGCTTCGAGGAACTCGATGAATTCACTGAACTTGAGGAATGCACCGAACTAGAAGAGTGCATGGAACTGGACGAGATGTGCAGTTCGCTACTGGAAGAGGAGCGCTGTTCGCTGCTGGACGAGGAACGCGCGGAACTGGAGGAAAGATCGTCTTCGTCGTCCTGGTAAGACCTGTCATCACCCCTTACAAGGAATGTGTCCGAGTCGTCGTCACTGCAGGCGACAAGGAATGCAAGCGACAATGCGAACAAAACGTAAAAAAAGACCGAATGTTTCATAAATCTCCTCTCAAATTTTGTCATTGACACAGCGGACGGATAAGTAGAAAGGTTTGTATTCCTCAGTCACAAAAGCATGGCCTTTATCTAGGTAAAAATAGTACGCCTGATTCTGATAATAATCGTCAAACTCTGTAGAAGTCCAAAAACAGGTAAGATTATCGCTAAAGTACACAGTATCAACGTTGTGATACCTTTTTTCGTTTCTCTTTCCTGCAGGAAGAGCAGAAAAACCATAAGCATCCGTGCCGTTTTCACCGTCTTTCCAGCCAGTTCTTGACCTAAGTACCGTAATGGCAACGTCCTCGCCACCAACCATGTCTATAAGTTTTTCAAATTCAGATCTTGTCGGCAAACGCCAATCCGTAGGGCAGTCGAACTTTGCACCAGCCCAAGTGTAAAGGGCTCCATATTTGGCACAATATTCTGCGGAATCGTTAAAACAGAGGCCCACATCATTGCTGAGATTTTCGGCCATCCACCACAGGTTGCCTATTTTAACTGTCTTGTAGGTTCTTCCATCACGATTCGTCACCGTTCCATATTCGCAATTGTCTTCGGTCTCCGTCTTGCAAGGGCCAAATGCTCTACTGCTCGATTCCGGCGAGACACTTGATGATGAGAATTTTCCGTCCGGGCGCGAGATGAATTCGCTATCGCTGTCACCGCAGGCGACAAATATGGCCGCACACACCAACAAGGCACAAAATACTCGTTTCAAATTTCCTCCTATATTTTCTTCACGCCCAAGATAGAAAATAAACGGGCAGAAGCGATATTTCTATATTAAACCGCATGGACATTATTGAAACTTTGAACAATGCCGGCCAGCAAGAGCTGGCGGCGCACCTTGAAACCCTGACCGGGGACGCACGCAAGCTCCTCGAACGCGACATCGCAAGCCAGGACTGGGAAGAACTGAAGGCTCTCTACGCCGAAAAGTCTACAGCAAGCAAGGCGGACAACGTTTCCGCCGACCTGAAGCCCATGCCGTTCAAGATTGCCGAAGACGACCTC
Source organism: Fibrobacter sp. (assembly GCA_017615055.1). GTDB lineage: Bacteria > Fibrobacterota > Fibrobacteria > Fibrobacterales > Fibrobacteraceae > Fibrobacter. The sequence goes on from JAGAAW010000118.1 coordinate 9,498, forward strand.
AAGTACAACTACTGGAAGGAAATCGGCGAGATGCTGCTCGGGAAGGGCAAGGTGGCGGCGTTCCTCGTCGCGGGCGGCCAGGGTTCGCGCCTCGGGTTCGACGGCCCCAAGGGCATGTTCGACATCGGGCTCCCGAGCCACAAGAGCCTCTTCCAATTGCAGGCGGAGCGCCTGCAGAACCTTTCCGCACAGGTCGGCCACCCGATTCCCTGGTGCATCATGACAAGCCCCCTGAACCACGAGGCGACCGTCAACTTCTTTACCGAACACAACTTCTTCGGGATGGACCGCGACAACATCCGCTTCTTCGAGCAGGGCACCATCTGCGCGCTCACTGCCGATGGCAAGGCCGTGCTTGATGGCGACCGGCTCGCGCTCGTACCCGATGGCAACGGCGGATGCTTCCGCGCACTTGCCATGAGCGGTACGCTCGCATGGCTCGTCGAGAAGGGCGTGGAGTACGTGTTCCTCTACAGCGTCGACAACGCGCTCTGCCGCATCTGCGACCCGGCATTCATCGGCGCCCTCGCCGACAACGGCATGATGGCCAGCGCATCGAAGGTGGTGCACAAGGCGAACGCGCAGGAACGCGTGGGCATTTTCGCATACCAGAACAGGAAACCCGGCGTGGTCGAGTACAGCGACCTGCCCGAAGAATACCGCGACATGACGAACCCGGACGGAAGCCTCGTCTTTGACGGCGGCAACCTCGCCATCCACCTGTTCCGGGTAAGCGGACTGCGCAAGTTGCAGACCAGCAAGCTCCCCTGGCATACCGCCCGCAAGACCGTCTGCGGCATCGAGAACTGCTTCAAGTTCGAGCAGTTCCTCTTTGACGCCTTCCCGCAACTCGGCACCATGCTCCCCTTCGGCGTAATCCGCGAGGAAGAATTCTCCCCCGTCAAGAACGCGGAGGGCACAGACAGCCCGAAAACGGCCCGCACGATGATTGGCAAGCTCCACCGCGAATGGCTCATGAAGGCGCATATCGAGGTAAAGCCCGGCAAACTCTACGAAGTCTCACCCACCATCAGTTACGCCGGCGAGAACCTCTCGCGCAGGCTATTCGAGCGCGAACTCGGCAAGAACATCCTGGAATTCGACGAGGAATAAATCCTAGTCGGCAGGCGCCGCAGCCCCATGTACAAGTTCAAGGTAGTTACATACAAATTACTATTCAACATCCTGCTGCGGCTGCCGGACTTTTTCTACTCATTCCTTTTCACCATTGTTTTCCCTATATACAAGGCGCTCCACACCGAGCGCGCTTACGGGCGTGTCGTGAAGCACCTTGAGGCGGCAAGAAAATACTTGGAGACGCAGGCGCAGGGGTTAAACGGCGCGCAAGAAATAAACTGCGCCGGGCCTTTGCAGAACGTGACTGCGCGCGATGTGTTCAAGGGAATCTACTGGAACGCGCTGGATTCGTACCGCGGACTCGCCCGCTTCAAGAGCGTCGAGAAGCGCATCGTGTTCGAGAACGAGGACATCATCAAGGATGCCGTTATCGAATGCGCAAAAATTGGCATGCCTATCGCCGGCATCAGCATCCACCAGGGTTCATTCGAACTGATGCACCGCATACTCTGCCGCTACAGCGAGCACGTGCACCTGATTACCGATTCCGTCGGCGACACCGCCTTCCGCAACGTGCTCAAGGAACTGCGCAGCGACCCGCACCTCACCGAATACCACCCCGAAGAGACAGGCAAACTCATCCGCGAACTGTTCCGCACCAAGGGGATCCTCGCGATGGTATTTGACCAAGGCAAGAACACCAAGGGCAACACCGTCGAACTCTTCGGCAGGCAGAGCACACTATACCTGCGCCTCATCCAGAAAGTCAACCAAATGGGAGCGGGCATCGTCACCTTCCGTACCTGGACCGAAAAGCGCCGCATCGTCATCCACTTCGAGACGTTCTACCCGCCGAAATACGACGCGCAGGGGCAAGACATCGTGAAAGACATCGCCCGCGAAACCGAGCACTGGATAGCCGAGCAC
>JAGAAW010000119.1 GCA_017615055.1 Fibrobacter sp.
GCCCGCCTCGTCGGGTTCGACAACATCCCGTACACGCTGCCCTCCTTCAAGATGCAGCCGAACGAGCTCCCGCCGATTGAAGTTTTGAACAGGAAGATTCGCAAGACGCTCTCTGCGATGGGCCTGCACGAATGCCTGAGCCTGCGCTTCACGAGCAAGGCCCGCACCAAGGCCCTGTTCGGGCCCGAGAGCGACGACCGCCGCTCCAAGCCTGCACTCCTCTTGAACCCGCTTTCCGACGAACTGGGCGCCGTTCCCACTTCGCTCTTGCCGAACCTCCTGAAGGCCGTCGCCGAGAACGAGAAGAACCGTCCGGGTTCCGTGCGCCTGTTCGAAGTGGCCAAGGGCCAGTTCAAGCGCGACCGCAAGGACGTGCGCGATCCGGGCTTCGACGAATCGAACCTCGTCGCCCTCACGATTGCAGGGAACTTCGACGTGAACCCGCTCAACGACAAGCCCGCCCAGATTGACTTTGCCGCCTTCAAGGGATTCGTGCAGAGCTTCCTCAAGCGCGTCGGCCTCGTGGTGGAATTCCGCGTGCCGGCCAAACCTGAAATTTTCCTGCACCCGGGCAAGCAGACCGAAATCCTCGCAGACGGCGTGGTGCTCGGCACCATGGGCGAACTCCACCCCTCCGTGATGGCCGCGAACGACATCAGCTACACCACTTACGTGATGGAACTCGACATGGACAAGATGGAACACGCGACCCACAAGAAGATCGTGTTCGAAGCCTTCAGCCGCCAGGTGCCGTCTAGCCGCGACATCTCGCTCGAAGTCGCGAAGTCCATGACCCACGAGGACATCGTCGCCCGCATCAAGGGTTTGAACCCCAAGAACCTCGCGAAGATTACCCTCAAGAGCATCTACGAAGGCGACAAGATCGAAGCCGGCAAGAAGAACATGGTCTACAGCCTCACCTACCAGGCCATGGACCGCACGCTTACCGACGACGAAGTCAACAAGGCCCACAACAAGCTGCGTGACAAGCTCGTCGCAAACGGCGACATCGCACTGAGATAAACCAGCTCAATAACAAAACTATATTTTTAGCTTTTTGTATAAAAGAATTCATTCATCCCTAACACAGCGTATAGGGAATGCAAAGTTGTATCCAGAAAGATAAAAGTCGTCTTCTAGCGCAAATTCAGAAGGGCTTGCAGCACCATCTTCTGTTGTGGGAGTCCAAAAATCAGTTATCTCCCCTATTTGATAAAAAACAACTGATTCTTGATAAATGTTTGCAAATCCTGAAGGTAAACCATCAAAGCCATACGAATCAATTCCATCTGTCCAACCATATCTAGATTTCAAAAAATGGTTAGAATTCCCTGTTATCCGATATAAGCCATGCCATTCATAAAGCCAGGGCAAACGCCACCCAGCGGGGCAAGCACCACGAGTATTTTCTTCAGGACCACATGGCTTTGGTTGTTGTAGGTTACCACAATCATGACCAAAACCAAAGCCCTTTCCGGACTCACTAAATAGCGCAGCGCTATCTACTGCCGCCGACCACAGATACAATCGTCCATATTTTTCACAATTTACCGGATCGTTATCGTAGCACCAACTGGATGAATCCAGTTGTGCTGTAGGCTGCAAATAGGCATAATTAAGATTCTCCGCCATCCAAATTTGCTCGCCAATCTTTACGGTCTTATATGTCTGTTCATCACGTTCGTCAACTAAAGTTCCATATTCGCATTTGTCCTCAGTTTCCGTCTTGCATGGAACAATCATAACAGAAGAACAGCTTTTCACGTCACTTGAGGATGATTCAACAGATGAGCTAGATATCGGTTCAGAATACGAACTCGAACTAGACGATTTGTCACAAGAATACCGCACATTCGAAGATTCCGGCACATCAGAAGACGATGACTTAGCTAAGGACTGCTCAGGATACAGGATAGGTTCCGACGTTCCTCCATCGCCGCAGGCGACAAGGAACAATGCGAAACAAATTATCAAAAGAATACTACGCATTTAATTACCCATGAACATCAGACCGGAGGAAAAATCCACTTCAGCCCCAAGTGGAGCCTGGGCAGCATAATAATTGATTTCGGGATTCAGGACAGGCGCAGTCGACGTGTTCGTAAGCCTAAATCGGTAATTAACAAAGTTCCATGCCGTTACATGTCGGTCGCTTGTCAACAGCACCGAAGGGGCAGCCCACCCCAAAAATGCAAACAATAAGACGCACAATATGGAAGCGGCTCTCATAACCTATCTTATTCCCCGTAAGTAATTGCCACAAAGGCATTTACGTCGGCATCATCGCTATTCTAGCGCTTCCCTTACCTGCTGGATAAAGTCCATCTCTTCGGGCGACACGTTGGTTTCGTTGTCGTCTTCGCGCGAGGCGTTCGCAACACGGAGCATGGATTCCAGAACCTTGCTCCGGAATTCGCCGGACTGCCCCTTGAGGACCTCGACGCAAGCCGCCGCGCGCTCCTTCGCCGTCTTGAAACTTGCATACGTATTGTTGAAATCGTCCCACGAGACGTCCGGGGTAACCTCGTCGTGAATGGCATCGAGCGCATCGCTTTCCGCCTCAGTCGCGGAAGTAGAACCGGGCAGCAATTTTTCGGTTTCGGTTTCATGGAACAGGCATGCCACCTGCCAAGAAAGAATCAGTAACGCCAAATTCGGATTCATCGTATACCTCGTGGTTTTATTTACAAATAATAAAAAAAAATGTGAAATGTGGAATGTGGGATGTAAGATTACCCATTTTTCATCAGCCATTCGTCATTTCTCATTAGTCATTACACATTTCACACCACACACTTCACATTTCTGACTTTTTACTACATTTAAAGTTATGGCATACGTAGCAATGGCCCGCAAGTGGCGCCCGCAGTCCTTTGACGACATGGTCGGGCAGGAACATATCGCACAGACCCTCAAGAACGCAATCGAAGGGGGCCGACTCCATCACGCATTCCTGTTTACCGGAACCCGTGGCGTAGGCAAGACCACCAGTGCCAGAATCCTCGCCCGCACACTCAACTGCACCGGCGGCGACCCGCTGCACCCCTGCGGAAAATGCAAGAGTTGCATTGATATCGCGGGCGGAAACCCGATGGATATCTACGAAATCGACGCGGCCTCCAATACCGGCGTCGACAACATCCGCGACGTGATCGACCGCGTCCAGTACCCGCCTGTCATCGGCAAGTACAAGATTTTCATTATCGACGAAGTCCACATGCTCTCCCAGGGTGCGTTCAACGCGCTCCTGAAGACCCTCGAGGAACCGCCTCCGCACGTGATTTTCATCTTCGCGACCACCGAAGTGAACAAGCTCCTGCCGACCATCCTTTCCCGAGTGCAGCGTTTCGACTTCAAGCGCCTGACCATCGGCCAGATTGCCTCGCGCCTGCGCTACATCTGCGAGCAGGAACACATCAACGCCTCCGACGAGACGCTCGAAATTTTCGCCGAAAAGGCGGACGGTTCCATGCGCGACGGCCTCACCTACTTTGACCAGGCATACGCCTTTACCGGCAGCGAGATGGACGCCGACTCCGTGCGTTCCGTGCTCGGCATCCCGCCTACCGAACTCTTCTTCGAACTCATCCAGGCCATCGAGGGCCACAACCTCAAGGGTTGCTTCCAGATGGTCGACAAGGCCGTCAATCGCGGTATCGAGTTCGCCCCCCTCCTCGACGGGTTCGGCAAGTTCCTGCGCAACCTCATCTACAGCAGGCTCGATGCCTTCTCGCCCGACGACCTGAACATTTCCGCGGAACTCTACGCGAAGTACAAGGAAACGGCGACTAGTCTCTCGAACGGCGACCTGCTGCGCATATCCAAGATGCTTATCGACCTGCAGGCGCAAATCCGCTACAGCACGAACCCGCGCCTCCTGGTAGAAACGACGTTCGCGCGCATGGCGTGGCTAGATCGGCTAACCGATCTACGACGCGCACTAGCCGCCATAAACGCCCCCAAATCCGCCGCCGACGAGGCGACAAAAAAAAAAGTAACTGAAATCCTCGCGATGCCCGAGATTGCGCTCCCCGCAGGGGGTAGCGCCGAAGGCGATTCGCCGGACAACAGCTATTCCGAGCCCCCTGCCTACAGCCGCTACGAGATTACCGCCGCATGGCCCTCCATATCGGCATCGCTTGCGAACTGCGGCGACCTGCAGTTCTCTGCCGCCATCAACGGTTCCGTGCTCGAGATGGGCGACATTAAGCAGACCCCGTTTCCGCTGTTCCTCACCTATATCGGCGAATCCGAACAGAGCCTCCCCTGGGGTTACCAGCAAATCCAGGAACAGCCGGAATACCTCGCGCGGCTCAAGACCATCCTCGAAGACAGGCTCCAGACCCAGGTGGACCTAAAGCTCAAGGCACGTACCTTCACCAGCGAGGAACTCGTATCCCGCGCAAACGCGCAGAAATCCCCCTTCGAGCGCGACCTGGATAAAGACGCCATCCTCAAAAAGATGGTCGAAATCTTCGGCGGAGAATGTATATTTTCTAAACAGTTAAACAAGCAGATTGACCTCTCGACAAGCGAATCAGGCGAAGAAGTCAACGACAACTAGAAGGAACACCACTATGGACATGAACAAGATGCTCAGGGACCTCCAAAAAATGCAGAGTAAGATGCTCAGGGCCCAGAACGATCTTAAGACGCAGAGTTTTGACGCCGAAGCCGGTGGCGGCATGGTGAAGGTGGCCATCAACGGCCAGGGAATCCTCACCATGATCAAGATCAACCCCGACGCAGTCGACAAGGACGACGTGGAAGCCCTCGAAGACCTCGTCATGGCAGCCATCAACTCCGCCATCAAAAAGAAAGACGAAGCCGCCCAATCGAGCCTCAACGACATCACCGGCGGGATGAAAATTCCGGGCCTGATGTAGTCCCAACACATCGCTCTTTTTTGTAAAACACATGCTCACACGAGCATGTGTTTTTCTTTTTCTGAGCCTTCCTTTTATCGCCTAAATTGGTCGCTTTATCCAGAAATATGCCCCCTCTCCCTTATTATATAGTGTGTTTTTTGCTAAATTTGGCGCAACCTTGTAGTATAGGAGTACTAGATGTCAAGGAATTTCGCCCTATTTTCGGCACTTGCCTTGAGCCTTGCGATACCCTCGTGGGCGGGTAAAACTTATACCCGCGAAGAAGCGATCAACATTGCTCTTGAAAAATCCTCGGATGTGAAATCCGCAGAAGAAGATGTGAAAAGCGCCAACTCACAGGTGACGGCAGGTTACGGCAACGCCTACCCCTCCATCGACCTGAGCGCCACTGTTACCCGCATTTTTGGCCTTGACGATGTGGAAAAGACCACCGACCTCGCCGATGCCGCTGCGAACATGGCCGGCAGCAACGACGAAAACGGACATCCCAACGCCAACGCCTACGACCAGCAGGTCATCGGCCCCGCCATCGATGGCCTCATTTACGGCATGAAGTCGCAGGGTTACCGCTGGCAATCCAGCGTGGGCATTACTGCGACCCAGATCCTCTACGCCCAGGGTAAAGTCGGCGTGGGTATCGAAATTGCGAAAGCCTACAAGCGCGTGAGCGAAGTGAACCTCGAAAACAAGAAGGCTCAGGTCCGCTACGACGTCGCAAACGCATTTGACCAACTCATCTATCTCGATTCTGCCATGCAGATCATGTACGCCTCCAAGGACCTGCTCCAGGAAAACCTGAACTTTGTGGAACAGTCCCTCAAGAGCGGGCTCGCTACCGAACTTGACCTTATCCGCGTGCAGCTTTCCATGGACCAGCTGGTGTCAAAAATCAACAGCACCGAAAAGAAGCGCGTCCTCGCACGCAACGCCCTGCTCAACACGATGGGCCTTGAATGGGAAACCGACGTGAACTTCCAGGGCGAACTCCGTGACCCCTCGGCAGGCTACACCTTCCCCGACACAAGCATGGCCAACGTGAAGAAGCGCCGCAGGGAACTCGTGATGCTCGAAGAAACCGAGAACATGAAGACCTTGAACATCGATATCGAAAAGGGCGGCTACAAGCCGACAGTCGTGCTCCTTGGCGGCATCAAGTACGCGAACAACAAGAACGACTTCTTTGACTGGGATGCCCCCAAGTGGGACAAGCTGAACAAGTACATTGCCTTGAACGTCTCGATGAACCTGTTCGACGGCATGAAGACCCGCGAAGGCGTTACGCAAGCAAAGTCCAGCCTCCGCAGCACGCAAATCCAGAAGGAAACCGCCGAGCGCGGATTCCGCGTGCAGATTGAATCGTGCGTGAACACGCTCGAAGACGCGAACTCCCAGATTGAAATCGCGAAGCGCCAGGTGGAACTCGCCCAGAAGAACTACGACCTCACCAACGAAGCCTACAAGCTCGGGCGCGAGACGCAGTTGAACCTCTTGAGCGCAGAGAACAGCCTGCGTACGGCAAAACTTGACTACATGTCGTCCATCGTCGAATGGAACAAGGCCTACAACGCCCTCCTGCAGGCCACCGGAGAATATTAATAGGAAGCAGATATGAACCAGATCACGAAAACAGTCATCACCCTTTCAGCCATTTCGCTTCTCCTTGCCGGCTGCAATCTCAAGAAAGACGAAGCTGCCGCAGCAAAGCCCACCACTATCGAGGAAATCCAGAAAGAAAACGGCAAGCCCGCCCGCGTCGTGAAGGCTACCTCGGCAAAGATTAACGACATCCGCAAGTTCAGCGGTTCTATCGAAGGTATGCAGCAGTCCTACGCCATCTCCAAGATGAGCGACCCGCTCGCAAAGATCAACGTGCAGGTCGGTTCCTCCGTGCAGAAGGACCAGGTGCTTGCCGAATACATCTTCACCGGCGACAACACGCAGTACCAGCAGGCGCAGGAACAGGTGGCCCTCCTCGAGAAGGCAACCGAACGCATGCGCGAACTCCATGCCAAGGGCGGCATCAGCCAGCAGGACATGGACACGCAGGAAATGCAGTTGAAGATTGCAAAGATGAACCTCGAGACGGCACGCCGTGCCACAAAGATTCTCGCACCCGCTGCTGGCGTGGTGACCGAACTCAACTTCAAGGTTGGCCAGACTCCGGGACTTGGCGGAGTATTCTGCACCATTGCGAAACTCAACCAGGTTATCCTCAAGTTGAACGTCACGAGCCAGGACATCGGCTACTTCAAGAAGGGCGCCACAGCAACCGTTACGGTCGCAGGCGAAAAGGTCAAGGGCAAGGTGACGCTTATCCCGCTCGCCGCGAACCCGCAAACGCGTTTCTTCCCGGTGGAAGTGACCTTCGACAACAAGCACAAGAAACTCCTCCCCGGCATGTACGTGACGGCAGAACTTGACGCTCGCGAAGTGAGCGGCATCATCATCCCGACCGAAGCGGTTGTCTACCGCAATGGCGTCAACGCCGTTTGGACCGTCGACAGCGAAGGCAAGGCCCGCCGCAAGATTGTTCAGCTCGGCGTGCAGACCAAGGACGACATCCAGATTACGGAAGGCCTGGAAGACAATGAGACCGTCATCGTGGAAGGCCAGAACCGCATGAACGACGGCGACAAGATCCTGATTGTCGAATAAGGGAGTTTTGCTGAATGATTAAGGCCAGTATTTACAAACCGATAACCATGCTCATGGTCATTTTGACCGTGGTGGTTTTCGGTCTATACACCTACTCCATGATGGTGGTGGACCTGATGCCGAAATTCGACGTCCCCGTGGTCACCGCAACCATCATCTACCAGGGCGCAAACCCTGAAGAAATCGAATCGACCATCATCAAGCCTCTTGAAGACCAGGTGGAACTGGTGGACGGTATCGACTACGTGCAGTCTATATGCCTTGAGAACTATGGCATTCTCGTTGCCATGTTCAACATGGGCATCAACGTGGACGTGGCGGCTAACGACGTGCGTTCCAAGATTGACCTTGCGTCGGTGAACTTCCCCGACGCCGTGCAGGCACCGATTATCGCGAAGGTGGATATCAATGGTGCCGCTATCATGTCCATCTCGTTTACCGGACCGCTCAACTCCACGGAACTCCGCCAGAAGGTTGAAGACGATATCGAACCGCTCTTTACGGCAGTTTCCGGCGTGGCGAGCGTTGACCTCTTCGGTGGTACTACGCGCCAGATCTCTATTGAACTCGACAAAGACAAGATGCTCGACCGCAACGTGGACATCGCGACCATCATGGGGCTCTTCGGCCAGTCGAACATCAACTACCCGGTCGGTGAAGTTATCGGCAAGCACAAGAACACCTCCGTGCGTACAGCCGGCAAGTTCCAGTCCCTCGACGAAATCCGCAACATGGATATCCCGACGGCGAAGGGTGTGATCAAGCTTTCCGAAATCGCAGTTGTCAAGGACACCATCGAGACCATCACCTCTGCATCGCGCTTCAACGGAGCAAACTCTGTGTCGCTCGATATCAAGAAGCGTTCCGACGCGAACGTGGTGGAAGTTTCGAAGGGCGTTATCAAGCGCATGAACGAAATCCAGAAGACACTCCCCGAAGGTTTCGAACTGCACCTGGTTTACGACAAGTCTGAAGCGGTGAGCGAATCTATCGACAACGTTATCCAGAACATCATTATCGCTATCGCACTTACCGCAGGCCTTTTGCTCCTGTTCCTCGGCAAGCTCTCGACCATGCTTATTGCCGCCCTCACGATGCCTATTTCCGTGATCGGTGCATTTACGCTCATGTACTTTGCTGGCTTCGGCATCAACATGATGTCGCTCATGGCTCTTTCGTCATCCGTGGGCTTGCTGGTTACGAACTCCATCGTGGTGCTTGAAAACATCAACGAAAAGCTGAAACTCGGGCTCGACCCGAAGGAAGCCGCCTACAAGGGAACCTCTGAAATCATGGTCGCTATCATGGCATCTACGCTCACCAACGTGTGCGTGTTCGTGCCGATTGCCTTCATGAAGTCCATTGCCGGTATCTTCTTCCGCACCTTCGGTCTTACCATGGTGTTCGCCACGTTCGTGTCGCTCCTCGTAACCTTCACGCTGACCCCGCTCATGGCAGCCTACCTGTTCAAGGGCAAAAAGAAGGACGAATTCGGCAACATCATCGAAGAAAAGCCGGGCTGCTTCGCAACTGCCCTGAGCGTCTTCCCGAAGGTCTTGAACGGCTTCCGTTTTGTCTACCTCAAGACGCTTTCGTTCTGCCTCTCCATTCCGGGCGTGATTTTCCAGGTACTCGCACTCGGTGCAATGATTGTCTTTGTCGGGTTCCTCGCAAAGAACTTCCTTACGGTCGAAATCATGCCGAAGCAGGACCAAGGCATGATCAGCGTCAAGGTCGAAATGCCCGTGGGTACCAATATCGAGACCACCGACAGCGTGGCACGCATTATTGAAAGCCGCCTCAAGGGCATTCCCGAAATCGTGCACTACAGCATGAACGTAGGTGGTTCCAACGGTATGACCACGGTAAACCAGGCCACGATGCGTGTGAAACTCCTGAAGGACTGGGAAGGACGTACCCGCAGCACCGACCAGATTGTCGATTCCCTGCGCCCCTACCTCGCCGACATTCCTGACGCATTCATTTCCATCAAGTCCGCATCCGCCTCCGAAATGAGCAACAACTCCGCGGGCGATGTGGTGCTCGAAGTGAACGGCCTGCACGCAGACTCCGTCATCAAGGCATCTAACCTCATCATGGCACGTGTCAAGGACGAAATCCAGGGCATCGTTGACGTGAAGACCAGTTACGAAGCCGGTAAGCCTGAAATCCGCTTGATTCCGAACCGCCAGGCGCTTGCCGACTACGGCGTAACCCTCCAGACGGTCGCCACCTACAACTACATCGCGGTGAGCGGCTACGAAGCCGGACAGTACACCGACAACGGCGAAGAATACGACGTGTACGTACGCATGATGGAAAAGGATCGTCAGAGCCATACCGATATCGAGAACCTGCCGATCATGACCCCGAAGGGTTACCTGAACGCAAGCGAACTCTTCTACATCGAAGACGGTGCGGGCCCGACCCGAATCGACCGCAAGCGCAAGCGCACCCGTGTTGACGTTTCCATGAACCTGCTCCCCGGACACACGACCGGTGAAATCATGGGCAAGGTCGGCAAGCTCGCCGAAAGCATGAAGAGCGAACTCCCCGAAGGCATCACCTTCAGCTTCGGTGGCCAGGCAGACATGCAGAATGACATGGTGGCGGAATTCAAGGTGGCTATCGTGATGGCGATCCTCCTCACCTACATTTTGCTTATCGCGCTCCTCGAAAGTTTCGCACAGCCGTTCATTATCATGATGACCATCCCAATGGGTGCTATCGGCGTGTTGCTCGCACTCGTTGTTACCGGCAAGGCGCTCTCCATGATTGCCCTCATGGCTATAGTGATGCTTATCGGTGTGGTGGTCAACAACGCTATTCTATTGCTCGACGAATCGAACAGACTACTGCGAAGTGGCGCTATGGGAAGGCGTTCGGCAATGATGACCGCTGCAAAGAACAAGTTCCAGCCGATTGTGCTTGCAACGTTTGCTTCTATCGTGGCACAGATGCCGCTGGCACTCGCGCTCGGTGGTAACGTTGCCGCCATGACGCAGCCGATGGGTATCGCATCCGTGGGTGGCCTCCTCGTGTCCGCCATACTCACGATGTACCTCGTGCCCACGTTCTTCTGGCTCCCGAACGCCATCTTCCACAAGGCGAAGAAAGGCGCGAGCAAGATCAAGAAAAAGATGAACAAGCACGCGACGGCATAAGCCCGCGAACATAACGTTTCGAAAGTCCCGCCGGTTAAGGCGGGATTTTTTGTGCGCAAAAAGGACTAAAAGGCGCAATATATATATTTTTCTTTACAAAGCGCCAATGATAATATATATTTAGGAGTAACCTGCTCAAGGAGCCGCCTATGACCACCCAGACCCGCCCCTCCTGTTTCCGCCGTTTCTCGGCTTTCAAGGCAATCATTCTCTGCCTGCTGGCAGGACTATTCAGCACGGCTTTTGCCGAAGATTGGGATGGATCTACTTCAATGCCGTCATCAAAGGAAATTGACGGCGTTGAATATTACGTTATCACAAGTCCGAGTGAACTAGCGTGGTTTGCGTACCAGGTGAACAACAAGAGTGCCAGCAAGATAAACGCCGTGCTGGGGAACGACATCCATTTCATGGACGACGACTCTACGACCAGCACGATACCATGGACCGCAATCGGATTTGCAGATTCAACCGTTTTCGACGGCGTATTCGACGGTGCAGGCTACAAGATTTACGGACTGTATTCCAAGGGAGCGATATTTGGATATACCGGCTCGAACTTTGTGCTCAGAAATTTCTCGATAAAGAAAAGCGATGTGATAACCTGGGTCGCGTTCAACTACGGTACAATCGAGAACAGTACCGAAGAAAACGACGGCATCGGTCAGGTCGCAGGATTTGCCTACCAGAACAATGGCACGATAAGGAATTGCTTTGCCAATAATTATGGAGTTGCCTACAC
>JAGAAW010000120.1 GCA_017615055.1 Fibrobacter sp.
ACGCTCGCAAGCGTCCCCACGGGCATAAAAATCGGCGTCTCGATGTCGCCGTGGGCCGTATGGAGCCTCCCCCGCCGTGCCTTGCTGCGGTCGCTTGTCTTTATGAGTTCAAAGGGGTTGTTGTTCACGCAGATAAAGATAATTTTATTTCACTTTGCTATAATTAACGGCAGAAATTCACAAAGAGGTTTTTATGTCCCGCTTACGCGTTTTGGTCCTGATGGGTGGCCCGTCCACCGAGCACGATGTTTCCGTAGTGAGTGGCACCGGTGTTGTCCGCGCCATGAATCCGGAACGCTACAACATTCATCCGGTTCTTATCGACAAGGACGGCACCTGGCACTGGTCCGCCCGCGAACTTTCCCCGTACCAGAAAGACAACTTCTCGGTCAACTACTTCCGTAGCCTCGAAGGCACTGCCGCCTGCACCAAGAAGAACCCGGCTCTTTCTGAACTCCCGGCTGCAGATATCGCGTTCCTCGCCCTCCACGGCAAGTGGGGCGAAGACGGCCACATCCAGGCCATGCTCGAAAACTGGGGCATCCCCTACACGGGTTGCGGGCTCCTGGCATCGGCACTCGCCATGGACAAGATCAAGTCCAAGGAAATCTACCGCGCAAACGGCATCCCGACCCCGCCGTACCGTGTTATCTGGAAGCACGACTTTACGGGCGACACGCTTGTTTCCGTGGCCGATGAACTCGGTTTCCCGCTGGTCATCAAGGACCCGCTGGGCGGTTCTTCTATCGGTATCGGCATCGCAAAGGACATGGACGAGGCCGGCAAGATTACGCAGGACCTGTTCAAGGATTCCAACCGCCTGCTCTGCGAAAAGTTTATCGCCGGCGGCGAAGCGAGCTGCGGCTACATTGAAGACGAAAAGCCGCTCCCGCCTACCGAAATGCGCATGACGACGCGCGAATACTTCGACTTCGAGGCCAAATACAACGGCGAATGCCAGGAAGTGACTCCGGCGGAATTCCCGGCCGAACTCACGGCACGTATCCAGGACCTCGTGAAGAAGGCCCACTACGCCCTCGGCGGCGCAGGCTACAGCCGTACAGACGTCCGCATCACGAAGGACGGCGAACTGTTCGCCATCGAGACGAATACGCTCCCGGGCATGACTCCGACATCGCTCTTGCCGCAACAGGCAGCCTGCATCGGCATCACGTACAGTCAGCTCATCGACCTGATTATCGACAAGAGCATCGCTATCAAGCGCTAATTGCAGGGAAAGTATGGACCTGGACCTTTATGTGGATACTTCCCGGAAGGGAGTTTCGATGGCCCTTGCAGGTATGGGCCCCGATGGTCGCGTCTACGAAGAAATTGTGAACCCGGATGGCCGTGGTGAAATCTTGGGTTCGAGCCTCGATGAACTTCTCGGCCGCATGAACGCTACACTCGAAGACGTGAAGCGCGTGATGGTAACGCTTGGACCCGGCTCCTTCAGCGGGCTCAGGACCGGCGTCGCATTCTGCCAGGGGCTCAGTTTCAGCGGGAAGCGCGAACTCTATGGGGTAACTACCCTGCAGGCGCTCGCATGTTTCGGCGCATCCAGTGACACGAGTGCAGCATCCAGCGACCAGATAGAAACGGCCGTGGTCACCCGCGCCCGCACCGGGTTCTGGTACCTGCGGCTGAACGGCGAGGAATCCTTCATCGAGACGCCCGACGTGGTTGCGCGCCTCGAAAAATCGCAGGTCAAGACCATCGTCGCGGACTCCCCCGCACAGGAAGACGAAGCGCTCAAGGCCGTATTTGTTGAGATTGGTGCATGCGTCACGCCCGATACGGGCAAGCCGATCGACATGTGGAAACCCCTCTTTGATTGCATAAAGCCTTCGCTCATTCAAGAAGCGAACTACATTCAGCCGTCCTATTTCGAAAAACTCAAGTCGTAGCCCGCGGGGCTTACAGAAGGTCAGAGATGCCCGTTCGCGAAATGAAAGTGGATGACTTGCCGCAGGTTCTTGAAATCCAGAAGGCACTTGCCTTCCAGGACTGGAACGAGCGGCAGTTCTGCGCTGAAATCGCTGCTGGCTATGCGCTGTGCGTTGTCTACGAGGACGCGGCGCAGTTTAATACGTTCAACGCCCCGATTCTCGGTTATGCCATCTTTCACCTGATGGGCCCGGACAGCGAACTCCTGAGTATTGCGACAAGCGCCGCACATCAGCGCTCCGGAATTGGAACGGCCCTCCTGGATGCAGGCCTCAGTCGCCTTGACTTTGCGGGTGGTGACCGTATATTCCTTGAAGTGCGCGAAGGCAATGCGAAGGCCCGCAGGTTCTACGAGAAGCACGGCTTCGAGCCCTACGCGGAGCGCAAGAAGTACTATGCCGACGGTGAAAACGCTATACTTTATCAGAAAACAAAATAAAGGATGGACTCGTGACTAAGATTCTGATGCAGGACAAGAATACGCGCAAGAGGAGCCGCAAGGTTCTGGGTGCGATTATAGTCGTGGTATTCTGCTTGTTGGCCGCCATCTACATTGTTGTTGAAAAAAGTGGCAAGTGGCTTGTGGTCAATGACGATTTCAAGCACGCCACCTGGGCCGTGATTCTCGATGGTCAGTCCGCGAACATGGAAAGAAACGACTACGTGGCCGACCTCAAGGCCCAGGGGAAAGTTGATTCCGTGCTTATCCTCGGCCGCAGGGTCTACCGCGACAGGAGCAACGTTGATTTCTACGCCGAAGATTTTATGCGCCTCGGCAAGTTCAACCCCGCAACGATTTTCCTTGTCCGTCACGACGACCCGTCTACTTTGAGCGAGGCGTGCACCGTGATTCCCTGGCTCAAGAAGCACAAGGCGGATACGGTACTCCTGGTTACGGCAGCGCCCGCCACCCGCCGTGCAAAGCGCATTTTCGAGACGCTTTCGGGTGAAAGCCCCGTGTACGTTACCGCAGACATCGATTATAAGCAGCAGTATATCGCCGATGCGTGGATTTTCAACCGCGAGTCGCGTAAAAGTTGGATTCGTGAATGGCTTGCATACGCACATTCGTTCTTTGACTTGATGGGAGCGCACGCATTCACGGAAAGCGATTCCACGTATTTCTCGAAGATCCGTTCTATCGCCGACGAGGAGAAGGACGAACCGATTATTGACCTCGTGAGTTTCCAGCAGGAAGCCGAAAAGCCTGCTGCGCCCGCAGATACGGCCCAACCGCCTGCACCTGCGCCTTCTGCACCTGCAAGCGATTCTATCCCGAACAACGTAAAATAACTTTTTTAAATTGGTTATTATGAAAAAAGCACTCAAGATAACAGGCATCGTAATTGCGGCTCTACTCATTCTCGTGATTGCCGCACTCAAGTTCGCTCCTGGAATTGTAAGGGGCTATATCGTCAACAACTCCGAGGAACTCATCGGCAGGAAGGTCGCCATCGAAAGGATTTCCCTCGATCCGTTCTCTTTCACGCTGAGCATCGACAGCCTAGCCGTGTTCGAGAAGGACGGCGAGACTCCGTTTGTCTCGTTTGACAAGTTCCGCGTGAACGTGGACCCGTTCGACATGTTTACGGGTACGGCCTCGGTGAGTGAAATCTACCTGAAGGGCTTGTACGCCCGAGTGCTCCAGCACGAGGACCGCTTCAACTTTACCGATATCATTGAGTTCCTTGCCAAGGGCGATTCTACTGCGCTCGATTCCGCCGCGATTGCAGCTGCGGCTGATTCTGCTGCTACGAAGGCCGATACGGCAAGTGCGGATTCTGCGGGCATGGTGAATGCGGCAGAAATTGCGGAAGGCCTCCCCTTCAACATTTCCGTGAAGAACATCGTGTTCGAGAAGGGCAACATCATTTACCAAGATACGAAGGTCGGCTCGAAAATTCACCTGCAGGACTTTTCGCTCAATATTCCCGCGGTTTACCTGAGCAACAAGCAGACCGACGTGGGGCTTAGCCTCAAGTTTGCCGATGGCGGCGACCTGAACGTGAAAGTCGAGGCAAATGCGGCGACAAACGACTTCAATCTCGACGTGACGCTCAAGGATTTCGCCCTCGCCTGCGGAAAACCGTACCTGAACGACTTTATCAACTACAAGGACTTTGCCGGAACGCTTTCCGTTGCCGTGAATGTGGCGGGCAACCTGAACGATATCCTCTCCTCGAACATCAAGGGCACCGTGTCGCTCGACAACGTGGTGCTTACCGAAACGAGCGGTCGCACGCTCGGCGTGAACCACGTGGGCGTGGGTATCGGGAAGGCGAACATCAACGAGAACAACTATGTGGTCGATTCTGTAGTTGTCGATGGCGCTTTTGCCCACCTGGACCTGTACAAGAACGGGAAGACGAATTTCGACGTGTTGTTGAAGAAGGGTTCCGCCGACGAAGTGGATAGCGCGCAACTTGCGGCCGACCAGCAACTCGTCATTGGCGACACTACGGCAACGGACAGCCTCGCCAGCGCGCAGGCCGAGCAGAAGGCGGAAGAACCCGCACCTGCCGAAAAGTCCAAGCCGCTCAAGGCAAAGATCAATAAACTCCTTTTGCAGAACACGAAGGTGAGCGCGACCGACCATTCCATTACCAGGCCGTTTAACTATACGGTGAGCGGGATTACCGTGCTCGGCTCGAACATCAACTTCGATACCCCCTGCTCCATTAACGTGAAGGCGTCGTTCCCCGATGGAGGAAGCCTGAATGTGAAGTACAAGGGCGCATTCAGCAACATTGGCACGATGGATGCCTACATAAGCGTGAAGAACCTCGCCCTCAAGCACTTCAGCAACTACAGCCACCACTACACGGGCTACCCGCTCAGTGCCGGCACGCTTGCCTTTGCGAGCGAGAACAAAATCAAGAATTTCGAACTCGACAGCAAGAATACCATCGACATCTACAACATTGACGTTGCGGACAAGGACCCGAATTCAAACCCGGAATTCACGGTACCGATGAAGGTGGGCCTGTACATCCTGAAGGACAAGGATGACAAGATCCAGTTCGATATTCCTGTACACGGCAACCTGAAGGACCCGCAGTTCTCCGTGGGCAAGATCATCTGGAAGACGGTGATGAACCTGCTTGTCAAGGTTGCCCTCTCCCCGCTAAAGATTGTGGGTAACCTTGCCTCTACCGGCGCGGGTGCCATCGGGCTCGACCTTGGCAAGAACGACGAAATTCTTATCGATGCGACCGCCAAGACATTCACGAGCGAACAGTACGCGAAGGCTTCCAAGATGACGGAAGCGCTCTCGAAGGACAAGAACCTGAAACTCGTGTTTACGCAACTCTACAACGTGCGCAAGACTACCGAAGCCTACCGCACCGTGAAACTCAAGACGGAATACTACAAGAAGACGCATGGCAAGGAAAAATTGACCGAACTTGACGAGCGTGCCATTGCCGAAATGAGCGATAGCGACGAAGGATTTGTGGCCTATGCGAAGGAAAATGGCGACAAGCTCGACGTGAAGGCTCTCCGCAAGGAACTTTCCACCCTCGCCGAGGGCAGGAACCAGGACTTGCTGAAGGTCCTCTCGCAGCAGAGTGGCGTGACCAAGAAGAACATCAAGGTCATTACGGCCCCGGCGAACCAGCTTTCGAGCCATCGCGGGAAGGCGATGTACAAGGTTACCGTCGACGTGCAGTAATTTTACAAACCTCATTTTTTCTACATTTGCCACGCTATGAGTGAAGAATTGTGCGCGAACCTCTCCAGCAAGGTTCAAGAGATTGCAAAGGCCCCCAAGTACCGCGGGGCTATTTTCCAGATTGAAGCCGACGAGAAGGGGCTTGCTCTTGTAGACGCGAAGGAATCGAGCCTGAAGGTCTACCTGATGGTGGACCCGGAATGCGACAAGATCCTGGAAACGCGTTTCTTCACCTACGGCGGGCCCATCTTTACCGCCCTCGCCGATACCTTCTGCAAAAAAATCCAGATGGTGACCATCGACGAGGCCTGCGCCATAACTGCCGAGAGCCTGGAGCAGGAACTCCGCGACAATCCCGACTCCCCCGCCATTCCGGCGAACGCCCCCGAGATTGCGCAGATGAACGCGCTCATCAGGAAGGTCCTGGAAGCCTACCCCGAAAAGAAGGCGACCGCCATCCTCGTCCGCGAGAAGATGGAGCGTATCAAGTACCGCACGCAGACCGCCGAAGGCCGCGCCGAAGCCGATGCCGAATGGAATGCGCTCGCGAAACACGAGAAAATCGAGAAGATCGAGGCCTGGCTCCACCAGTCCGTACGCGGTATGCTGCAGGGCGACGGCGGAGACGTGGAAATTCTCGACCTCACGGATGATAACCGCCTCAAGATCCGTTACCAGGGTGCCTGTGCAGGCTGTGGTTCTGCGATGGGCGGCACGCTGTTCTACATCGAGGACGAACTCAAGAACAACGTATATTACAACCTGATCGTGGAACCCGAGGACCCGCTCGACAACATCGCGCCGAACCCGAACCTCTCCGGCCTCGACGACAACAATCCGCCGGCTAGCCTTTTTTAGCCGAAAACACGTAAAAATTTTTTAACGAAACGGGGCAAAAACTCCGTTTTTTGCGTGTATTGCAAATGTTACATCTTTTTTCCATATATATATCTATTTTTCGTGCGGGATGGTGTAAACCATAAATCTAGAGGATGTATATGAAAAAAGTTCTAGCACTCCTGTGCATGGCTGCGGTGTCCGCCATGGCCATCAGCGCAAGCAGAATCGGCCCTGTGAGCACCTACGGTGAACTCAAGGCCAACGGCGGTCAACTCGTGGGTTCCTGCCCCGACTATTCCAACAAGCCCGTGCAGGTCAAGGGCATGAGCCTTTTCTGGAGCTCGGGTGCCGACAGCTCCACCGTGTTCTATTCCGAAAAGGCTGTGAACCTCATGGTCAAGGAAATGAACATCGAAGTCATCCGCTTTGCAATGGGCGTTACCAAGGAAAAATTCGAAGACCAGGGCCGCGGCTACTTGAGCAGCGAACAGGGCCAGACCTTGCAGAAGAGCTACCTCAAGAACGTGGTCAATGCCGCCATCGATAACGACATCTACGTGATTATCGACTGGCACATTGAAAGCGCTAACGGCAATACCAGCGAAGCCGTCAAGTTCTTCGAATACGCGGCCCAGGAATACGGCTCCTACAACAACGTGATTTTCGAAGTGTGGAACGAACCCGTCGGTGCCGATATGGGCACGGTCGCTTCTCACGCGAACTCTGTGATTGCAGCCATCCGTAAGTATTCCGACAACCTCGTGCTCGTGGGTAGCCCGGAATGGTCCAGCCATCCGGAACAGTGCGCTCAGGCGAACATTCAGGACAGCAAAAAGAACTATGGTTGCACGCTCCACTTCTATGCAGCAACGCATCAGGCTGGAAACGGCGGTTACAATGATCGTGCCGCTCAGGCAATGTCTGCCGGCGTTCCGGTGTTCGCTACGGAATGGGGTACTGTTAGTGCCGACGGTAATGGCTCTCCGAACCAGTCTGCCAGCCAGGCTTGGATTAACTGGATGAACCAGAACAACGTTTCCTGGGCCAACTGGTCTGCTTCCGCAATCAAGGAACAGTCCGCAGCTTTCCAGAACCTCGCTATCGACAACGGACTCACCTACAAAGAATCCGGCAGAATGGTCAAAGGCTGGATGAACGGAACGAGCGGCTACAAGGATTGCCACCTCCAGAACGGCAACAGCAGCAGCAACAGCGGTTTCTCGACCGGTATTGCGAACGGTGCCAAGACAGATCTCATCGACGACCTTGAAGACGGCGACCGCTTTGCCTACACAGGCGGATGGTGGTCTGCATTTGCAGATTCCGATGACGACACAGACGGCCTTGGCAAGACAAGCATTTCCAACAGCAAGTGGGAAAACGATTTCGGCAAGCAAGTCTACGACGTGCTTATGAAAACCAAGGGTGACAAGAACACTTCTACGCATATGGCCGGTATCGAAGGAATCAAGCTCGCCCAGGGTAACTACAAGTACGCTCCCTACGTGGCAATCGGCCTCAACCTCAAGCGCGATACCTCCATCATCGATCTTTCCGCCTGCAAGTCCATCAGCTACAAGTTCAAGGGCGCAAGCCACAACTTCCGCGTCGAGACCTCTCTCGTGACCAACTGGAACTTCCACCACGTGAACAAGGACGCTTCCGCAGAATGGAAGGAAGTGGAACTCACCTGGGACCAGTTCAATCAGGAAAGCTGGGGTGATGACGACAAGCACTTCAGCCTCGACAAGGGCATGAACAAGGTACAGCGTTTTGCCTGGGAAGTCAAGGGCGCCCTCGACGTCCCCGATGAAGCGAACCAGCCGAAGTACAACTACCTCTACGTTGATGATGTCCGCTGCAATGGCGCAAGCATCACGGCAATTAGCGGCAACACGACAAATCCGACATCCTCTGCTTCTGGCAACTCCAGCTCTAGCAAGGGCGGCAAGTCCAGTTCTAGTGGCATTGCTCTCAGTTCTTCTTCCATCTACGTTCCGCCGGTATCTTCTTCTATCGTGGTTACCGACCTCGTCCTTATCGATGATTCCGAAGATGGCGACGAAGTGGCTAAGACCGGTGGTACCTGGTACGCCTATACTGATAAGGAACCCGGTGGACAGTCCTCTATTACCAACGTCTACGACCCGGCTCTCCCCGGTTATGTCGTGACGTTCGCTGGAACTGTTGATCCGACAAATGGTACAGCAGGTTTCGTGGGTCTCCAGGGTATCGTGTGGAATCAGGCCGAATACGAAGAAGCTCCGTTCGTCGCCCTCGGACTCAACCTGATGGCAGACACTTCCCTCGGCGCCGATCTTTCGGGTTGCAATGCCATTTCTTACCGCTACAAGGGCAACAAGCACGTGTTCAAGGTGCAAGACGGCCAGGTGACAGACTACGCCTACCATCAGGTCAAGGTCGACTCCTCCTCCATCTGGACAGAAGTCGTCCTTCCGTTCGCAAATCTCGAACAGCCTGTGTGGACCAAGGACCCGAAGGTCATGAACTATGCCTCCGTGAAGAAGATGGCGTGGGAAGTCGTCGGTTACAAGAACTTTGAGATGGAACCGACTCATAATTACCTCTATGTGGACGACCTCAAGTGCATAAATGCTACCGTCGGCATCAAGCAGATTGCTCGCGCAGCAACAGGTCTCAAGCTCTCTGCCCAGGGCGGCAATTTGAGCATCATGACGGCCAAGTCTGGCCTCGTGAAGGTGCAGGTGTTCGACTTGACCGGTCACAGCGTCAAGAGCGTCTCTGAAAACATGAGCGCCGGTGCTCACACGGTCTCTCTCGAGAACCTGACCGCCGGTAGCTACATCGTGCGTGTACAGGCTGGCAGCGCTGTCAAGTCTGCCCGCGTTACGCTCAAGTAATTCCGAACTGGGTTCCCCACAGAACCCGGTAACCATCACAAAAGCCCCCAGTATTTACTGGGGGTTTTTGCTATATTTTTCTTTGTAAAACACAAAGGAAAATATATGTCCGAAGAATTGATACTCAAGTTCGTTGATCCCGTGCCGATGCGCTACGGCGAAAACTCCCACCAGTCCGCAGTATTTTACCGCGACCCGACCTGCACCGAGGCAAGCCTCGCCACCGCGAAGCAGCTCTGGGGCAAGGAACTCTCTTACAACAACATCGTCGACGCTGACGCCGCCCTCGAGATGGCCCGCGAATTCTGCGAAGACAATGCCGTCGTGATCGTGAAGCACATGAACCCCTGTGGCCTTGCTACCGGCAAGACCCTCCGCAACGCCATGGAAGCCGCCTGGGCAGGTGATCCGGTGTCCGCTTTCGGTTCCGTAATCGCCGTTACTAAGAAGGTGGATCTGAAGACCGCCGAATTCCTGAAGGGCAAGTTCGTTGAAATCCTTCTCGCTCCGGCATTCGACAAGGACGCTCTGGAATTTTTGAAGAACAAGTCCAAGGACATTCGTCTCCTCGAAGTTGGCAAGATCAAGAAAGCCACCAAGATGAAGGTCTACAAGCACGTCATCGGTGGCATGCTCGTCCAGGACCGCGACGTCGACGTTTACGAGAAGTTCGAATGCGTCACCAAGAAGAAGTTCGCAAAGAACAAGGAAGCCCTCGCCCGCTTTACTTGGATCGTGACCAAGCACACCAAGAGTAACGCCATCGTCATGGGTTACGAATACGCCCGTGGTTACTTCCAGGTTCTGGGTCTCGGCCCCGGCCAGCCGAACCGCATCGACTCTAACCTCCGCCTCTGCCAGCCCCGCGTTCGCGACAACGTCGCCCGCATGAAGGCTGCCCAGAAGTTCTTCAACGAAAAGGGCAAGTGCATCGACAAGGCCGGTCTCAAGGCTTTGGAAAAGAAGGTGTTCAGCGAAGTCGTTATGGGTTCCGACGCCTTCTTCCCGTTCCCGGACAATGTGGAAGCCGCTGCCAAGGCTGGCGTCCAGTACATCGTTCAGCCGGGTGGTTCCAAGAAGGACAACCTCTCCATCGAAGCTTGCGACAAGCTTGGTGTGGCCATGGTGTTCACCGGCATGAGGCACTTCCGCCACTAAGGATTGCGTATGCCTCCCGTGTCGCAGAAAGAAACGAACCAGAGGGAAAAGGACCTCTACTACGCGGTCCTCTCCTTCCTGAAGTCTGTCCGCAAGGCAGGCCGCACGACTGATGTCGAGTGGAAGGCCTACAAGGAGAAACTTCTGAAGATCGCTCCCTCGCCCGACATGGGCAAGGCCGCCGACATGTGGACCATGGACAACCTGGACCAGTTCAGCCCCGACAACAAGCAGTTGCCGCCGCTCAACGACATGGACTACGTGGCGAATATTTCCCCGAAGTTCGCGTCGCAGCTGATGGAAGCGATGTACTACGGGATGCTCAACCTGACGCAGGCGAACCTGATTTCGGACGAGATCCAGGACGCCGACCCGGAATGCGTGTCCACGGCCTCGCTTGAGGAACTGCTCGTGAAGTTGTGGATTGGCAACGCGAAGAGTTACCGGAAAGTCGTTGAAAACTGACACGCAGTGTCATCCTGAGCCCTTCGGCAAGCTCAGGGTAAACAAGTCGAAGGATCTCATGAAAGATTCAAGGGTACGCGTAATCGGTGGCGGTCTTGCAGGCTGCGAGGCGGCTTTGCAATTGGCAAGCCGTGGTTTCAAGGTAGACTTATACGAAATGCGCCCGAACCGCCAGACTCCCGCCCACAAGGACGGGCACTTGGCGCAGTTAGTTTGTTCCAACAGTTTCAAGGCACTTGGCATCACGAGCGCGCACGGGCTCTTGAAGCAGGAACTCACGATGCTCGGGAGTTTCTTGCTGGATAGCGCAAGGGAAGCCGCCGTGCCCGCTGGCGATTCGCTTACCGTGAACCGCGATATCTTCAGCGAATCGGTTGAGAAGAAGATTGCGGAAAGCCCGAACATTACGCTGCATCGCGAAGAAGTCACAAGCCTCGAAGGAGACTGCCCTACCCTAGTTGCGGCGGGGCCGCTGGCCAGCGACGCGCTCGCCGACGATATCTTCAAGCGCCTGGGGAGCGAGCGCCTCCATTTCTTCGACGCCATTGCCCCTGTGGTAGAGACCGACAGCATCGACTTTGACCACGCCTTCTACCGCAACCGCTGGGAAAAGGGCGAGACGGCGGACTTTATCAACTGCCCGCTCGACAAGGAAACCTACACCGAGTTTGTACGCAAGCTCTGCGAGGCCGAAGCCGTGGAGCCCCGCCCCTTCGAGAAGAACGAACTGTTCGAGGGCTGTCTGCCCGTCGAAGAAATGGCCCGCCGCGGCTACGAGACGCTCCGTCACGGCCCCATGCGCCCCATCGGGTTGGGCTTAGGCAATAATGGCCACCTATGGTATGCGGTAATCCAGCTACGCGCCGAAAACAAGCAGAAGACGCTCTTCAACATGGTGGGTTTCCAGACGCGCCTCAAGTGGGGCACGCAAAAAGAAATCTTCACGATGGTCCCTGCCTTGCGCAATGCGCGGTTCGCCCGCCTCGGCTGCATGCACAGGAACACGTTCATAGAATCGCCGAAGTTCCTTGACGCCACGCTCCGCTTGCGCCCGGAACTCCCGTGCGCCCAGGGTATTCCGCCCACGTGGTTTGCCGGGCAGATAACCGGCTCCGAGGGCTATACCGAGGCGGTTGCTACCGGGTGGTATGCCGCCTGGAACATGGCACAAACCCTGTTGCACGGTGCGGCCGACCCACTCCCGGACGAGAGCTGCATCGCATCGCTCATGAACCGCCTTGTGGAAGAGAACGAGGATTTCCAGCCCATGAACTTCATCTTCGGGCTCCTCCCCAACCACGAAGGCCTCAAGAAGAAAAACAAGAAAGAAATCCTTGCCGCCCGTGCCGAAGAGGCCGTGCGCAAGTGGATTGCCGAACGCAAGTTCTAGTTCAGCGTAATTCGATTTATTTTCTGAAAAGCAATAAAAAAACCGCCTCGGGGTGAGACGGTTTTTCGTGGATGATGCAGGGGTCGAACCTGCGACCCGCTGATTAAGAGTCAGCTGCTCTACCAACTGAGCTAATCATCCATTGTCGCTTGGACGGGGTCAATTATAGAATAGTATTTGACGGTTGTCAAGGGGGAAAAGTTGCTTTTTTTGAAAAAAATGCTAAATTCCAGAAC
The DNA here is from genome assembly GCA_017615055.1 of Fibrobacter sp. GTDB lineage: Bacteria > Fibrobacterota > Fibrobacteria > Fibrobacterales > Fibrobacteraceae > Fibrobacter. Next base: position 12,589 of record JAGAAW010000120.1, read on the forward strand.
ATGAGCCAGAATTTGAACCGCATGGATGCCTACATGTCGTTTCTGGGGGTGGAACGGAATCTTTCGCCAGCCACCATCCAGAGTTATCAGGAAGATTTGCGGCATTTTGTGGCCTGGCTAGACGAAAACGGGCTCGACCTGAAGGATCTGACCCCCGAAAAACTCGATGAATTTCTGGCGCTTACCGCCGGGCAGGTGGAATACTCCCCCACGTCCATCGCGAGGCATTTTTCGAGCCTGCGCGGGTTCCTCAAGTACATGCAGAGCCAGGGCGAATACGATTACAGTACCGAATCAATGCTCGAACGCCCCAAACTCGGGCATTACCTGCCGCAGTACCTGACCCGCGAGGAGGTCAACAGCGTGTTCGAGAGTGCGGCAAACGGCAAGAATCCGCTGCGCGATACGGCGCTTTTTGAACTCATGTACAGCGCGGGTCTCCGCATTTCGGAGACCCTCGGCATCAAGCTTTCGCAGTTGGACCTGGACAACGAATGGCTTACCCCCATTGGCAAGGGCAACAAGCAGCGCCTGGTGCCCCTCGGCAGCAAGGCGAAAGAGAATCTGCGCGCCTGGATCGAGGAGGGCCGTCCCCTCACCCACCCGACCACGGACAACATCATTCTCAATTCCAGAGGCAAGCCCATGACCCGCATGGGGGCCTGGAAAATCGTACAGCAGCATACCGCGCACCTCGCCAAGCAGGTCTCGCCGCATACCTTCCGCCACAGCTTTGCCACCCACTGCCTGGAGGCGGGCATGGACCTGCGCGTATTGCAGGAGCTCCTCGGCCACGCCGACATCAGCACCACGCAAATCTACACGCATATAGACAAGGA
>JAGAAW010000121.1 GCA_017615055.1 Fibrobacter sp.
GCGCATCCTCGGAAAACTGCATGAGCATGTGGTTGTCCGTGGTCGCGAGCGCATAGCCGTCTTCGTAGCGGATGATGTCCGGATCGTGCCCCGCCCAGCGGGTTTCCTTCGCGTACCAGTCCGCAGCAAAAGACGCCTGCACACATAGGGCGACAGAAAGTGTGAATATGGCGTTGCATCTCTTCATAAGACCTCGCTTCCACACACCTCTCTCTAAATCTATACTCCCTAAAGTCATCCGTCAACAGCGCAACAATCCAATACCATTGATTTTTTCACAACAATAGTGCTTGCGTCCCCGCAAAAATAAAAGTATATTCAAAGATCTAACAGGGACAATTAAGCCGAGGCAATACCACTCCGTCGAAGCTGCTCCCGAGAACAATCCTGCCGAGAATGGCGATAGCTGAGAAAAAAACTCGTTCAAAGCTCAAATTTCATCCCCTCCATTCTTCAAAACTGCCCAATTCGTCAATATTTATTGACAAATCAATTAAAACAATATATATTTATTGACATCATGGGTAAGAAAAGCGTAACTCTACTGCCGAAAACCGGTAAAATCCTTGAACAGATGGGAGAGCAAATCCGTCTGGCTCGCATGCGTCGTAAAATTTCTGTCGCGCTTGCAGCCGAAAGGGCGGGCGTCAGCCGAGCATCGGTATGGGCGGTGGAAAAAGGTTCCGCGGCAGTGGCCATCGGCATTTACGCAGCAGTCCTCCACGCCATAAGCGGCATGGACACCGACCTTCTCAAGGTCGCCGCAGACGACGAACTCGGACAAAAACTCCACGACATTGAACTCCTGAAGAAATATCACCCGGAGGGCAAGTGAAGCAGATTTTGGTTTACGAGAACTGGCTGCGCGCAGCCCCCACGCGCATCGGCACGCTCTTTGTGGAAGGCGCAAGAGGCAAAGAAGTCTGTTCATTCGAGTACGACAACGAATGGCTAAAGCACTCCGGTAGCTTTATGCTGGACCCGGACCTGTCCCTTTTCAAGGGTCGGCAGTTCGTTCCTGTCGGCAAGGAACTTTTCGGCATATTCGAAGATTCGTGCCCCGACCGGTGGGGACGCACGCTCATGGACCGGCGGGAATCCATAATTGCCCGCTCCGAATCGAGAAAGCCCCGAAAACTCATGGAAAGCGACTACCTGCTCGGCGTTCACGACATGTCACGCATGGGAGCTTTGCGGTTCAAAGCGAACGAGGACGGCCCCTTCCTTTCGGACGATTCCGACATGGCAGCCCCACCATGGGTCGCCCTCCGCAAGCTAAACGACGCCGTAGCCGCATTCGAAAGCGACACCACGCACTCGGACAAATGGCTACAGATGCTAATTGCGCCGGGTTCCTCGTTAGGGGGCGCACGCCCTAAAGCAAACGTCATTGCACCGGATGGCAGCCTTTGGATAGCAAAGTTTCCTTCCAAGAACGACAAGATAAACTGCGGCGCTTGGGAAAAAACGGTCTATGAACTTGCGGAAATGTGCGGATTGAACGTTTCGGAAAGCCGCCTTGAAAAATTTTCGCGATACGGTTCCACTTTTCTCGTAAAAAGATTTGACCGAGAGTCCGGTCGGAGAATCCACTTCACGTCGGCTATGGCCCTGCTCGGCCACACAGACGGGGACGATGACTGCGGATACACCGAAATCGCCTCCTTCATCAAGTCTGCCGGAGCAGCGCCCAAAAAGGACCTTCTTGAACTTTGGAAACGGATTGTGTTCAACATCCTCGTGTCCAATACCGACGACCACTTGCGCAACCATGGTTTTCTCTTGTCCGAAAAAGGGTGGACGCTTTCACCCCTGTTCGATGTAAACCCAAATCCGTACGGGGAATTCCTTTCGCTGAATATTTCTGACAACGATTCCACACTATCATTGGAACTCGCCCAGGATGTTTGCAAACTTTACGGATTACCTGCGGCAAAGGCAAAGGCAACCATTACCGAAATGCAAAAAATCGTCTGCGCAAACTGGCGTAAAACCGCAACAAGGAACGGGATTTCCCGAAACGAGCAGTCCTTTATGGAAAGCGCCTTTGCATCTAGGTAATCACCCCTTAGAACATCACCCGGTAGCGTATCTGCTTTTCGTAGTGGCGGCCCTTGAGGTCGCGGTAACCCTTACGAGCGGGTAACATCGTATTGTCGGGGCGTACTGCGCGCGGAGCAATCGCGTCCGTGCCGGAAGAAATAGAGCCCGGCGACATCTCTGAAGAACTAGAAACAATTTCCGAAGAACTCGAAGATTCCACGACAGGTTCCGGCAACTGGGCGGCCTTAAATTGGAATTTCTGGTTGTCCGTACCGGTGCGCACCCACGTAATCACGGGCATGCCGGAATCCTTCGAAATGTTCAGTACGTCACCCACAAAATCGCTGTCGTAATCGCCGTAAAGGTAGTAGCCCTTGTTGACGGAGGCGTTCTCGATGCGGATTTCGCAAGGCGTCGCCGATGTCTTCACGGTGTCGAGAAGCTTAGTCGGCGGACAATAATAGCGGCCCGAACCGAAGTTCTGCAACGTGTAATGGCGGCGCTTTTCGCTTTGCGTGAGCACCCACAATTGCGACTTGGAGCGTGCATCCGCGGAATCTTCTACCAGCGAGCGCTGCACCACGATCCCGTTCTCGTCTTCGAGCGTCAAGTTGCTATGAGAAACAGTCATGCGGTAGCCGCCGTTCTCCACGAGCGCGTTATTTACTTTGTCTACACCCGTAGAGGTGCGCTTGATTTTCTGAATAATCGCATCTTCGTTATAATACAGGTAATCGATATTCACGGAACGGCGGTAAGTCCAGCCGCCCGGAGAATTCGCGCCGTGGTACATGAAGTACCAGTGCCCGAGATACTTGAAAATCGCCTGGTGGTTCGTCTCGGAATTGTCGAGCTTGTCGTTCAGCACGCCCATCTGCGTCCAGGGCCCGTTCAGGCTCGTCGCCATCGAGTAGTTCGTGGTGGAAGGGTAGCCCGAAGCGTAACTGAAGTAGTAGTTCCCGCGGTACTTGTGCATCCACGGGGCCTCGAAAAAGTCCTTGATCTTGATGTCTTCGGGAGTGCTCGCGAGTTCGATCATGTTTTCCTTGAGTTTCACGCGGCGGCCCGCATTCCACGAACCCCAATACATCCAGATATCATCGCCGTCATAGAAAATCGCGGGGTCGATATTCAGCGCCACATCATTCTGCGTATTGTCGGTCACTAGAGCATGCCCGAGCGCGTCCGTCCACGGGCCCGAGGGATGGTCGGCAACGGCCACGCCGATGGCAAAACCTTCGTCCTGCTTGATGCTCCCGTGATGCACCGCCACGTACCAGTAGAACTTTCCATTACGGTATTCGCAGTGGCCCGCAAAGGCGCTCGCGTTCGCCCACTTGAAGGTCTTCACGCTCAGCACGGCGCCGTAGTCGTGATAGTTTTCCATGTCGTCGGTCACCATCACGTGCCAGTCGTTCATCACAAACGCCTTGTTGTTATTGCCCTGCGGGCCTTGCTCGTCGTGCCCTGTGAAAATGAACAAGCTGTCGTGATACACGAGCGCCGCCGCATCCGCCGAATAGAAATCAGTCGTGAGCGGATTCGCCGCGAAACAAGCCGCAGCCGCAAGCAACGCGATTGAAGAAATTTTGTGCATAACAACCTTCTTTAAGGGAGATCCTTCGACTCCGGCGTAAGCGCCTTCGCTCAGGATGACATGCTACTAGAACATCACCCTGTAACGGATTTGTTTGTCGAAGGCGCGGCCCTTCAGGTCGCGGTATCCCTTGCGGTCGCGCTGCTGCAAGTCGCGGCGGTGGGCGCGCTGCAAAATCGCATCCGTTCCGCTACTGGAACTACCCGGCGCAACCTCGCTTGAACTGGATTCCGGCTCTCCGCACGGTTCCTCAGTGCATTCAATTTCCCCGAGTCTACTCGCAAACACGATGTTCTTGACAATCACCTCGCCCGAAACGCCCGATGCAGTCAAA
>JAGAAW010000010.1 GCA_017615055.1 Fibrobacter sp.
CGCCTGAAGATTGCCGAAGAGCGCGTGAACTACTACCGCCAAATCGAGAAGACCATCCAGGACGCCGTCATCACCATGCAGCGCACCGTTGACGAGGTGAAGGCGAGCGCCGAAAAGGAAGCGGAACTCATCATCGCCGAAGCGAAGGCCAGGGCGGTCCGCGAAGTGGAGTCCACCAAGAAGCAGGCCGAAGACCTGCGTGCCGAAATCGAGCAGCTGAAGCAGCTCCGCAGCAACTACTTTATCCGTTGCCGTGCGCTCATCCGCGGGCAGGAGGAACTCCTCGCCGCCATGGAAAACGACCAGCGCGAATTCCAGGCCCCGCAACAACAGCGTAACCAGGGCGTTGAACCTCCCCAGCCCATCGGTTCCATAGGCAACGTCCTCGCCTAACGGCTACACGCTACCCATGCGCGTCAATATCAAGGTACACGCGAGAAGCAAGCGCGAAAGCGTGACCGTGCTCCCCGACGGGAGTCTCAAGGTCGAAGTAAAAGCGCCCCCGGTCGAAGGGGCGGCGAACGAGGCTATCTGCGAACTGCTCGCAGAACACTACAAGGTACACAAGCGCGACGTGAAAGTCGTGCTCGGTTCTACGAACAACAAGAAAGTCGTGGAAATTTCCGGACTCTAGCGGTTCTTCTTCAAGAATCCGACAACACTACGGTCGCGCACGAAGGTCGCCTTCGCGACTTCTTGCACCTGTGCCGGAGTCACCTTCTCAAGCGCATCCGCCCAATTGAGGAATATGTGGTAGTCGCCGTACATCTCGTACCAGGCGAGCATCGTCGCCACATTCTCCATATCGGTAAAGCTGCGGACCAGCCCCGCGTAGGCATGGTTCTTCACCTTCTGGAACTCGCGTTCGCTCACGGGTTCGGTCTTGAGTTTTTCAAGTTCTTCCCACACGATCTTCTCGGCCTTCGCCGCATCGGCATCGAGCCGCAGGCTCACCATCACCGAGAACTCGGAAACATACTTGTTCGGGCTGTTGCCCGCCTTAACGCTCACCGCGAGCTTTTCCTCTTCCACCAGGCGCTTGTACAGCCTGCCCGAGCGCCCGTTCAGCACGCCCTCCGCAATGTCAAGCGCATACAGGCTCGAGTCGCCCACCTCGGCAGTCTTGAACACGAGCGAATAGATGTTCGGTGCATCAGGGCGCACCTGCGTAAAGCGCTTTTCGCCCACCTGTTCCGGGTCACGCACCGTAATCGGCGGGAACGCCTCGCCCGCAGGGATATTGCCGAAATACTTCTTCACCATCTCCATCGTGGAGGTGGTATCCAAATCGCCCGCCAGCACGAGAATCGCATTGCGCGGCTTGTAGTACTTGCGGTAATGCTCGTCGGCCATTTCGCGGGTAAGGTTCATGATATCGCTCGGCCACCCGATGGTCGGCACGCGGTACGGGAACGCCTCGTATATAAGCGAGTTCATCGTCTCGAAGAATCGGCCCGTGGGCTTGTCGTCGTAACGCATGCGGCGTTCCTCGCGCACCACATCGCGCTCGGAGTAGAACTCGCGCAGCACCGCATTCTGCATGCGGTCGGACTCAAGCCACATGAACAACTCAATCTTGTCCTTCGGGAGCGTCACGATGTAGGCCGTCATCAGGTCGGTCGTGAATGCGTTGAGGCCAGTACCGCCCGCAGACTGGTATGCATTCCAGAGTTCATCCTTCACAAAGAGCTTGCGCTGCTCGTTCAGGAGCGAATCGTGCTCGGCGGTAAGCTTCTTGACGGTCGCAGTATCGCCCGCCAGTTTCGCCGGACGGATAAGCGCCTGCAGGCTGTCCTCGCGCGCCATGAACGCGGCATCGGCAATACTGTCGGTAACGCCCACCTTCTTGGTGCCCTTGAACAGTTCGTGCTCCAGGATGTGCGCAAGGCCCGACTTGCCCGGAACCTCGTGAACGGAACCCGTCACGTAGAAGAGGCGGCAACTTACCGTAGGCGCCTGCTTGTTCGGGTGCAGCAGCACCGTGAGCCCGTTATCGAGAACTTCCTTGTGCACGGGGAGCTTTACGCCCGCCTGTGCGGGGGCGGCAAGCATGAGCGCGCCCGCGACACACGCAACAATACCAGAAACCTTTCGCATAAGATCTTTCATACTATTGAATTTAGTAAAAGTTTTCGCGAATCTTCCATCGCCCGTGCGCCCTAGCGTTCAAGCGTCTTGATTTCGCCGCGCTTTACGCGCTCCTCGCTGTACGGGTCTATGTGCACCAGCGCATCGACCACGTTCTCGTCCGCATCGATAAGCCTGCGCTCCACCTCTTCGGCCAGGTCATGGGCCGCAAGCAGGCTCATGTCGGCAGGCACTACCACATGCAGGTCCACGTGCAGGTCACTCCCCACGTAGCGCGTGCGGAACCCGTGGATGCTGATAACGTTCGGGCAACCGAGCGCAATATCCTGCAATTTCTTCGCCACTTCCTTCGATGCGCCCATGTCGGCAACGCGGTGTATCCCGGGCCAGGCAATCTCGTAACCGGAATGGAGAATGAAGCAAGAAACGATAATCGCACCGACGGAGTCCGCAAACCAGAGGGTCGGGAAGAGTATCCCGAACAGGACCGCAATCAATACCGGGATAGAACTGTACGCATCGCTCCGATGGTGCCATGCATTCGCCTCGACCGCCTCGCTCCGGATGGCACGGCCCTTCGCGCGCGTGTAGCGGAAAAGAGCCTCCTTCACGATGATAGATACTGCCGCCATGATGGCCGCGATCCACTCGGGGTGCGATTGTTCGCCGTTAATGAGCGCCATGACAGCATTGTAGCCAAGCCCCAGGCCTACCGCACACACGGCAAGCCCGATACCCACCGAAATGAGCGTCTCGAAACGCCTATGTCCGTACGGATGGTCCGCATCGGGGGGAGCGTTCCAGAACTTGGAACCGATGATTATCGCGATGTCGGTAATGAAATCCGATGCGCTGTGGATGGCGTCGGCAATAAGCGCCTGGGAGCCGCCAAAATAGCCCGCGAAGAACTTGCCCACCGAAAGCACCACGTTCCAGCCCAGCCCCACCAGCGTAACGCTGCGGACCTCGGAACTGTCATCTTTCTTTCTGATGCGGGTCATGTGACCTAATATAAAATTTATTTTATAAGCAAATAAAGGCCTTTTTTACCTACAATGCAACCTTTTTGGCCCGTCGGGCATCAAAATACTCGAAAAAAGGGCAATACTTTCTATTTTTAGGCTGCATTTATGAATTTCTTGAAGAAACTGCTGAAACTTGTCGTTGTGCTTGCGATACTTGCGGGCATCGCCTACGGCGTGAAGTTTTTCTTCTTTACGGAGAAGGCAAGCGAAGCCGCAGGCCCGCTCGTGAGCGCGAAGGTCACGCAGACCACGATCTCGACCACGATTTCGGCAACAGGTACACTCGAGCCGGTAGACCAGGTGGAAGTCGGCACGCAGGTCTCGGGCGACATCGCGAAAATCTACGTGGACTTCAATTCCAAGGTCAAGAAGGGCCAGGTCATTGCTGAGCTCGACAAGTCCAAACTGAAGGCAACGCTCACGCAGGCCGAAATTGCCTACCGTAGCGCCGAGAATGACTACAAGTACAAGGAATCGACCTACAACCGCGTAAAGAAGCTTTCCGAGAGCAACGCCGCAAGCGCCGTGGAACTCGAGACCGCCGAGTACAACATGAATTCGGCAAAACTCGCTGCGGAACGCAGCAAGAACGAGGTAAGCCAGGCACGGCTCAACCTGAGCTACGCGACCATCAAGAGCCCGATTGACGGCGTGGTGCTGAAGCGCGCCGTGGAAGTGGGCCAGACCGTCGCCGCCTCCATGAGCACGCCTACCCTGTTCGTGATTGCTAAGGACTTGAGCCAGATGAAGGTGATGGCCGCCGTCGACGAGGCGGACATCGGCCAGGTAAAGCAGGATCAGCGCGTGACATTCACCGTCGATGCCTTCCAGGGAGAAACATTCAACGGAAGTGTTCAAGAGGTTCGCCTGAACCCAACCACCACGAGCAACGTGGTGACCTACACCGTAGTGATTACCGCCGAGAATCCGGACCAGAAACTGCTCCCCGGCATGACGGCAACCTGCACCATCGTGACGCAAGAGGTGAAGGATGCCATCGCGATCCCCGTGAAGGCGCTCAAGTTCACGCCCGCAGACGGGACCCCGATGGCAGACCCGAAGGACATGCCGTTCCCGCCGCGCATGGGCCGCGATTCGCTCGCAGGCGACAGCGCATTTGCGAAGGGAGACTTTCCGCCTCCGCCGCCCGACATGGGCGCAGGCGGCCCGCCCCCAGGCGGTCCCGGCGGATTTGGCCCGCCGGGTGGCGGAAAGGGAGGAAAGGCCGTATTCAAGAAGCGTGCCGGCGCAAAGAAACCCGCGGGCGACCACGTATGGGTCAGCATCGACGGGAAGGCGGCCCCCCGCAGGGTCAAGACCGGCATCAGCGATGGCGTGAATATTCAAATCCTGAAGGGGCTCTCCGTCGGCGATTCCGTGGTCGTGAACCAGGAAACGCTTACTGAAGCGAAGAGCGAGAAGTCCTCGACGAGCAACCCCTTCATGCCAGGCCCCCCGGGCAAAAAGAAAAAGTAAGGCCTAGAGAGTCTTGCCGTCGCTGAAGGCGTTGCCCACGCGACGTTCCATCACGTAATAGCCGTGACCCGCGGAATCGTAGCACACCGGCTTGAGTTTTTCTACCGAGAGGTTCCCCTTCTCGTCAAGCGCCGACTCGTCTGCGGTCACGTTCACGACTTCGCCCAGCAGGAGTTCCGACTCCTCGTCATAGCTCACGAATTTGCATTCGAGCGCGAGCGGGAGTTCCGCAATTAGCGGGGCGTCCACGTTCTCGCTCTTGACGGCGGTAAGCCCGGACTTTGCAAACTTGTCTGCAACCTTGTTGCCCGAAGTCACACCCAGGTAGTCGATGGCCTTGATGTTCTTCTCGTTCGCCATGCTCACCGTAAACGCCTTGCGCGCAAGGATATTCGGCATCGTCTTGTGGCTATGCGCCACATAGATGGCGACCTGGTTCGTGTCGCTCACGCTGCCCCATGCCGCAACCATCGCATTCGGGGTACCGTCCTCGTTGTACGTCGCAATCACCAGTGTAGGCTGCGGATACAGATATGCCTTGACTCCAAGATTCTTACGCATGCAGAACTCCTTTAAGGCCCGCAATAAAGTTTGCAGGCTCATTTACAAGATATAAAAAAGCCTACCCCTTCTCGTACCTTACGTAAGCAAAGCGCTTGCTGTCGGGGGCCCAGGAATTCACGTTGATGGTTCCCTGCCCACCGAACATCTTGATGATTGTGCGGGGTTCGCTCCAGCCAGTTTTGTCGCTGCCGGTCATTAGCCGGATTTCCACGTTCTTGTTGGGCACGTGTTCGCCGGGGCGCACGTCGCGCTCGTGGTAGGCAAGCATCACGACCTTCGTGCGGTCGGGCGAAATATGCGGGAACCAGGTATTCCAATGCGCGTCGAATGTCATCTGCGTCTGTTCGGAACCGTCGGCCTTCATGCGCCAGGCCTGCATGCGGCCCGTGCGTACCGAGTTAAACCAGATGTATTCTCCGTCGCAGTCGTATTCCGGACCGTCGTTCAACCCGAATGCGGTTGTCAACTGCTTTTCGTTTCCGCCCGCAGTAGGAATCGTGTAGATGTCGTATTCGCCATTGCGTTCGGCGCAATACGCAAGCATCTTGCCATCGGGAGTGATGCCGTGCAGGTAACTCGGGGCAAGCGGTGTCACGAGTTCCGGCATACGGCCGTCAAAGAAAATCTTGTAGATGCGCGAGAGGCCATCTTCCCTGGTGTGGTGGCTTACGTAGAGGCCTTCGCCATCGGGAGAAAGGACGTGATCGTTGTTGCAGTTGTCCACGAAATACGACGGCACTTCGGTAATCTTTCCGTCGGCGAGTTCATACTTGTAAATGCGGCCACCGCTGTTGTACGTGAGGAACTTTCCGTCGGCACTCCAGTTGGGAGCCTCGATAACGCAGTCGAATTCCTTGAGCAATTCCGTCTTGCCCGTTTCGATATCGAAAATTTCGAGGAATGACTTGTCGCCGCTACGGTCCCACACCTCGCCCGGGCTGAGCTCGAACGGGTAACTTACGCCCCATGCCTGGCGGAGTCCATCCATCTGCGTCATCATCTGCATGGTCTTTGCGTGCGGCATTTCGGGGCATTCCTTCAACCCCTTCTCGAGCGCCGCCTTGCAGCCTAGAACCTCATACTCGTAGCAGTTTTCGATGCGGGGCGGTTCCACGGATTCCACAAGAGTCCCGGCGACATCGTACAGCTGGATTTCCACCATGTCGTTGAGGTTCTGCACACGGATAATGCCCACAGTTCCGTAGATGACGCCCTCGTTCTTGAGCGGTGCCACCATCGAAGTCTTGAGATGCGCCACCTGCCCGTTCGCATACACAAGATCGATCCAGTCCGTAGCATCTACGCCCGTGTGGAACTTGACGCACTTCGTCTTGGTCTGTACAATATGGTTCGTCGCACCGCCGATTTTTTCATCCGTCAAGAAGATGTCCGCGAACGTCAAACTGTAAATACCCAGATCAAGCAGCGCACCGCCCGCAAGTTCGGGCTTGTGCAGGCGATCGATATGCGAGAGCGGCATCGAGAAGTCGGCCTCGACGCTCTCGATTTTGCCGATCTTGCCCGCGCAAATCCAGTCCTTCACCATCTTTACCGCCGGCAAAAAGCGGGTCCACATCGCCTCGCTCATGAACACGCCCTTCTCTTCGGCAAGCGCAACTACTTCCGACGCCATCAAGGCATTCGCGGTAAACGCCTTCTCCACAAGCAGGTTCCTGCCGTGTTCTAGACAAAGTAAAATATTGTTGTAATGTTCGGAATGCGGAGTTGCAATGTAAATCAAGTCTACGTCCGAGTCCTGCGCAAGTTCTTCGTAACTGCCATAGGCACGGCTGAACCCGTATTCGTCGGCAAACTTTTTCGCCTTTTCCAGCGTGCGCGAAGCAACCGCATAACATTCCACGCCCATATTTTGCGTTTCGAGCGCCTTGACCGCGGCAGCCATCTTTGTGGCGATATGCCCGCATCCGAGAATTGCAAATTTTAAGATCATTTTTTCCCTTTTTTCAAAAAAAAATACTCTCTTTCGCCAGCTAATAGGGAGATTTTTTACATATAAATGGACTCTTGCGTAAACAAGCAAAAGCGGAAACATCCCGTTTTTAGGCAAATTTCGCCAATTTTGGCGTTGTCCGTGGACAACTTGTAAATAGAAAAAACGGCATGCCGCAGGCATAATGATATATATTATGTTAGATTAAAGACGTATGGTATCGTTGTCTAGACGATGAGGATGTTATGGGTAAACAGAAACTTGAAATTCTCGCGACACTCGCCCTGCTTTCCTGGGGTTCCTTCGCATTGGCGGCAGATTATGTTCCGCCCTCAACCGCCGTATCGAAAATCAACAGCTACCGCGGCTACTCGGAACTCACGAGCGCGGCAAGCGGCATGGATATCGACCAGTACACCTACAACATGACCACGTGGCAGATCAGCAACGGCGGTTTTTACAAGGCGATGGCCGACAAGTACAAGAGCGCATACACCGGCGGGCAAAAGTCGGAATGGCGTTCCAAGGACGGCGGTGACCTCGGCACAATCGACAACAACGCGACCATCCAAGAAATGCGCCTGCTGGCGGTGCGCTACAAGGAAACGACAAACAGCAATTACAAGAGCACGTTCAAGTCGAGTTTCAACAAGGCATTGAACTTTATCCTCACCATGCAGCGCTCCAAGGGAGGGCTTCCGCAGGTGTGGCCCAAGCGCGGCAATTACAGCGACCAGATTACGTTGAACGACAACGCCATGATCCGCGCAATGGTCACCATGATGGACATCGCGAACAGGACTTCGCCCTTCGATAGCGACATCATCGACGACGCGACCCGAAACAAGATGAAGTCCGCCCTCGACAAGGCCATAGACTATCTGCTCAAGGCGCAGATTGTGAACAACGGAACCTTGACGGTATGGTGCGCGCAGCACGACACGAACAGCCTCGCTCCGGTGGGCGCCCGCGCGTACGAACTCCCGAGCAAGTCCGGCAACGAATCGATGGGTGTGGTGTGGTTCCTGATGAACTGGCCGGAACAGACCGAAGCCATCCAGAAGGCGGTCAAGGGCGCCATCGCCTGGTACAAGAAGAACAAGCTGGCGGACAAGGCGTTCAGCAAGACGGCCGGCATTGTCGACAAGGCAGGTTCCTCACTGTGGTTCCGCTTCTACGAGGTGAACAGCGACGACTACTTCTTCTGCGACCGCGACGGCGCAAGCACCAAGACGCAGGACTTCATGAAAATCAGCGAGGAACGCCGCACGGGTTACCAGTGGGCGGGCGATTACGGTTCCGCAATCCTGAGCACGGAATCGGCATACCTGACCGCGCTCGAAAAAATGCAGGGCACCTACGTGGAACCACCTCCTCCGGCAGTGATGTGCGGGAGCGACACCTGCAAGGTGTTTATCGACGGAGTGAACTTTGTTGAAATTGACGGCCTGAAGGAATCGACCAACGGCGGGTTCGTGGGCGAAGGCTACGCGAACGTTGCCAACGCGACGGGAAGTTTCGTGACCTACGGCGTGACGGCAAAAGCCGAGGGCAAGTACACGCTGTACATCAGTTTTGCAAATGGTGGTAATTCCGCACGCGGGTACACCGTCACCGTAGGCGACAAGACACTTATCGCAGACGGGAGCATGGAATCGACCAGCGGTTGGACCACCTGGAAAACGCAATCCGTTGAAGTGGAACTCGACAAGGGCTACAGCGTGCTCAAGTTCGAAAGCCTCTCGAAAGACGGCATGGCAAACATCGATTACATCGGTTGGATGAGCGCCGACCTGTACGCCGGCGAAAAGGAACTCGGCAATGAAGGCGGCAACGAAGGTGGCGATTCTACAACCGTCATCGGGGCGCGCGGCGTGCGCAGCACTCCCGCACAGGTGAACGACCGCTACTTCGTTGATTTCGGCAGCAGCAACAACGCCGCGGGCGTGTACCTGATGCGCGGCAACGGCAAGGTATTCCGCGTAAACGGAAGGGCAAGGTAATCCTATGAAAAAGAGCGTGAACATATTCCTCTGTGCAGCCCTTGCAACAAGTTCCTTTGCCGTCGAAAAACGCAAGATCGATTTCGTGGTCGGCGTCGATGGCGACTTCAAGGCGGCCATGAATGCGGCCAAGTCCGCAGGCGCAAGCGAATCGAGCCACTACGTCATATTCTTCCCCGATGGCGAATACAACATCGGGAGCCTTACCGGCGACAGTAACCAGATGACGACATTCACGGCATCTAACACTTCGCTCGTGGGCCAGAGCGCCGACAAGACGGTGCTCTACAACAAGTCCATCAACGAGGGCATCAGCGTTACGGCGACGCTCAAGGTAAGCGCGAACGGCGTCTACATGCAAGACATCACGCTCTACAACAAGGCAAATTACGGCAACGAGAACAATTGCGGTAGCGCCTGCAGGCACGATGCCTTGATGACTGTGGGCGACAAACTTGTCTACAAGAACGTAAAGCTTCTAAGCACCCAGGACACCTACTACACCAAGTTGAACGGAGGCAAGGGCCGTAGCTACTGGGAAGGCGGGCAAATCGAAGGCACGGTAGATTTTATCTGCGGTGACGGCGACGTGTTCTTTGAAGGCACAAACCTGGTGATGCGCCGTAGCGGTGGCTACATTACCGCTTCGCAGAACAATACCGAATGGGGTTACGTATTCAACAATGCGACAATTACCGTAACGAACAACAGTTTCAACGGGACATTCTATCTCGGGCGTTCGTGGGGAACCGCAAGGACAGTATTCCTGAACACTAGAATGATAGCGCAACCCACCGCCGAGGGCTGGCAGAAGAACATGAATTCGGCACCCAAGGTCTTTGGCGAATACAACAGCAAGGACGGCAACGGGAACCCCGTCAACACGAGCAAGCGCCGCACCTACTTTGACGGCAGCAAGGACGGTTCCACCGCAACGCTCAAGACGGTCTGGGATGCAAACGACGCCGCAAAATACACGCTCCAGAACGTGCTCAAGGGTAACGACAACTGGGATCCGACCAAGTTGACGGCGCAGGCGGGCACTCCGAAAATCGAGCAGCAGGGCGCCGAAATCGTGTGGAGCGACGACGACAACGCCCGCGCCTGGGTGGTGTTCGTGAACGGCAAGTACAAGGCGAACGTAGTTGCCCCGAGTTTCTCGCTGGACGGCATCGCCGAAGGTTCCAAGATTACGGTCCGCGCCGCAAACAGCATGGGCGGCCTCGGAGCCTATTCCAACGAAGTCACGACCGTCGAAGCGAACGCGACCTATTACAAGGTAACCATCGGCGAAGCCATTGGCGGAACCGTCATTTCGAACATCGCGGGCGACAAGGTCATGGAAGGCAAGAAGGCGACATTCACCGCACAGCCGTTTGCAGGTTGGACATTCGCCGGCTGGACTTTTGACGCCGGAAGCGGACCAAACATCGCAGGCCTGGGTCTCGATGGGAGTAGCGCCACGCTCGAAATTACAGCGGAATGCGATATCGGGCTGACCCCGAGTTTCGAAGCGAAGGGAACCACCAAGTTCCAGGCTGAAACAGGAATCATCGAGAATGCCATCAACGAGAGCACCAATGCGGGCTTTGCCGGCACAGGCTACATCAACTTCGGTACCGGAACATCGACAGTCAAGGTCCCCGTCTATACAGAAGCAGCAGGCGAATACAAGCTCACCATGACGTATGCAAACGGGAGCAACGCGGCCCGCAGCCTATCCGTCAAGACCGAGGAAGGCGATGCACAGGAACTTGAATTTGAAACCACCGCGAACTGGACTACCTACGTGACGAAAGAAGCCGACATCAAGCTCCCCGCAGGCGCAAGCTACATCACGTTCGCCACTGTCGGCGGGAACGACGGTCCGAACCTGGACCAAGTGGAACTGACCGCAGTGAACGTTGTGGCACCGCCCGATTCCGACAGCACGACTGCAATAGGCCTGCTGGAGGAACCCCGCCTGGAATATACGAGTTCAACAAGCGTGCGCCTCTTCAGCACGACCGGAAAACTGCTGCGCGAAAGTACCGGAGCGGCAATCAGTACGAACGGCCTGCCCCGCGGGATATACATCATGCAGGTGCGCGACGGCTCGCGCAACATGCAAAAAACGATTCGCGTGAAGTAAGACCGCGCCGTTTAACACATGTGAAACGCGCGCAGTTTAAAAAGTGCGCAGTTTAATGCCGCGCTATTCCCCGAAAACGAACGTTACGTACAAGTTAAACAACTGCTCGCCCCACAGGTACATGAGCGGGGCAGCAACCGCAAGGAACGGCCCGAAGGGAATCTGGCCCGAACCATCATCGCTCTTGCGCAACTTGCCGTAGGGGACCATCACGATAATCCCGAGCAGGGCGGCAACAATCAGCGTCTCGACTGCACCTGTCACACCCATCAGGGCTCCGTAACCAGCAAGGAGCTTCACGTCGCCAAACCCCATGGCATCCTTCTTCAGGAGCTTTGTCGCAGTCCAGCCCATCAGGTAGAGACCGCCACCCGCAACCGCGGCGCCCAGCAAACTCTGTAGCGGAGTCACGCCGCCAGGTATAAACGATATCAACAGGCCCGCGACAATGCCGCCGACCGATATGGAATCGGGAATCAGCTTGTACTTGCAATCCACCGCGCACACCGGGTACGCCCCGAGCAACAGCCAGAACATCGAAAGCGCAAACGCCCACACCGCGGGTTCAACCACCGGGGCACGGAACAGTTCTAGCGAGACCGAGCCTGCACTCATTGCCGCGGCAGAGAACAGCGCAAGCACGCCCAGAAGCCCGCACAGGGCCTCCCCTATCGGGTAGATGATGCTAATGGGCTGATGGCAGCAGGCGCTCTTCCCGCGGAGCCATAGCCACCCCACGATAGGCAGGTTGTACCGGATAGGGATATGCTTCTTGCACAGCGGGCAGTGGCTGGGCGGGTTTATGAGCGAAATCCCGCGGGGCATGCGGTACACAATCACGTTGTAGAAGCTCCCGACGCACGCACCGAGGGCAAAAAACACCAAAAGCCAGTACCAGAGGGGGATTTCTTCCATAAAAACCTCAAAAACGCTACACACTAGAATATATAAACAAAGTCGGGTGTTTGTTTTTTCGAATTAAAAAGATAAATTTAAAAATGCAGGACGCTCCCCCGGGCGCCCCGTTGTTTCGTGTTTAAAAAGGAATCCTATATGCGTTTGAGAATTTCTTGCCTGATCCTTGCCCTGGTAGCATGCATCGCTGCCCTCTATGGCTGTTCAAGGGAATCCTCCATCGTGGAAAACCCCCGGCTCAGGGACAACCATTCCATAGTCTTCGCGTTCGCCCACCCCTTCGATAACGCCGAAGCCTTCGCGGATTCCATCAGGCATGCCGACATGCCCGCCGACTCCATCGCCGATACCATTACCGTCACCGTGAACGACTCCGTATACTTCATGGGGTTCCTGCCGCTCTATGCCGAAAAGATCTACCGCTTCGAATGGATTTTTGGCGATACCGTCATCACGAGCGAGAACACTAGGGTTCAGAGTTGGTCCTTCGATAGTGCAGGTGTGTACTTTCCCATCTTCCGTGCCGTTGACGGCAACAACGCTATAGACACCGCAGGCGTGCACCGCCGTCCGCTCTACATCCGTGTTATCGATACGCCTCCCCTGCTCGACGTTCCTCGCGATACCGTAAGGGCACGCCACAAGAAGCCCGCCACGTTCAATGTCCGCGCCATCGATACCTGTGGCACCATCGAAAAATTCAAGGTGGACCTCGATGCCAAGGGCAAGGATACCGCAAAGGTCTGGAAGGCAGAAAGAATCGAAGGCACCGACAGCCTCACGATTACCATCCCCTATGTCAAGGATGACGTGGATTCCCTCGGGGACCAGACCATCTTCGTCATCGCCATCGACGACGATGGCAACGAGACGCTCGATACCGTGTACCTGCACTTCAACCAGCCACCCACCATCGAGATGCTTCAGCCGGTCGACAACGCATCGCTCAGCAGCAAAAAACGCCAGGCGCTCTACTACCGTGCCGAAGACAAGGACAACCCGGGTTCGCTGCGCTACTTCATCCGTATGGCAAAAAGCCCCGATGGCCGTAACCCGCCCATCTTCACCGACCCCGAAGAAAGCCTCATCGCCGCAAACATCGTCGAGAAGAGCTTCGAGATTATCGAGATTACGCCGGATTCCCTCGTGCGCAACAAGGTCAACCTTGCAGGCATCATCTATTGGGACGTGTGGGTGACCGACGGTTACGACACCGTGTACGCAAAGCACATCAAGGACGGCGACAAGGAACGCCCCTGGAAATTCTACCTGGGCGAGACTAGCGAAAGCTCGAACCTCGAGGACATCGACGGCAACCTCTGGGGCTACGCCAAGTACCAGGGCTGGACCGGACGCCACTCCACCATCCGCATCACGGCACAGGACACCCTCGGCAACAAGTTCTACACACACACGAACGACAAGGGCATGTACGACATAAACCTGAAGCCGGGCATCTACAGCATTCTCGCGACCGACACCTCGGGCTACCGCTTTGCCGACACGCTCTTAAAAAAACGCCAGGTATTCCCCGACGACACGCTGTTCCTCGACACGATGGTCCTGCGCGACACGTCAAGGCCCATCATCACATTCGACCCGATAGACACGCTGAATGTCCGCGACTTCCAGTTCAACTTCAAGCTGTACGACTTCGGTTCGCAGGTTGCAAGTGCAACGGCATGGCTCGACGGGAAAGAGGTCGAATCGTCCTACTTCAGCACCAACAGCTGGAGCCGAAACGAGACTGGCATTACCGATGGCGAACACACGTTCAAGTTGGTCGTAAAGGACAGCGCAGGGCTAGTCTCCGACACCGCGAAAATAAAGTTCTACGTAGACGCCTCGTCTATAACGCTCTCCATTGATGGCAAGACATCGAAGATGGTGAACTCCACGCAATCAATTACCTTCACAGCAAAGGTCGAAAACGCCGTTCCGATGCCGGATTCCCTCACATTCACTGCAAGCGTAGGCAGCAAGACGTTCAAGGCGAAGGTTACCGACAGCGTAGCCACTATCATCATAGATAAGGACAGCCTGCCCACGGATATCGAGACGGGCATCTTCTACACCATGCAGGCAAAATCCAAAGACGGAATTGCATCGAACACGGTCCGCTTCGGGTTCTACAGCGACGGGCCCGCAGTCTATTTCGAGACGCCGGCAAACGACACTATTATCTCGAAGAACGACCTGATTGCATTCGAAGTGTTCGCCTATGCGAACAACATCACCCCGGGCGATGAAGCCTACACCCTCACATGGACATGCGTGGGCGAAGACAACTGCATCGCAAATAACACCACTTCGGGCGATTACAGTTGGGCAAGCACCGGAGAAAAGAAGCTTATCGTGACCATCACCAATAACGATTCGAAGGTGGCACGCGATACGCTACGGGTGAACGTCATTGCAGACCCGCCCACCATCCGCGTAAGGCAGAACAGCAACGACGACCGCCACAAGATCAATTCGTATGCCGAGGTCACGGTAAGCGCAAGCGACAAGTTCGGCACCATCACGAAAGTCGACTGGGGCTGCTCCAACGGCACCATGTTCACCTTCGATGAGGAGAAACTAATCGACCCGCCTACAAAGAGCATCACGGATGTGCCCGTCTCGCTCCACATGTCAGGTACGGCGACAAACAATTACCGCTGCATAGTCCGCGTCACCGATGACGACGGCGAGACCGCGAGCGATACGCTCTCATTCCGCGTGCTTCTGGACCTCCCCTTTATTTCGATAAACAAGAAGAACCTGACGCTCACCATCAAGGACCAGACGCGAATCGACTTCATTGCGGTCGATACCCTCGGGCACCTTGTCGGCTACGATATTGCCTGCGACAGCATCAAGGCAAACCTGAACAACTGGACATCCATTTCGGCAAGCGCGCCGACGGTCACCATGCCGCCCGAAGCCTGCACATGGTACTGCGCAATCCAGGTTACCGACGACGACAACAACACCGCGCGCGATACCGCGACATTCACCGTGTTGCAGGATCCGCCCACCGTCGAGGTGCTCGGGAACTACACCGTCACCATCAAGGATACCATCAGGCTCGACGCCATCGCGAACGACCGTTACGGCGAAATCGCGCTCTACGAATGGGGCTGCGGATCTGCAGGGACGGCAAATATCGGGTTCACCTACTCCAGCACAACCTCGCCGAGCTATTCCGCAGTCATGCCCGCCACCGCGCAGGATGACTACCGCTGCATTATCCGCGTCACCGACGACGACGGTAACACCGCACGCGACACAACGTTCATCGACATCATTCAGGCGCCGCCGACCGTTATTGTCGCAAACGAATCTGCAATCGTGCGCGAGGGCTACAACATCGTACTGAACGCGACCGCCTACGACTACCCCGACTATCCGGGCGAAATCGTCAAGCGCGAGTGGAGCTGCGGAGCACCTTCCGACATCGCAAACCGCTGGAAGACCGTCTCGCAGTTCGATACCGTATGGAAGGCGCCTGCCGCCGTCGCCACGTTCTACTGCATTGCCCGCGTAACAGACGATGACGGCAATACGGCAACGGATACCATGAATATCATCTTCTCGACAGAAACGCCTATCATCAACGTGAAGGACGAGGAAATCTATATCAGCGCAGGCGAACAATTTGAACTCAATGCCAGCGTGAACGACGTATGGCAGGGAATCAGCTGGTTCACCTGGGAATGCTTCGACGCCAAGAAGGACACCTCGCTCGAAAGTCACGTTACCCGCTACGACTACTACGCGAACGGCTCTAGTTTCTACGACTACCGCGAAGGCAGCTTTACCATGGACGGCAGGGACATCTACTGCGTCGTCACCGCCGAGGAATCGAGTACCAAAGCCGAGTTCCGCGACACCACGCAAATCCACATCATCAAGGTATCGCCTGTGGGCGTGATTACCGCAGCCGATACGGTGTACCCATGGAGTGGCGACGAGTCATTCGACAGCGGAGAGCCCTACTACTTCTACACGTCGGAATGGGGCGGTCAGAATTCCACGCTCGGCACCATCGGTAATGCCAGCATGCAGGATTTCTGGTGGAACTTCAGCAACGTCGACGGCAACTACTATCAGGGTAACCATGACGGTTCTCTTGACACCAGTACACTCGAGTTCAACTCCGCGTTTATCCGCAGTACCCGCGAGAACTCCATGACCATCTGCCTCGACTACCGCGACAGTTCCGCAGAATACGTGACGCAGGCATTCTATGCCAGGCACCGTGCCGAAGAAGTCTGCCGCAAGGTGTACTTCCGCAAGGCATGGCGCAACCAGGCGCAAGATACTGTGATAGAGTACAGCAAGATGACAACCCCGCCGGTACTCGAGACCATAGGGAACAAGCCTGTAATCGCCTACCTGAAGAATGCTACCACGGTCGCAACAAAGTACCTCGTAGACACCACATGGAATGACCTCAGCACGAGCGCGATTACCGCAACCGATTCCATCACACAGCTCCGCATCAAGGCGGGCGGTTCCGACCTCTACCTCGCCGTACTCACCAGCGCAGGCAAGCTCACCGTCTATAAGTCTGCCAGCGGGACTTCCCCCTGGGCCAACATGGGCGGCGCCATCGAAGGGGTATCGAGCGTCTCTCTCGACTGCCACCCCACTTCTGGCAACCCGCTCGTGAGTTACATCATGGCCGATACGAAGGCATCCGTATTCAGCCGCTGGAACGGTTCCGCATGGGTTACCGCAAACGTGAGCGTACCCACGTACCAGACATATGACACTAGCAACTGCCACCAGACGACTTCAAAACCCAGGAAAACCGTCTGCGACACCACATACACAAACCATCCGATAAAGATGCGCGAGCTGCAACCTGCATACCTGCAGAACGGCTCACTGGCATTCGTCTTTGTCGATACCACCTCGGCCTACCAGTCCTACTACACGCTTTACGACAGCGAGTATAGCGTGAAGAAGAATTCCGAGAAGATTTCGACCAACGTGAACGGGGTGAACCTCGCCGTTTCTGGCAACACGCTCTACATGGGATTCCTGAACCGCGATACCGAGCACTACGGCCCGTACGTGTACAAGGGAAGCGTGGGTACGAATTCCATCACGTGGGACAAGTCGGGCGTATATGGGGCATCTATCCACGAAGGCCTCCTTGCCTACCATATCTACATCAAGGCTTACGACGGCAAGCTCTACGCCATTGTCGATGACAAGGGCAAGCCCTCACTCGCACAGAGCCACGTGTTCAAGCTAGACGGGAACACCTGGAAACTCATGGGCGAAAACGAACTGCCCTACTTCAAGACGGTATTCTACAACAGCAAGGGCTACTACCTGCGTGGATCTGTCCCGAACATCGCCATCGCCGGCAACGGGAAGGTCTACATTTCCATGCTTGCCTGGGAAAATGCAGGCGGTAGGGGCGCGAACTTCGGACCCATCGTCATGAAGTATGTTGCAGATACCTGGACAGTACACTGATTTTAAATAACGGAGATTTTAATGAATATCGAAATAGCAGCGATTTGTGATGCAGCCACCGCGAACGGCATTGGCGGAAGGCTCAACATTCTGGGTGCTTTTGACCGCGTGTTCCCCGCACAGTTCCCCTTCGTGATACCGCAATGCGCAGCCGCATTCCGTATCCGCTACCAGCGTTCCGAAACAGGCACACACAAACTGGCGCTCTCCATCGAGGACGTTTGCGGCCACCCGATCGTACCCGTCATGGAATCGAATATTCCTTTCGAGCCAGTCGCCACCGGGCTTGACACGGCAGCAATCAACCTGGTGCTCAACATGCAGCGCCTGCAGATTACGCGCCCCGACAAGTACATCGTGCGCCTTATCGTCGATGGCGAGGAACTCATTTTCCTGCCGCTCTACATTCTCGAGGACCCGCGGGCAAAGCAGCAGCACGCGAATCCGCCCGCAGATGGCGAGGTGAGGAACTAGGCACGCGATGCACCCACGCCTAAAATTCCCGACTATTGCAACCGCACTGGTGGCGGGGGCGTTTACGCTCCTTGCCTGCAGCGGCATCAACGACAGCTGGGAAGTGAAGGGCGGCGGCTATATTAAGTACAAAGTAAATGATGGCGAGAGTCACACCATCGAGCTCGGACCGGACGACGTGGAAGTGCCCTTTATCCGCAACAGCCACCACTACATTTACGTAAAGACGCAACTCGAGGAAAGTAGCCGTGGGGACCAGATTGCCTTCATGGTGAACAACCCCAAGCTAGGCGACAACGCGCCCGTGCAGGAATATTCCTGGTTCAGCATGGAATTTTCCGAGCAGGGGCGTATTTTTGCCGAAAACAGCACCGTACACATAGACCAGAAGGACGATTCCACCTGGACCGCCGACCTGGAACTCTACGCCACGGACTGCCGGAACGGGCACTGCATCGACACGCTCCCGAAGCTGAAAATCAGCGGCCGATTCCGCTACTGGATACCCGTAGAATACCGCTAGACCCCCAAAAACGGGTCAAAATCGCCCCTTGACAAAACGGGTACAAGTTTCTACTATTGGGCTACCTTAATGGTCGATTAGCTCAGTTGGTTAGAGCGCCACCTTGACATGGTGGAGGTCACAGATTCGAGTTCTGTATCGACCACTCGAAAGCCCCGCATTATTGCGGGGCTTTTTCGTTATGCGACAAGGGAGGAAAAAAAAGAAACCGCCCTTGCAGGCGGTCCCTTGAATTGCTTTTAAGGCAAGTTAAGATTACTTCTTAGCCTTGGTCTTAGCAGCGTCAGCCTTGAGAGCAGCACCGGCCTTGAAGCCGACGGTCTTGGAGGCCTTGATCTTGATGGTGGCGCCAGTCTGCGGGTTGCGGCCGGTACGGGCAGCGCGGGACTTGACAGAGAAGGTACCGAAGCCGATCAGCTGGACGTTGCCGTCCTTCTTGATGCCAGCGGCGATGCCATCGAGCACAGCGTCGAGAGCACGAGCAGCAGCAGCCTTAGATTCAATACCAGCTTCCTTGTTAGCGAGGATGGCGTCGATGAGTTCTTGTTTGTTCATTTTTTAACTCCTTGAGTTGTTGAGATTAATTGTATGGTGATATTATACCTTTTTTTTCGGCATGTGGAATACTTTTTTTAAAAAAAGTGTCTTTTTCCGAGCCCTTTAAAATCAAGCCTCGGGCGGTGGTCCGACCTCGGTAGATTCCGCTTCGGCAGTCTTTTCATGGAACCTCTTGAGGTATACAAGGCATATGCAAGTGAAGGGTATTGCAACAAGTAAACCCAAGAAGCCCAACAACTTACCCCATATAGAAAGCGAGAGAAGAATGCCTACCGGAGGCAAGTCCATAGAGCCTCCAACGATGCGCGGCACAAGGAAAAAGTCCTCGATAACCTGCACCACCAGATAGATAGAGCCGATGATGAGAGCGACTTCCCAGAACGGCAGTCCGGTGTTGAGCGCATGGACGACCGCCAGTAGCAGTGCGAGCGGAATGGTCGTGAGTTGCATGTACGGAATCATATTGAGCGCACCGGAGAAGAGACCAAAGGCGACCCCCATAGGCAGTCCCATCACGCCAAAGCCAATAGCGTAAAGGATTCCGACGATAAGGGCGACCAGCGCCTGAGCACGGAAGTAGTTTCCCATGAATTTGTCTGTATCCATTGCAAACAAACTAGCCTTGCGGCGGAAACGCACCGGAAACACATTCAACATACCGTTACGAATCTTATGCATATCGAGCATGATGAACACGAGGTACATGAAAATGATTGCCGCACTCGAGAACCACACGACAACCGTACCCGTATAGGAAAGCACACCCCACGCACCGGGCAGGACCTTCGATGCAATACTCTGCACTTCACTCCAAAAATCCATGTGCTGCATGGCGGCAGCAACCTTGTCCCAAGAGATCATCTCGCGGACAGTCTCCCACAAGTTCGCAGGCAAGAACTCGTTCAGACGCGAGGACCATTCGGAGTCCGTAAACATGCGCGCAATCAACACCCCTAGCGTCTGGACTTCACGCACGATTTGTGGAATGAATAATTTACCGATACCGAAAAGTATCAGGGCGAACGCGAGCAGCACGATGATGACCGCAATAACGCGCTTTTTTACCTTCGTCTGCAACTTGTTCACGATAGGGTCAACAATGTAGGCAATAAGGAACGCCGCAAAGAACGGGAACAGCACGCCCCGCAGGTAATACACCAGCGCAAGCGAAATCCCGAGCCCCACCGTCCAGAGTATAAACCGCATTACACGGTCAAGGGTCCAGTGTTTAGTCATTTTTCCTCCCTATCTTTTGGGCTGCCTTTCTATCAAGCACCCCGAAAAGTTTCAACTCGCCCAGCACGAATGCAACAGCGATAAGCGCAAGCACGATAAACATCGTCCGTTCAAAATCCCGATCGATGCCCCACGCGCTTACCGACTTCACCTCGATTTCGTCCGGGATACCGCGCATGGCACCATCACCGTTTACAATCTCGAGCGAAAGCGCGCGGTGCAGGTACGTGAGGCCGTCATCCTCTTCCATGCCCATGGCGGCAATCCACCATACGGCAGTCCTAAACTGGTTTATCGCAAAGCGTTCGCTAGTAAACGACCGAGATGCAGGGATGCTCATTACCACAGGGCGCAACGTTTCGCGGAAGCCTTCCTTCGTATATACCGGGTCGTCCGTCAACACACGCACCATGACAGTACGCATGTACCTTGTCGCGAACGTGACCTCCATGGAATCGAACTGCGAAAAGTCGAAATGCCCTACGGGACGGCTGTTCACGGAATTGAGGTTGAACCCGACGCCCACCGCCGGGTATGCGACACCCGAACGCACGTTGATGCTTACATTAAGCAGCGTATCGCCCGCCTGCACGTCGCAGGTGGAGGTGCCGCCGAAGGCGGAATCATCGAGCGAATAGAGCGGATATGCGCCCTGCGGGTAGAACGTACACGCGACCTGACGGAACGAGAGGAATGCCCACGCCCACACGCCAAGTGCAATCAGAAAAACCGCAAGTAAGATAACCTTACTTCTTAGATTCATCGTTCCCCGTCTTGTGGCGCAGTCCCACGGCAGCAATAGTCAGCAAGATAAACGAGATAAGCACGATGCCAAAGTACAGGTTGCTGATTCCCCAGAAAGAAACTTCATGTATTTTGAGGGTAAACTTTTTACCGCGGGGGTGGTCCCAGCCCGGCACAATCTCGACGCGCGCGACGGTTTCCTGGTGGCGCTTGTTGAATTCCTGCGAGACCTTCGCCGTTTCGTACCAGAAGTCAGGCGTATAGAACTGTTCCATCGGAATCGCCACGCGCTGCCTGCCCTCCTTCACGGGAACTTCCTTCAGGAGCAGCTTGAATGTCTCGGGCTTTCCGATATCGGTCACGTCCGGGTCGAACGTCCACACCTTCACGATGATTTCCTTTATGCCCCGGGCCTCCACGTCAATATAGACGCTGTCGACAAAGGTCCAGTTCCGGTAATCCTTCTTGCCTTCGGGGTCCAGGTTCCAGAGGAGCCCGCACCACGCAAACTTTACGGTATCGGCCCCGAGCATGCACGAGAATTCGGCTTCACCGCCATTCACGCTGAGGCTTGCTTCCGACGCCCCTCCATCGGAGCGGTCGTCGTACCCGTCGAGTGTTGCGCCTTCAGGCACAGGCAAAAGGTCTTCCTTGAACGAACGATCAGGGAGCAATGTATAAGCGACAAGAATCGCAACAGCGATAAGTGCAAGAACCGCGTATGTCTTTTTCATCTTATTCGAATATCTTCTTCAGGTGGAGGTTATACGGTATCTCGTCCAAGGGGTCGACCTCGGGCATTTTCTCTCCAAACCACTTATTTACCAGCGAATCGATTGCGCGGATAAAGAAGAAATGATGTTTGCCGTTTGCACTGGGTTTCTGGAACGGCGAATCAATCGTGCGCTTCAGAATCGTGAGCATCTGCGACGGGGGCAGGTGGAACATCTTGCAGCAGGTAGTCACCTTGCCCGGCAGGCCGTAGTCGGGAATGTTGCCATCTACGAGAGGCTCGCCATGGTCGATACAGCAGGCACCCGTCATGTCGGGGTCCACGGGGTTCTTCGCCTTGAGCGCCTCGTACCACATCTCGCGGGAACGATCCGGCAGGTCACCCCGGAGCGCCATCGTCTGGTCGCACGGGAAGAACGTCGAATAGCACTTGGGGCAAACGCGGAGCGTCAGGTGCCCTATCTTCGCGGCAACCACCTCAGTCTTGCAAAACGGACAAATACTCATGTAAGGGAATATAGCAAATATGTAGCATAACCGCCCGTAACTAATATTTATATTTATCGCATGCGTTACGGTGACATTTCTACATTCCAGAGTGGCGTTGCCATCCCCCTGTTTAGCCTTCGTAGCAAGTCCGGGGTTGGCATCGGCGAATTTCTCGACCTTATCCCGTTTGCCAAGTGGTGCAAACTTTGCGATTTCAACATTATCCAGCTTTTGCCGGTTAACGATACCGGCGCAGAGGCGAGCCCCTACAGTGCACGAAGCGCGTTCGCCCTGAACCCCGTATTCATAAACATACAGGCGGTGAGCGGTTCCGGCGAGTTCGAAGAAGAAATCGACCAGGCCAAGGAAGAATTCGACAACCAGGAAAAGATTGACTACTACAAGATTTCTACCTGGAAGCGGAACATCCTCAAGAAGATTTTCAACAACCGCTTCGACCAGCTCAAGAAGGACAAGGAACTCCTGAAGTGGATCGACGCGAACGCCTGGGCAAAGGGCTACTGCGCGTATGCCATGCTCAAGGCACAGAACGGCGAATCAAGCTGGAAGGACTGGAAAAAATTCCAGAATCCGACAGCCGACGACATCGATAAGCTCTGGAGCAAGAACCAGAAGGAAATGCTCTACCAGGCCTGGATGCAGTTTGTCGCAGAACTGCAGTTCACTGCCGCAGTGACCGAGATTTCTAAACTCGGCATCCATATCAAGGGCGACATTCCTATCCTCATCAACGAGGACAGCGCCGACGTGTGGGCGAACCGCAACTACTTCTCGCTCGACGATCGCGCGGGCGCTCCCCCTGATATGTTCAGCTACAGCGGGCAGAACTGGGGATTCCCCACCTACCGCTGGGACGTTCTCGAGAAGGACGGATTCCGCTGGTGGAAAGACCGCCTCGCACAGGCAAGCAAGTTCTACCACGCCTACCGTATCGACCACGTGCTCGGTTTCTTCCGCATCTGGTCTATCCCGCAGCGCGAAGTCACCGGTATCCTCGGCAGGTTCAACCCGTGCATCCCGCTCACGTGGGAACTGCTCCACAGCGCGGGCTTTAGCCGCGAGACGCTCGAATACCTGCGCCGCCCGAACTACTCCGTAGACCAGCTCCGCGAATTCCTCGGCGACGAGACCGAGAACATCATCTCCGTCTACTTCGAGAGCCTCCCGAACGAGGCGACTCGCTTCGTGTTCAAGCCGGAATTCTACAACGAGCGCGCGATTACCAGCCTCGACGAACCGCAGAACGTGAAGGACGCGCTCCTGAAGGTCTACTGGAACCGCATCTTTATCCCGGCGGGCGACGAGAACACCTATTACCCGTTCTGGTACTGGTACAACCAGCCCGTGCTCGGCACGCTCCCGCAGAACGAACAGGAAACCCTCAAGCGCCTCATCCACGAAAACGAATCGGCACAGGAAGGCCTGTGGGAACAGAACGCCACCAAGTTGCTCTCCGTGCTCGCGAACGAGACCGACATGCTCGTGTGCGCCGAAGACCTGGGCGCCGTGCCGCATTGCGTACCCGTGGTGCTCAAGAAGCTCAACATCCTGTCGCTGCGCATCGAACGCTGGGCCCGCAACTGGGATGCACCGTATTCCCCGTACTACGACATGGCAGAATACCCGCGACTCTCCGTGTGCACTACCAGCTGCCACGACACCTCGAGCCTGCGCGGGCTCTGGACCGAACCCGACTTTGACCGCGACCTGTACTGGTCCCATGCGCAGTTTTCCGGCACCGCGCCCGAAACGCTCACGCCTCCGGTGGTCCGCGATATCCTCGCGCACGTGTTCTCCTCGAACAGCCTGTTCTGCATTCTGCCCGTACAGGATTACTTCGCGCTCTCGGCGACACTTTCCGAAGTCCCCGCCGACGAAGAACGCGTGAACATCCCCGGTACCGTCGGTGGCAAGAACTGGACATACAGGATTCCCGTGTCTATCGAGGAACTGGAATCGAACAATTCCCTGAACTCCGAAATCCGCAAGCTGGTCGACGTCCGCAAACGCCGCCCCATGTGGAAGATTTAAATCAATGTGAAATGTGGAATGTGGAATGACTGATTATTCCATTTCACATCACACACTTCACACTACACATTGCCTATGTTTGCTCCTGCCTGGGTCAAGGACGCCATCTTCTACCAGATATTCCCCGACCGGTTCTGCCGTTCGGAGCGTTACCATGCCGTAGGCAAGTTCGTGCCGTGGGGTACCAAACCCACGCGCGAGAACATGTTCGGCGGGAATCTCACCGGCATTGAAGACAAACTAGAATACATCAAAGACCTCGGTGCCAACGCGATTTACCTCTGTCCGATTTTCAAGAGCAATTCCAACCACCGCTACCATACGGTGGACTACTTCGAAATCGACCCGGTTCTCGGCACCCTCAAGGATTTTGACCGCCTCGTCAAAAAGGCGCACAAACTCGGGCTGCGCATTATTCTGGACGGCGTTTTCAACCACTGCTCCCGCGGGTTCTTCCAGTTCAACAGCCTCATGGAACTCGGGCAAAACTCGCCGTACGTGGACTGGTTCCACGTAAAGGGATGGCCCCTGAACGCCTACTCCGGCAAGCCCAATTATGAATGCTGGTGGAATTTTCCCGCGCTCCCGAAATTCAACACGGACTGCGCAGAAGTGCGCGAGTACCTTTTCTCCGTTGCCGAATACTGGACCAAGCGCGGCATTGACGGCTGGCGCCTCGACGTGCCGAACGAAATCGACGACGACAGCTTCTGGCAGGAATTCCGCAAGCGCGTGAAGGCGATCAACCCGGAAGCCTATATCGTGGGCGAAATCTGGGATGCGCCCGAGCGCTGGCTACAAGGCGACCAGTACGACGGCGTGATGAACTACCTTTTCCGCAAGGCAGTCATGAAGTACCTCTTCGACGAGAACCCGATTTCAACCGAAGAGTTCTGCAACCGCCTGCAAGAAGCGTTCCCTGTGGGTCGTGGCGACATCCCCATGAACCTGCTCGGGAGCCACGACACCACGCGACTCAAGTCGCAGCCCTGTGCCTGCTGGGCCCGTATCAAGTTCGCGCTCACCCTGATGTTCTTCATGCCCGGCGCCCCCTGCATTTACTACGGGGAGGAGCTCGGAATGCTTGGCGGCAAGGACCCCGATAACCGCCGGAGCGTCCCCTGGGAAAAACTGCCCGAAATGCAGCAGGAACCCGTCTACGCGCTGGTGAAAGAACTCACCGAAATGCGGAGCAGCAGCCCCGTCCTCCGCGACGGCAAAATGGAAATCGTCCGCGAAGGCGACACCTTCTCGGTAGTCCGCACCCTCGGCCGCAAAAAGATGACGCTCGCCATCACGCTCGCCGAGAACGAACCATCTTTTAGTATCCGGTAACAGATATTTTCAAGATTATACCTAACGATATTTCGTCAATTAGTATATTTTTAATACAGTATGTCGATGAAGAAGAATATTCTCTTCCTCGCGGCAGCCACCCTCTTCATGGCCTGCGACGAGGATACCGGAAAATTAACCTGGCCCGAAGAGTTTTCTGCCGAGCCCAGTTCTTCCTATATCCAGCCCGAATCTTCTAGCAGTATTGTTGCCATCTCTTCAAGCAGCATCGGCATAGTCTCATCCAGCAGTGTCGTTCCATTTTCGTCTTCATCGAATCCCTTGTATGAATGGAGCTGGGATGTGCCCAAGGAAGCTCGCATGAACCCGGATATTGCATACGACAGCATAACGGATTCACGTGACGGCAAAGTCTACAAGACGGTGAAAATCGGCGACCAGGTTTGGATGGCGGAAAACCTCAACTACGACGACAGCGTGCAGACTCCCAGCCTGAAAGAAAGAAGCTGGTGTTTCAACAATAAACAGGAACATTGCAATATAACTGGGCGCCTATATACATGGGCTGCAGCCATTGATTCGGTCGCATTGGCAAACGATGCGGATAACCCGATGGACTGCGGCAATTTCAGGGTTTGCAATTTTACAGGCGACATTCAGGGCATATGTCCCGACGGTTGGCATTTGCCTAGTCGCGACGAATGGCTCACCCTGATTACGACAGCGGACCGTAAAAATAAAGGCAATGCGGCTTTGGTTCTCCGCTCGTCAAGCGGTTGGGGTTATGGAAACGGCACGGATGATTTCGGTTTCTCGATGCTTCCTGGCGGACATAGGCAGGACGTAGACTTGTATTTTTCATCGGAAAGCAATCCCGAAAGCGCCTATTTTTGGACTTCGTCTGAATCGGGCGAGCACGATTGGGATGCACAGTATGCAGGCTCAAGCAGTATATATGGCGGTCTTAAAACTCCTCCCCAGCATGGCGTAGGCCTAGGTATGTACGGGGGCAAGGATTGGGCCTACTCCGTCCGTTGCATAAAGAACACCGATTTAGGGGTATCCCCCTAGGCAGGGGGATGATGGAAGACCGCTTTGCAGGCTACAATCAGGGGGAATCCTCCCCCATTTGAGGTCAAATTTTTCTACATTTGACCCGCAACTAAATGCGTATTAATGCCTTATTAAGGGATTACAAATGAACAAACATACATTCGGCATGCGAGAAATATTAATTCTCCTCGTCATTGCACTCTCGGCCTACACGGTATGGCCCTCCATCCAGGTTCACTCCAAGAAGGGTGACGAAAAGAAGGCCTTCCTCAAGGAAAATCCGAAACTGTCCTCCAGGTCCATCAATTTCGGCCTCGACCTCGCCGGCGGTACGAGCATTACGCTCCAGATCGACAAGTCCGGTCTCAAGGAAGACGACGATATCCAGGACATCCAGAAGCAGTCCCTCGAAATCATCCGTAACCGCGTTGACCAGTACGGTCTTTCCGAACCGCAGATTTCGCCCTCCGGCGACGACCGCATCCTGGTCGAACTTGCCGGCGTAGACGATTCTACCGCAAAGGCCCTCGTGGGTTCCACCGCAAAGCTTGAATTCAAGATTCTCGCCGAAGCGGAAAAGTTCAATACGGTAACGACGCTCCTGAACCAGTACCTGACCCGCCAGACCACCGACGTGGCCACTGATTCTACGGTCGCCGACTCCGCCGCTGCGGATTCCACGGTCGCCAAGGTCGATTCTGCCAAGGATACCACCAAGGCCCTCTCCGACGAAGAACTGCTCGGCGGTTCCGTCCAGACGGCAAAGGCTGAAGATTCCACCGTTTCTGACTCCGTCACCGAAACCGTACCGGCATCCGAGGTCGGCAAGGCATTCAGCGATTACTACCTCCAGTTCGGCAACGGCGGATTCATCGCCGAAGAGAACATCGAGAAGGTCAAGAAGATTCTCGAACTCGAAGGCGTCAAGAAGCTCATCCCGCGTGACGTCGCTTTCGCCTTCGGTAGCGGTCTCGAAAAGATCAACCGCGATTCCCCGGTCAAGGCCAAGCGCCTCTACCTCCTCAAGCGCCGTGCAGAAATGGGTGGCGACGACATCGTCGATGCCCGCCCGGAACGTGTTGCTGACGGTGTGAGCGCCGGTGAAGTGGCTGTCAAGCTCCGCTTCGGCGGCATCGGTCCCAAGAAGTTCTCTGCTGTGACCGCCGCGAACATCAACAAGCAGATGGCTATCGTGCTCGACAACCAGGTCATCAGCGCCCCGGTCATCAAGGACCGCATCCCGAACGGTGACGCCCAGATTACCGGTCTCGACGACATGGCTGAAGCCAACCGCCTCGCTGTCGTGCTCCGTGCAGGTGCCCTCAAGGCCCCGATGAAGATTATTGAAAGCCGTAGCGTGGGTGCCACCCTCGGTGAAGAGAACATCTCCCAGGGCTTCGGTTCCGGCGCCATCGGTCTTGTTATCTGCTTGCTCTTCATGGTGGCCTACTACCGTCTCGGTGGTTTCATTGCAAGCCTCGGTATGATCATCAACACGCTCGTGACCGCCGCCGTGATGTCGCTCTTCAATGCGACCCTCACGCTCCCCGGTATCGCAGGTTTCATCCTCGTCGTGGGTATGTCTCTCGACGCGAACGTGATTATCTACGAACGTATCCGTGAAGAACTCAAGAACGGCCTTACCGCCCGTGCGGCAGTCGCCAAGGGTTACGAACGCGCATTTACCGCAATTCTCGACTCCAACTTGACGACCGTGCTTACCGGCCTTATCCTCTACAAGATTGGTACCGGTTCCGTGAAGGGTTTCGGTCTTACGCTTACTATCGGTATCCTCACCTCGCTCTTCTGCGCCATCACGGTGACCCGCGCCATCCTCGACTGGAAGCTCGCCAAGCGCGACGCTACCACGCTCTCTATCGGTAACGGCATCAAGGCCATCAACGAGGCGAACCTCCCGATTATCCCGAACCGTCGCAAGTTCGGCGCAGTCTCTGCAATTCTTATTGTTGCTAGCATCGCATGCATCGCCATCAAGGGATTCGACTTCAGCATCGACTTCACCGGCGGTCAGGTTTACACCATCCAGTACCAGGATGACGCCAAGCACGAGACCGACCTGAACAAGGCCCTCTCCGCTGCAGGCATCTCCGGCACGAAGGTCCGCTCTCTGGGCGGTACTTCCGCGAACTCCTACCAGGTCAGCCTCCGTACCGACGACGCTAACTTCGAAGCCACCATGGCCAAAGCCTTCGAGGCCGCCAACCAGAAGTGCGAAATCGTCGCTAAGGACACCGTCGGTCCGACCATCGGTGCTGAGCTCCGCTTCAATGCTATCTTGTCCGTAATCCTCGCCTGGCTCGGAATCCTGCTCTACGTGTGGTTCCGTTTCGGCAAGTTCGGTCTTGGCTTCGGCGTGGCCGCCGTGCTCGGCCTGGTCCACGATACCATCATCACGCTCGGCTTCATCTCCGCGTTTAGCCTTTCCTTCGACGGCGCCCTCATCGCATCGCTCCTGACAATGATCGGTTACTCCGTGAACGATACCATCGTGAACTTCGACCGTATCCGTGAAAACACGAGCGTCTACGGTTCCGCAAACTTCGGCGAAACCATCAACCGCTCCATGAACCAGTGCTTCAGCCGTACCATGGTGACCTCCCTCACGACCTTGTTCGTGTGTGTGATCCTCGCCGTGATGGGCGGCTCCTCCATCCGCGACTTCGGTCTCGTGCAGTGCTTCGGTATCCTCATCGGTACCTACTCCTCCGTGTGCATCTGCTCTCCGATCGTTCTATGGTGGTCCAACCGCTTCAAGAAGGGCGTGTAAGCACCTTCTGGACAACGAGTTCAAAAGTCCCCGGCGCCTGCCGGGGCTTTTTTATTGCTTACAAAATACCGGTCGTCCTGAGCCATTTACTATATTTACCCGCGTTCGATCAAAGGGGGCGGTATGCTCAAGTATTACAAAATCGAATCGGGCCGCATTGTTGGCGCCCCGAACGAAGATGCGGCTGACATCGTCATCATGGGCTCCCTCAGCCAGGAACAGCGCAGCGTCCTGGTCAAGGAATACGAGATCACCGAGCATACCATCGCCTCCGCATTCGACTCCGACGAGCTTTCCCGTATCGAGTACGACGACGACTTTACGACCATCGTGTTCAAGAAGCCGAAGAACTATTCCGCCGAGGACAATTTCCAGTTCCGCGTGGAATCTTTCGGCATATTCATCTTCAAGGACTGGGTGCTGCTCCTGACCGACAGCGACATTCCCGTAACGGATGAACGTCGTTTCTCAAAAATTGACAGCCTCAACACCTTCGTGCTTCGCGTGCTGAGTTTCGCGATATCTCACTTTAACGAGCACCTGCGCATTATCAACCGCATCAACGACGATTTGGAACTGCGCCTGAACACCTCGATGGAGAATAAGTACCTGCTCAGCATGTTTAGTTTGAACAAGGGTTTGATCTACTACGTGAGCGCACTCAACAGCAACGACACGCTCCTGAAAAAACTCCAGATGGGCCGCAGCCTCAACTGGACCGAAGCCGAGCGCGAACTGCTCGAAGACATCCAGATTGAGAACGGCCAGAGTCTGCAACAGGCAAACATCTACGCAAACATCTTGACGTCCATGATGGATGCACGTGCAAGCGTCATCAACAACAACGTGAACCAGTTGATGAAGAACTTGACCATCGTGACGATTTCTATATCGCTCCCGACGTTCTTCGCGAGCTTGTTCGGCATGAACGTGAAGTTGCCCTTCGGCATGAACGGCGACGCGCTCACCGGATCGGCGATAGCCTTCTGGGGCATCATCGCAGTCTGTATCCTGTCGGTGATTGTATTCCTCGCCTTCTGGATGCGCAGGAAATAGCCACGAGGCGGCTATTTCCAGTTCCGAGTTCTGAGTTACTAGTTACTAGGATTTCTTATAGCGAGAAGTTTCTTGATAAAAGCTATACTAGTAACTAGCAACTATTAACTAATAACTGCAC